>JAJRUT010000056.1 GCA_024277655.1 Deltaproteobacteria bacterium | reverse complement strand
GAACCCCTCCGGTAAAACAAGCCTGAGCATCAGGGTTTGATTGCGAGAAATCGGGCTGCGACTGACAATCTTGCAACCCCTTGTGGTGATGTCCACCAAATTGCCAAGTAGATCACCCGTGTCGGCGTTATACACCTCAAGGTAATAGACAAGATGACGACGCTTAATAATTCTTGGTTCATCATCGCCCATCATCGCGCCACCCTGTCAGATCTCCGCCGACCAAGACCTTTTAGAAAACTCACGTCACCTCACCTTTGAAGCCAAATTGAGCCATCAGTTTTCGGACAATTTTTCGTTCCCTGGCCCCTAAACGGATTATTTCAAAGCCTGTAACCAGATAATCAGGATTAACATCAGGCTCCGACCAGCGGGAAATAGCATTGAAGGAGAGTTTTTCCACCCCATACCTTTTGTCGGGAAGCATCACGGTAAGTGCCATGACGGCTCCGGAGTCAAAACCATCAACATTGACCACCTTACAACCCCGGGTGGTTAAATCCACCAAACGACCAAGCTTCTCCCCTGTTTCCGTAGCAAAAAGCTCCAGATAGAAGACAAGCTCCTTGCGCTGCATAATCCGGCCATCACGATCCATTGGTTCTCCTTACATCTAAAAAGGGCAAATAGTTCAAAACCATAGGAATATGATGGAATGAAATTTATTTTTTTGCAAGCTGATCTACAATAAAGTTCACCACCTCGGAAACAGCCATGGAGGTGGAGTCAATCATCACTGCATCGGATGCGGGTTTAAGCGGGGCAAGTGCCCTGGTCGAGTCAGCCAGATCCCGGGCCTCAATCTGGGCCAAAATCTCGGCGTGACTTATAGTCTCTCCCTGTTCACCCAACTGTTCTACGCGCCGGTGCGCCCGTTCATCAGCCGAGGCCATGAGAAAGAACTTCCCTGTGGCATCGGGGAACACCACGGTACCCATATCCCGTCCCTCGGCAACAACATTACCCCTGGCACCAATCTGCCGTTGCAATTCGGTGAGTTTGGCCCGTACCAGGGGGAGGGCCGAGATGCGCGAGGCCACAAGCCCCATTTCAGCACTACGAATAGCCTCACTTACATCCTCGCCACAGAGCAAAACGCGGGTATCACCATCTACGGGTGTCAGCGAGAGTTCAGCCGAATCGAGCATCTCCTGCACCTGCGCCTCGTCATCAAGATCCGTACCCCTGTTTCTGGCGTGCAAACCAACCGCCCGGTACATGGCACCCGTATCAAGATAGGCGTACCCCAGCCGAGCCGCCACCATCCGGCTCACAGTGGATTTACCGCCACCGGACGGGCCATCAATGGTGATAACCGTGGCCATTATGATTGCCCCCGAATATCATAAAGCACCTGGCCCAAGGCCTCAACAAGACGCCTGTTCTCTACCTCGGTCCCCACCGTAATACGAATATAGGAACCATATCCGTAGGCTGCCATGGGGCGAATAATGACTCCGAGATGGAGCATCCTCTCATACAAATCCTTGCAATCACAGCCCACATCCACCAAAAAGAAGTTAGTTTGGGTTGCAAAGACATAACAGTCCAGCTGTTCAATCTCACCCGTAAGCCAGGCAATCCCCTCACGGGTCATATCCATGGTATTATGATAATGCTCATCATCAGCAAGACAGGCCAAGGCCCCGACCTGGGCCAGTTCGTTAACATTAAAAGGTTGGCGCACCCGGTGCAGATATGAGGCAATAGTAGAATTCATAATGCCAAAACCCACCCGCAACCCAGCAATCCCATAGGCCTTGGAAAAGGTGCGTAGCCCCACCACCGGGGTATTATTATGGATATACTGACGAACATCGAGACGAATATTCTCATCAACGAAGTCCACATACGCCTCATCAAGCACCACCACAACCGTTTCCGGGATCTTGGCAAGAAAAGTTTCAAAAGTAGCCTGATCAAACACCGTACCCGTGGGGTTGTTCGGATTATCAAGAAAGATAAGGCTTGTTTTAGGTGTGATCCTAGAAGCGATCTCATCAAGATCGTGGCCCATATCCTTTAGGGGAATAACAATATTGACCCCATCCCTGGCCTGCACCATGGTCTGATAAACCAAAAAAGACGGATGACTGGTGATAACTTCGGAGCCTGCGGTGACAAAGGCACGGACCAAAAAGTCAATCACCTCATTGGAACCATTACCAAACACCAGTTCATCCTGGGCCACACCAAGTTTTCTCGCGGTGGCCTCAGCCAAATAATGGCAACTGCCATCGGGATAGCGATGGAGTCCGGTAAGACATTCAGCAATGGCCTTACACGCCTTGGGGGATGGCCCCAACGAATTTTCATTGGAGGCCATTTTAATGGAACCAGTCACCCCGTACTCCCGCTCAAGCTCCTTTAACGGCTTACCGGGGGGATAGGGAATAAGGGTCTTTATATTGTCACTGACTTGTAATTTCATAATTTTACTCTAATTTTTTCTTAAATGACCAGAAACAAAACTGCCACAGAATCCAAAAAAAGCACAGACCTATTCTTCCGTGGAGTCTGTGGCAAAAAAAATCACCCCAAATCAGTAGGATCCGGTTTAACTTTTACGGAGACTCAACTACCACCCGCTCAAGCAGGTGGGTTAAAATGCGGGCCGATTAGCGAGGGCAACGAGACTTCGAGAAGTCCATCACCGCCACAGGCCGGTTTTATCAACAGTACAACAAATAAATTAACATCTAACTTCCACCGCTGAGATAAGCGTAGCGTTTCCATATTTGATGTTGGACGTTCGATGTTGGACGTTCAAAGAAAACAGTAGCAACGCGACGACTGCTAGTAAAATAGACACCTCTTCGCTGTTATCCGCCCGGTAAGTGAGGGACAATACTCCGAAAGGCGAAGGTTTTAACCCTAAGCAGAAACAATAAATATGTTGTTTATCGAAGCGCCTTTCAGCAAGTTTCGCAGTATTTCCTAGGTTAATGAAGAAATTTTATGTCATAAGCGTATGACAAATAACATATTTATCGGCATTTAGGCCTGTGCAGATAACGTGGGCTTCGATTCTCTAACCGAACATTACTGACTACAAAAACAAACTTTACAACGGTGGCCGCTTCCCCTGTATTCCAAGGCCCTGCTCGAGATTAAATCCGGTTTGCAACAGGGTCTTCTCTGCAAAATGAGCGGCCTGTAACTGCATACCGATGGGCAACCCATCCGGACTGAATCCACAGGGGACGGACATACCTGGCACACCCGCCAGATTTGCCGGAATGGTCAGAAGATCGGAGAGATACACCGACAACGGATCACTATCCTTCTCACCAATCTTCCAGGCCGGAGTTGGGGTGACGGGGCTGACAATCACATCGCACTCTTTAAAGGCGTTGCGGTAATCTTCAACAATGAGGGTTCGCACCTGGGAGGCCTTTTTATAGTAGGCATCGTAATAACCGGAGGACAGAGCGTAGGTACCAAGGAGAATACGCCGTTTCACCTCCTTACCAAAACCCTGGGAGCGACTGCACCGGTACACATCGAGCAGACTGTCGGCGTCCATATCACGGTGGGTATAACGGATACCATCGTAGCGCGCCAGATTTGAACTGGCCTCGGCAGGGGCGATAATGTAATAGGCCGCCACACCGTACTCGGTATGGGGTAGGGATATTTCCTTCACCTCGGCTCCAGCATCCTGCAACACAGCAATACCGTTACGAATAACCTTATCCACCTCTGGCGCCAGTCCTGCCCCAAAATATTCACTGGGCACACCAATGGTCAACCCCTTCATGCCGGATATAAGTCCCGTGGTATAATCCTCATGTTCTGCCCTGGATGAGGTTGAATCCTTGGGATCATGTCCGCCCAAACAGTTCAACATAATGGCGGCATCAGTGACATCACGGGTAAGGGGGCCAATTTGATCAAGTGATGAGGCAAAGGCCAACAAGCCAAAACGGGACACACGTCCATAGGTTGGCTTAATCCCCACCACCCCGCAATGGGAGGCAGGTTGCCGGATGGAGCCACCGGTGTCGGAACCGAGTGAGGCCAGACACTGTCCAGCCGCCACAGAAGCCGCCGAACCGCCACTGGAGCCACCACAGATATGCTCCAGAGACCAAGGGTTATGGGGCGTACCAAAGGCGCAGTTTTCATTGCCGGAACCCATGGCAAATTCATCCATGGATAGCTTCCCCACACATACCGCGCCCTGGGCGTACAGTTTTCCCATCACGCTGGCATCGTAGGGCGGCACAAAGTTTTCGATAATTTTAGAACCTGCTGTGGTTCTAATACCCTTGGTGCAGATCACATCCTTAATACCCAGCGGAATCCCACAAAGAGCGCCACCCTCACCCCGTTTGCGCATACCATCGGCCTCAGCCGCACGGGCAAGGGCCTCTTCCGAAGTTCTGGTAATAAAGGCCTGCACCTGTGGTTCAACAGTGTCGATACGATCCAGTACGCCTTGGGTCAATTCAACCGAAGTCATCTCCCCTTTATCAAGGGACTCCTTGGCGGCATGGATAGTTAAAGTTGTTACATCCATCTTATTCTCTTTATTTTTTTTACAAACCACGCAACGGGCGAATATTATTCACTCCAATTCACACCCATCCGCAATTCTGATTTTTCTTAAATAATACGGGGAACCACAAAGGCTTCGCCATTCTGATCCGGGCCATTGGCAAGCGCCTCCTCCTGACTTAGTGACGGCTTGACCACATCATCCCTAAAGCTGTTCTCAATATCAAGGACATGGGTGGTGGGCTTGATATTGGTACCGTCAATCTCGTCAAGTTTGGCCACATAGCCAAGAATTGTATCCATCTCCCGGGCCATGACATCCATCTCAGCCGGGGATAATTCAAGCCTTGCAAGACTTGCTATTTTCTCAACATCTGCTCGTGAAACACTCATAATTCTATCTCGTTATATTTTTCTCAATTCTCAATTCTCAATTCTCAATTCTCAATTCTCAGCAAACATACCCGCGAAAACGGTGAACTTCAATAGGACTATAGGCCCAAATCAAATTTTCTACCAATCACCGCCTTGGCCTCATCAATAGCAGGGAAGGGAATGGTGGTGGAGCGCAGTTGCTTAAGCAACTCGTCCTTCAGGGTGGTACGTCCCAAAAGCTCGACCAAACTAACCAGCACTCCGTTGGCAAGACCCTGAAGATCATAGCCTCCCTCAAGGGTCATGAGCATCCGCCCCCCACACACCTCCTCAGCCAATTCAAGCACCTTTTTCGTCTGATAGGCAAAACCATTGGCCGTGACATTCATCCCGCCTAGAGGGTCATTAAGCGCCGTATCGTACCCGGCTGAGACAAGAATAAGCTCAGGCTTGTATTGGCGCACCACCGGCGCTAAAATCTCATTAAAGATCCGGGCATAATGCTCATCCCCAGGCCCTGGTGGCAGAGGGACATTGACGGTGTACCCCGCGCCACGCCCCTTACCCGTCTCGGTCACCGCACCACTGCCTGGATAGTAGGGGAATTGGTGGATGGAAAAGTAGAGTACCTCGTCGGTATCGTAAAAAGAGTTTTGGGTACCATTGCCATGATGCAGATCCCAGTCAAGAATAAGCACTCTTTTAAGACCAAGCTCCTTCAAGGAGTACCTGGCTCCCACCGCAATATTATTAAACAGGCAAAAACCCATGGCCTGGTCGCCTTCGGCGTGATGGCCCGGAGGCCGCACCAGGCAAAAGCCATTATCAATCTCACCCTTCATTAAAAGATCAATTCCGGAGATCACGGCTCCGGCGGCAAGAAGGGCGGCATTATACGACTGGGCCGAGGTGGTGGTATCACCATCAAGGGCATCATAGGTCTTACCATCAGTCTGGCTGATCCGCTCAATATGGGTCTTGGTATGATTTAAACCAAGCTGTTGCCATGTTGCAGGCTGCATGGGGGGGAAGACAAATTGCCCGCCAACATCGGGATTATCCAGCTCATTATAAATCACCCGCAAACGATCAGGCCTCTCGACATGGGTCTGACCGGGGTCATGCTCAAGATACAGATCATCACGAAAAATTGCTGTGAGACTCATAAGGATTCTCTTCTTTTTAACCACAGGATAGGCAAGCCGGTGAGACCCCTTCCACTGGTGGTTTGAATTTTTTCAATATTTAAAAACATTCCCAAAACAGCTACAGCCCCAGAACAATATCTCTAAAACTCCGAGGCTCCTCCTGAGACTAAAAAGTAGTACCACGAAAACACTCGTGGACACAATCCTCAGTAACGATAAAATCGAGCAACTCATCGTGGGGTTCAAGGGGAATTTTATCTTCCAACTGCACCCCGAAACAAACACCAATCCGGATAGCTTGGGGCGCCATATTGGCAAGAAAGCGATCATAATAACCAGCTCCATATCCCAGCCGTCCGCCGCGCCTATCGAAAACTGAACCGGGGACAATCACCACATCAAGGCGGGCCGGATCAACCTCTTCACACCTATCAGGATTTGGCTCAGGAATATTCTGGTAGCCTGGTTGCAAATCAGTCTCAAGACTCCCCACCTGATAAACCACAAGCGCCCTTGGTTCAACCACAGTCAGGGGCAGGCAGACATTTTTGCCCTTAGCCAAAGCAAGCTCAATCTCCGGCGTAGTAATAACTTCAGAGCGGAAATTCACAAAGAACAAAATAGTTCCAGCCTGCCTATAAGCCGGAATCGTATGCAGATACTGCACCACCTGCGCACTTTTGCGGACACGGACATCCTCGGCAAGACCACCACGCAGTATCAATTTTTCTGTCCGCAGATCTCGGGAACTCTGGAGCATATTTTTTGCCTTTTTCCGGATTGATGCTTATTTTTTCGTCTAAGATAATTTTATATCAGGATTCAGAATTCAGGAGTCAGGAGTCAGGAGTCAGTATTCAGAATTCTGGATTCTGGATTCTGGATTCTGGATTCTGGATTCTGGATTCAACATTATTAGCTTCGGTAGAACACTATGAATAATATCACAATAACAGAACAATATTCCAAGCGGAAAAGTTGAGTAATTTTATTTTGGAACTTAATCACAGGAGTCAACCTCATTAACTACACCAAGAGGACAACAGCAGTCCCTAAAACAGTTAGGGGCTTTCACATATATTCCGTTCACAAAAGTACAGGAGGACATTGCCAATGAAGATTCCAACAGTAATCACAGCACTCATTCCCAAAAAGAAAAAAAAGACCCACCTGCAAAGACTTATGCGCGCCGTTGCCCCACAGAAAAAGCAGCTCACCCTTTTAAGGAAACAACTTCTGAAAAAATGGCGTAAATCACCTCTGCGCAAGACCCTGAAGGCCAAAGGCAAAAAGGCAATGCTTGCCTGTAAAAAGAGGCCTGTAAAAAAATATATCCCCAACCTGTTGCTTCAACGAATGCCCTAACGGGCAGCAAGGTAACAAAAGGCTTATTCTGTAAGGGGTAAGCCTTTTGTCATTTACCAGGCCTGCCATCAGCAAGCCATTGCACCTGCCGACAAATCCCCTTAATGACCTTGACTTCCCTGGCCAGCAAACCGATCCGGTTGGCAAAATGGGTAAATTGATGCATCCAGTATTCCACATCCGTCTCTTGCAAATAGCCAATCACCCCAAGAGTCGCCTTCACCTCCCCACGGAGATTCTGCAAAACCTGCGAGGAGGCCAGGGATGGCGTCAACGGAGTATCTGCCGACTCCTTCATCAAGCCTGAGAACAGTTCGTAACAGATAAGTCCCACCGCCTGAGCCAAATTGATGGAACTAAAATCTGCCGTGGGAATCGTCACACCACTATTGCAATAGCTCAGATCCTCGTTGGTCAGCCCCCGATCTTCCGGACCAAATACAAGGGCCACCTTGTTCTTAGCAAGTTTGGGCAGAATCCCTGCCACCATGCGCCGAGGGTTTTCAAGATAAAACCGCCCCCGTCCCTGCCTGGCAGTGGCACCAACCACCCAGGAACAATCCGCCACCGCCTCGGCCAGGGTTGCCACAATCTGCATATTAGCCAACACCGATTTGGCATGATGGGTTGCCGTGCGTGCCATGTCCTCAGGCGAGGGAGCATCCTGTGCCACCACCACAAGCCTGCCAATCCCCATATTATGCGCGATACGCGCCACAGAACCGATATTCTCAGCATATTTAGGGGCCACAAGGACAATCCGCACCCCGGACAGGGACTGTACTGCCTGTTCTATTTTTTTCTCAGATGCCATTTTGAAACCCAGACCATAAAGGCGCAAACATTTAAGCACAACAACACGACTATTTCTCAAACAATCCTATCACCACACCGCAATCGTTCCTGGCGAATTGCAGTCTCCGGAGTACGGGCCAATAACGTGAAGAGCCTTGCCTGATCGACCCAGGCAAGGCGTTGTAACGATGTAAGCCCCGCAAACATTTTTAACTGCTCTTCAGTGACAGTATAATAAAAACCGCCAGTCTGCTTTTCATGTGATATCATCATTCCTCCATGGATTTTACTAATTGCTCAAGATGTTCAACATCAGCCAAATCCTGCACTCGACCACTCTTTATCTTCAAGGTAATCATGTCCTCGATAGATGCTAAGGCAACACGCCCACCCCCCAGGTCCCGATAGACAACACGAGCCAAAGCGTCCGGCATATTGATGGGTGGATCGATGAGAATATCAACAATTGGCTCTTCAGGTTTTGGGGAGCTCAGAGCAAAAGCAATCATATTCCTATCATTGACCCATTCACTGCGTCTCTCTGGCTTCAGCAACAATGCAAGATCAAGTGGCTGTACAGACAGGTTGTAACTGTAAGTCCTGCGCTACATTAATAAACTTCTCAATATTCCCAGCGTCCATAGTAATCATCAAATCAACATCCATTGTCATACGTGGCACTCCATGCAAATTCATGGCAAGCCCTCCAACAAGCAAATAATGAACATCAGGCTTTTACAATGTCTCAAACAACTTAAGATAAAACATCGTTATGCCACCCTCGTCTTAGAACTGCGATTGTTGAACTATTTGCCCAGGCACCACCCGCCCAGCCTCCTGTTTCGCCCGCTCAACCCCGTCAAAATGATAATACATCATATTAAAGGCCCAGATCAAAATGGCAAAGAATAGATAGAACCGCAACACCCGATCCCATGGCAGACGCTGCCCCACCACCTTCTGCATGGCCGACACAACCGCCAGAGTCATGGCAACCGCCACTGCCGCAAGGGTCAGGACATTACTCGCCGTTTCAATAAAGGTCTGGTAAAGATCACCGGGAACATAGCGAACGTTAAATAACACCAGCAAGCCGTAGAAACAGACCAATAGGAATAAACTTATTTTGTCTTTAGTATTCATTTTTTCTTCGATTAAGGGTATCGTTGCACGGCAGAAGAACAGGAATAAAAGAATGTATAGAAGTTAAAGAAGTTAACAACCTCATCCCCCTTCTTTACTTTCCGATACTTTCTTTACATTCTCTAGTCTTCCCTCTTTTAATCAATCCATTTACCATCTTTCCCCTACTTTCTAAACAGAAAAGCCAATGACTACCCTGCACGCCATCCATTTCCCCGAAACAACATTGCCAAATCTGGAGATTCTGGGCCAAAGTCTGCTGTTTGACGAGGTTTCCCACATCACAGCAACTGCAGATACCGAGTCCGCAGACAGCTTAAGCTCCGCCTACGACCCAGCCCCTTTGGGTAATGATGCTGAACGTTTCAATCAACTTCTTAGCGAACTTAAAGGCAACGAGACCGCCTTCTACCAGGGCCAGATGTCATCCCTTGCTCTCGAATACCTCGAAACCCGTAATGACGACACGGTGCGGGACATTATCACAGCCGTCCACGGCGAGCAATTGCCAAAGAAAACTCCCGCTGAAGTAAAAGAGTATGCCCAACTCTGGCAGGCCAGGCTTCTGTTAAAACTTGCTGAAATTTTGCGAAAGGAAGAGCAGGAGGTGCATAACAGCCTGCAACGGATTAAAGATGCCCAGGAAGATATGCTCGGTGACCTGAAAGGGGAGGAAGATTTTCAGGATATCTTCCATGCCGTGCACAGCGCACTGCCAAACAGAATGCCCATGCGGGTTGAATCTCTCATTAAGGCCTGGGGACAATTATTTAGCCAGGGCAATAAGCCATTTGACGCCCTCCACTGTTTAAGCCCGGATGCGGCGGAGCCATTTATGGAGATTAACGAGGCCATGACCGGCAAACGTCCCGTGCGCCTCCTGCGCTTACCTCTACCCAACTGCGCCGCAAGCCCTGACGAGTTTTCGGCAAAAAAAGAACAGTGGTGTACCGAAAACGACCAGTGGCTCACTGAACTCAAAACAGCCCTTCACGCTGTTTGCACCAAGGGGCTTACTGAAGAAGTTAGCCTTGCTGATTTTAGCCAATACGCCGGAAAATGGACGGCCCAAATAGAACAGACCACGCTCTGGCCAAGCCATCTCCCAGCCAAAAGATGTGGGCCGCCGGCCCTTGAAATTTACCTGCTCGAAAAAGATATCCCCAGCCTGGTCAGCAAACTCTGCAACCTCCCAAAAAAGAGTATGCAGGGCATGCCAAACAGCCTCCTCGCCGTTGTCTCAAGCCGGCCCAACACATGCAATTAGACGACTCCCTCTCCTTCGACCTTGGCGACGAAACCAGAGAGATCTTCAGCCCCAATGGATTACTTGCCAAAAGTCTCGAGGGTTTTGAACCCCGACCAGGGCAAGCCAAGATGGCGACTGCCATTGCCGACATCCTCCACCAGGATGACCCGTGGGGCCATGAGCCTGAGCTTGGCAAGAAACTTGCGGTGGAGGCCGAAACCGGCATTGGCAAAACCTTGGCCTATCTCATTCCGGCGGTACTCAGTGGCCAAAAGATCATTATTTCCACTGGCACCATCAACCTCCAGGAACAGATTCTCAACAAAGAAATCCCCTTCATCAGGAAACACATAGACCCAACCCTTGAGGCTATATGCATAAAGGGGCGGCAGAACTACCTCTGCATATATCGCTACCATCAACTGGTGGCCAGCCCGCAGATCCGGATGTTTCGCAACCTGCCCATGGAAGAGTTGCAGAAATGGACCGACAAGACCACCTTTGGCGACCGCGCCGAACTTGACTGGTTGCCGGACAACTCCCCCCTGTGGCGTGAAATCTCCGCCTCAACCAACCAATGCCTTGGTAGTAACTGCCCCGATTTCAGCCGATGTTTTGTCACCCGCATCCGTAAAGAGGCGGGGGCGGCCCGAATCCTTATCGTCAACCACCACCTCTTCTTTTCTGATCTTGCCCTGCGTCGCTATGGTTTTGGCGAGGTATTGCCCCGTTACGAATCGGTAATTTTCGATGAGGCCCACCATATCGAAAATGTTGCCACCCGTTATTTCGGCATTGGCCTTAGTCATTACCAGATCAAAGACCTGATACAGGACATTGAACGGCAAAACGAAGAATCTGTCGGCGATAAGGAACAGGAGAAGGCCGTTGGCATCAGCCGGTCACTAGGGGAGCAGGCCAGCCGTTTTGCCACCATCTTCCCCTTTGAGAAGGGGCGATTTCCACTCCAGAATTTCATCGAAGATAATTTTGAGATATGGCAAAGGGAGGCTGACATCCTCGCCTCCCGCCTCGACACCCTGGCCGACCAGCTTGAAATTGTTGCCCTGCGTTACGAGTCATGGAAAGCCTTTAGCAAACGGGTTATGGATATCCGTTCAGCCTTGAAGCAGTTCACCATCGAGCCTGACGATTCCTATGTCTACTGGTATGAGCGCAAACCGAAAACAGTGGCGCTTACCGCCTCGCCCATTGATATCGCCAGGGACCTGAATCAATCCTTTTATAACGAAGTAAAATCCATCGTCTTCACCTCGGCGACCCTCACCACCGGCGGAAATTTCAAATATTTCTTTGGTCGCTTAGGCCTTGACGATAGCACAAAAAGCCTCACCCTGCCCACCCCCTTTGATTACCCGAACCGCACCAAACTATACCTGCCAGCAAACGGTTTCCCCATCCCCTCTGACCGTGATTTCTTCCAAGCCGCCCGGCAGGAAATCGAAAGTATCCTCATGGCCTCCGAGGGACGGGCACTGGTACTGTTTACCTCGATCAAGGCCATGGAATATATGTATAGATCGCTGAGCAACCACCTACCCTTTCCGGTCTTTATGCAGGGTGAGGCTTCAAAGCATAAACTCCTTGAGGCCTTTCGTGAAGAGACCCACTCCGTCCTACTCGCCGTTTCCTCCTTTTGGGAGGGGATAGATGTCCAGGGCGAGACGTTGTCAGCCGTCATCATCGACAAATTACCCTTTGAGGTTCCATCTGATCCTGTTATTAATGCCAGAATAGAAAAACTCAAAAAAGAGGGGGGCAACCCATTTTATGATTTTCAGGTTCCCCGCGCCGTCCTCACCCTGCGTCAGGGCCTTGGCCGCTTAATGCGTAGCTCTAGCGACAGGGGAATTCTAGCAATCCTAGACGGACGTCTGACCAGCAAAGCCTACGGCAGGATCTTTTTAAAATCCATTCCGGCATCACCCGTTATTCGTGAAATCGACAAGGTGCATGATTTTTTTGAACAACAGTAACTAACAGGCCTATTCATGAACAAAGAAACACTTTTACAAAAATTACACCCGGAAATAGAAGCGGTCAACGCCACCATGGCGCGTGAATTCGAATCAATCCAGTCTGCGCTACTGGCCGAGGTCATAGGCTACGGGGTCATGAATGGTGGCAAACGCATCCGCCCCCTGCTCACTATTCTCACCGGTCGTTTGGTGGCCTTCACCAGAATGCCGGACGACATTGCCAAAGAGGCAGACATTACCCCCCCAGAGGATCTATATCGCCTGGCCTCCATCTTCGAATTTCTCCACGCCGCCTCACTCCTGCACGATGACGTAATTGACCACTCAGGCACCAGACGGGGCCAGAAAACAGCCAACAGGGTGTGGGATGAAACCACCGCCGTACTCGCCGGAGACTACCTGCACACCAAGGCCATGACCATGGCTGGAACCATTGGTGGGGAGGATATTCTTGCCATAATCGGTAATGCCACAGAGGCAATGATTGACGCTGAATTTCTGCAGATGCAGACGGTGAGTGATTTTAACCTCTCAGAGGAGAACTATTTCACCATTCTCCGGGGCAAAACTGGGGCACTAATCGGTTCCGCCTGTGAGGTAGGTGCCATATTTGCCGAAGCCACCCCGGAACAGACCGAGTCCATCCGCATCTTTGGCGACGCCCTGGGTCTGGCCTTTCAGATGGTGGATGACCTCCTTGATTATCAGGGAGATTCCGGCAAAACCGGCAAGGCTGTTGGCAATGATTTCAGTGAGGGCAAGATGACCTTGCCCCTGATTCACACCTTAGAAAATTGTGACGACAAGGAACGTCACCTCATCAATGACCTGCTCTCCTCAACCCCAGAGATTCGCATAAAAAACATCGGCAGGGTTACCCGGATCATGGAGCGCACCGGCAGTTTTGCCTACACCAGGGAGGGCGCTGACACCCTGATTGCAGCCGCCATTGAAGGTCTAGCCCCCTTTAAAGACTCCATGGCCAAAGACACCCTGCGTAGCCTTGCCATGTATGTACTGAGCCGGGAAAAATAGAACGTAACGACACCAGCAAACACTTGTTAGCTAGAGCTTGTCCGAGAATATAAGGCGAAGCCGGGATCGACCTGCCTATAAAAGGGCTTTCTACCATTTTCCATTTATTGCACTGTCATGTGCGCTAAAATATAGTAAAACACTTTACCGATCTAGCTATAAATCCATAAAGTCAGAGATTTGGAAATGGCAGCAACATTATTAGGGATTGATCGTGCAACTTTTCTTTTGGGACTGCACCGATATGGTGTGGCGGCCATTGCTCTTAAGGAGAATGAATTGATGGAAGATTTGCATAATGCCTAGCCCTGACAGGATCGTTATTAATACTGGGCCAATACTTGCGCTGGTTGCAGCTCTCGGCAAATTGGATATCTTGCGTGATCTTTATCAGGAAGTGATCGTTTCATAGGAGGTTTGTGAAGAGATCATGGCTGCTGGAAGTAGTGGTTTTGCCATTAAAGAGTTTTCTGAGGCTACTTGGCTAACGAAATTGAAGCTCCCCCTAGAGATATCCCCCTTCTTGAGCAATTCTTTAGATTTAGGAGAGGCATCAGTTATCCAGTTGGCGCTTGACTAGCAGATCGGGACGGTGTGTATTGACGAGGCATTAGGAAGGCGAGTTGCCAGATTTAATAATTTGAAGCTGACCGGTTCTGTCGGGGTACTACTTAGAGCGAAGAAGGAAGGGTATCCCCTCCTAATAAGAGATGCACTTCAGCGTATACAGAGCAAGGGGATTTGGCTTGGGCAAGGGGTTATAGATTTTGCTATCAAACAAGCTGGAGAGAACGATAACACTTAGAGATCGACAGTCACAACTGACACAACGCCTGAAACAATGGATTACATGAGTTGATGTTTTAACATAGAAAATCCTGAGGAGCGCAGCGCCGATCCTGAATCCTGAATCCTGAATCCTGAATCCTGAATCCTGAATCCTGAAAAAGCATGACTAAGAAAAAAACCAAACGCAAAAAGAAAAAGACGAGGAAGAACAGGAATTTTAAACCATTTATATGGGGATTCTTCTTCTGTTTTCTCCTAGGCATCACCCTTGCAGGGACGGTCTATTTTATCTTTCTTGCCCCCGGCACCATACTTAAAACACCGGAAGCCAAATCGGCTAAAAGCCAGAACTCGCCGGTCTATAAACCCCTCAAAAAGTCGCCGCACGGGGAGTACATCGAGGATGTGGTTAATCTGGAACCGGCACACAGCAAACAAAAAATAGAACCAAATACATCGACCAAACCCAAAGTTGCCATCCTTATTGACGACATGGGCAACAACCACAAAATAGGCAAGGAGATGATTGACCTTGATATGGGTCTGTCCTTTGCCTTTCTGCCCTTCACCCCCCATACTCAAGACCTGATGAACCTTGCCTCGGCGCATAATTACGATATCCTCCTCCACCTACCCATGGAAGCTACAGCGAACAAATGGGATCCCGGCCCTGGCACTATCACCACAGCCATGAGCCAAAATGCCATTACCCTGCAGGTTCTAAAAAATCTGCTTGATGTCCCAAAAGCCATCGGTGTCAACAACCATATGGGCTCAAAATTCACCAGTGACAGGGCCAGTATGCAGGCAGCCTTGACTCCCATAAAAAAACGGCATCTCTTCTTTCTGGACAGCATGACTTCAAGCACGTCCATCGCCTACGAAACGGCGAAAGAGCTTGGCATAAAAACAGGACGCCGGGATATTTTTTTGGACAACGACCAAAATGGTGCTAAAATCAAAGCACAACTTAAAAAGCTCATAAAACGCGCCAAAAAGAACGGCATAGCCATTGGCATTGGCCACCCGTATCCTGCCACCCTTGCCACCTTAAAGAAAGAAGAGTGGTGGCTGAAGAACCAGGTGAATATTGTTCGAATCAGTGAACTAATGAAAGATTGAGCCAAGGGCAACAAACGGGGTACTGCCATGATCATCACCTTAACCACCGACTTCGGATTATCTGCCCCCTTTGCCGGCATTATGAAGGGCGTAATACTCCTGGCCAATCCCAATTGCCAGATCATCGATTTAAGTCATAATGTCGCGCCCCATGACATCGCTGAGGGTAGTCGAGTTTTACAGGCAAGTGTCCCCTATTTCCCCAGGGGAACCGTGCATGTGGCGGTGGTAGACCCCGGCGTGGGCACCCCTCGCCACATTATCTGCTTGCAACACCAAGGCCAGTATCTCCTTGCCCCTGACAACGGCATCCTCACCCCCTTTTTTCATGATATTGATGCCGCTTACACTGTGAAAAACTCCTCTCTTTTTCTGGATAACCCCTCATCAACCTTCCATGGTCGTGACATATTTGCGCCGGTGGCAGGCCTTGTGTCCATGAACTTCCCTCTGGAACTACTCGGTGCGGCAATTGCGGTGGAAGATCTGGTGAGGCTTGACCTACCCACCGCCACTGTGACCCCCGAAACCATTATCGGGGAGTGCATCGCCATTGATCGTTTTGGCAATGTGGCCTGCAATATCACCAGAGAAGAACTGATAGCATTTTGCCCAGATCTTGCGGATATCACCATTATCGTAAACGAGTTAAGCATCCAGGGCTTAAGCAGTAGTTACGCAGAAGGTGACCACACCAATGGCATTGGCCTTATTAATAGTCAGAATCAACTCGAAATTAGCCTTTTTAAGAAGAATTGCGCCAAAAATCTCCATTTATCCATTGGCAATGAGATAAAAATCTTGAACAATAGGGGTGGTTAAAAGTAGAGTGTCATTTAAGTTTTTTATAATTTACTTTACAAAGCCCCATGCAATTATTAAATTAAATCGTTAAATAGGTAGGTGTACTTTTGGATCACGATCAAGTTGCAGCTATTGCTGGCATGCTTAAAACCATGTCCCACCCCATTCGCCTAAAAATTCTCTGCCTCCTACAGGATAGAGAAATGACCGTAGGCGACATACGGGAAGAGGTTAAGACCACCAATGCTAATGTTTCTCAACATCTCTCCATCCTGAGAAACCAAAAGATCATTGGCTTTCGTAAAGATGCAAACTTTATCTACAATCGTATTGATGATGGACGTGTACTGGAGTTGATGCAGACCATGCGCAAACTCTACTGTCAGGACATGGATAAATAATTCCTCTCCGGCAGTAGATCGCACCAATGCTTCACCTGACACGACCAATCCCCCAAACACATTTAAGGTTCGAGGGTACCTTGAAAAACTAGATATTTTGTTCGAGTACAAGGAATGGTGGAAATATCTAGTTTTGCAAGGTAGCCTTAAGTTGGATTAGCATATGAAGCTTGGCAAACAACTTGTTCAGATTTCCATCAGTCACCCGAAACTGATTGCGGTGACCCTCGGCATCATCACCCTCCTTCTGGGTCTGCTCATCTACAGAGTCCACGTCGACACTGACCCCGAGAACATGCTCTCACCCGATGAGCCTGTCCGAGTCTTTCACAACGCCACAAAAAAAGAATTTTCCCTCTACGATGTTGTTGTCTTGGGTGTTGTAAATACCAGTCACCCGGATGGGGTGTTCAACCCCGAGACCCTAGGCCATGTGTACGAACTTAGCAAGTACGCCGCCACCCTCTCTGACCCCCAAAACCCGGAACGCAGGGTGGTCGGGGCAAAGATCATCTCCCCCGTAAATGTTGACGCCATATCCCA
Source organism: Deltaproteobacteria bacterium (assembly GCA_024277655.1). Lineage (GTDB taxonomy): Bacteria > Desulfobacterota > Desulfobulbia > Desulfobulbales > SURF-16 > JAJRUT01. Next base: position 70,362 of record JAJRUT010000056.1, on the reverse strand, counting down.
GGCAGGTCTCGGCCAGGTAAGCTTTAACTGGCTGATGCCCAAGGCTCCCACCACCCGCGAGGAGTCCCTACGCATCCGTGATCTGGCCATGTCCAACCCGATGCTCAAGGGTACCCTTGTTTCCGAAGATGAAAAGGCCATAGGCATCTACCTGCCCATTACCTCCAAGGATTTTGCCCACAGCCTATCGACATTATTAAAGGCTAAAATCACCACACTTAGTAGCAATGGTGACGAATATTACATAACCGGCCTGCCAGTTGCCGAGGACACCTTTGGCAAAGAGATGTTTATCCAGATGGCAATTAGTGCCCCAGGTGCCATGCTGTGCATCTTTCTCCTCATGCTGTTTTTCTTCAAGAATCTTAGGCTTATTATTTCCCCCATGATCGTGGCAATGATCTCCGTTATTTCCACCATGGGTCTACTTATCGGCACCGGGCACACCCTGCATATCATGAGTTCCATGATCCCCATCTTTCTCATGCCTATTGCCGTGGTGGATTCCATCCACATCCTCAGCGAATTTTTCGATGAATACCAGGCCACCCGTGACCGCAAAAAGGCCATTGAGCATGTTATTTCCACCCTCTTCACCCCCATGCTCTACACCTCACTAACCTCAGCTGCAGGCTTTGCCTCCCTGGCCATTACCCCAATCCCGCCGGTGCAGTCCTTTGGTATTTTTGTGGCCATCGGTATTATGATTGCCTGGCTGTGTACCGTTATTTTTATTCCGGCCTACATCATGCTGATCCCAGAAAAGAGTCTGAGCAATTTTGGTGTTGCCAAAAACGATGACGGCGAACATCCATCGCTCATGGCTCGAATCCTGCGGGGGCAAGGGCGTTTTATCTACGCCTGGCCGAAACTAATCCTGATCGTCGCCCTGCTGATTACCGGAGTGGCGGTCAATGGTATCCTGAAGATTCAGGTGAACGACAACCCGGTAAACTGGTTTGAGAAGGACCATGACATTCGTGTTGCCGACCGGGTACTAAATAGTCATTTTAAGGGAACCTACGAGGCTTTTTTGATCATTGAGGCGGACATACAAGATCTTACGCCTACCGAGGCAGGTGGCAAGTTTTCCGCCATGCTAAAAGACATGGCCACCGATAGCCCCTCTAAAATGGTGGCTGCCAGGGCCCTGGCCATCACCAAGCGGGCAACCTCCGCCCCTGATCTCGACACCATGATGGGTACCCTGGAAGAGGCATTTATCGAGGCCCAGGATCAGGCCGATGACCTCACCTATGATGCCTGGAGTGACGGGTTGGCCCTACTGGATAGTTTCAAGCACCGCAACCAGGTCTTCAAACGCCCGGATGTATTGGAATATATTGGCGGGTTACAGGAGTACCTGCTTAAAAAAGGTGCCGTGGGCAAGAGCAACTCCGTCACCGATATGGTGAAGAAAATCCACACCGAACTCTTTGGCGACCCAGAAAAATACAGCGTTCCGGAGACCATTGGCGGGGTAGCCCAATGCTTGATCTCCTTTCAAAACAGTCATAAGCCAGACGACTTATACCATCTGGTCACCCCCGACTTCCAAAAAGCCAATATCTGGATACAACTGCAAAATGGCGACAACAAGGTTATGGAAGAACTGGTGCGCCAGACGGAAATCTACTTTCAGGGCCACCCGGCTCCAGTTGGGTTGAGCCATAAATGGGCCGGACTCACCTATATCAATGTGGTATGGCAGGAGAAAATGGTATCCGGCATGCGCGATTCCTTCCTGTCAAGTTTTGGCGTGGTGCTTGTTATGATGATCATCCTCTTTCGCTCCCCAACCTGGGGACTGCTGGCGATGATCCCCCTATCAATGACCATCGCCTGGATTTATGGCTTTATTGGTCTGATCGGTAAGGATTATGATATGCCAGTTGCCGTCCTGTCCTCCCTCACCCTGGGACTTGCCGTTGATTTTGCCATCCATTTTCTTGAGCGGGCCCGAACGGCGGTTAACGAAACAGGATCATGGAAAGAAGGTATTACCGTTATGTTTGAGGAACCGGCTCGCGCCATCAGTCGAAATATTATTGTAATTGCCATAGGCTTTACCCCGCTCCTTCTCGCCCCCCTTATCCCTTACCAGACAGTTGGTGTTTTTCTGGCTTCAATTATGGTACTCTCCGGCCTGGCTACGATGTTTCTCCTGCCAGCCATGATTACCATCATCCAAAAATGGCTTTTTCATTCGAGGTGACCCATGCGTTTGTCAATCCTTCTACTCTCTATATTCTTCTGTACCACAACCAGTTTCGCTGCCCCCGAGGTAAGCGAGATCATTGCAAAGGCAAACCTCGTCTCCTATTATAATGGTGATGACGGCAGGTCACAGGTGGAAATGCGGATCACTGACAGCCAAAACCGCACCCGCACCAGACTCTTTACCATTCTCCGCAAGGACGAAACTGACGGCGGCAACCAGTTTTACTATGTATATTTTAAACGCCCCTCGGATATCCGTAAAACAACATTTCTCGTCCATAAACATATCACCACCGATGACGACCGCTGGCTCTACCTGCCAGGACTTGATCTTGTTAAACGCATTGCCGCCTCGGACAAACGCACCTCATTTATGGGTTCACAGTTCTTCTATGAAGATGTCTCCGGACGTAGTCCCGAAGATGACACCCACCTTCTGGAAGAAGAAACCGCCGATAATTATATCATCAAAAATACGCCAAAAAGACCGGATGAAGTTGAGTTCTCCTCATACTCCGTCTGGATAGACAAGGGTAGTTTCCTCCCGGTAAAAGCTGAGTATTTTGACAAGACAGGGAAAAAATACCGTACTATGGAAGTTCTCGAGTCCAAGACTATTCAGGGATTTGTCACCGTAACCAAGTCAAAGATCAGCGATTTAAACAGTGGTGGCTCCACCATTGCCACCTTTAGCAAAATTAAATATGACCTAGGCCTTGAGAAATCGCTGTTTACCGAGCGTTATTTGCGTAGACCCCCTAGAGAAGCACGGAAATAGGAGGTTTTTTAAGTGAAAATCCTCAAAACTATCCTCTGCATTTTCATCTTCGTCCAGCCAGCCCAGGCCTCCATGGATGATATAAAGGATCATCTCTATGCCACAACCGGCATCGATCTTGCCGGTTTTATCGAGACCCGCTACGGCATGCGAACCCAGAACGACCCGCACCAGAAAGACGAGTCTCTGGCCGAGGTGCGCCTCCAGGTGGATCTCGCCAAAGATCTTGACTGGGGTGTCGTCAAACTAAAGGGAGATCTATTTCACGATGAGGTCACCTTTGAAACGGGGGGGGAATTTCGGGAGTTCAGCCTGCTCTTTTCTCCGCTGAATAATATGGACATAAAACTCGGTCAGCAGATCCTCACCTGGGGGACAGGAGATATGCTCTTTATCAACGATCTCTTTCCCAAGGACTGGCAAGCGTTTTTCATCGGGCGCGATGATGAATATTTAAAGGCCCCAGCCAACGCTGTCAAAACCAGTCTGTTCTACAACACGGCAAATATAGATTTTATCTACACCCCGACCTTTGAGCCCTCAGAATATATAAGTGGTGAACGGCTCAGCTTCTGGAATCCGCTAAACGGACAACTTGGCGGCCAAAACGATCAGTTTGGCCTAGAGAAACGCAATTCCACCGGGCGCGACAGTGAATATGCCTTAAGAATATTTAAAAATGTCGGCAGCATTGAACTTGCACTGTACGGCTACCACGGTTTCTGGAAAACCCCGGAGGGTATGACCACAAACTACAGACTTCGTTACCCGCGTCTGTCTGTGTATGGCGGATCGCTACGCAACCAGCTCCTGGGGGGTATCGGTCATCTGGAAACAGGTTATTATTACTCCCGCCAATCTGACAACGGTAAAGACCCCCTAACCCGCAATGATGAGGTGCGCTTTCTGGCAGGCTTTGAACGGGAAATCGGCAAGGAGCTCACAGCCTCTGTTCAGTATTATCTGGAGTGGATGCAGGATTACAGCAATTACGAAAACAGTCTCGCTCCTGGTACAACCAAAAAGGACGAATACCGCTCCGTCCTCACCCTGAGACTTACCAAACTCCTGATGAACCAGAACCTGACCCTATCCTTCTTTGGTTACTACTCTCCCTCCGATGACGATGCCTACCTGCGCCCCAAGGCCCAGTATAAAATGACGGACAACTGGCGTCTTGAAGCAGGCGGCAATATCTTTATCGGCAAGAAGCTACATACCTTCTTCGGTCAGTTTGAAGACAACAGCAACGCGTATATGGGCTTACGTTATAATTATTAACAACTTTCCCACTTGGCATATTTAAGTGGATAGCCCGCCTTTAGGAATTACGTTGTTATTACGGACTAAACCAAAGTCAACCATATTGACTTCAGGCTTATAAGGTTTCAGAATTAAGTGAAATGGCAAAACTTGCAGTTTGAGCTATTAAGAGATGGCGGCTTCAATCAACCCTCAAAAAAGAGAACAAAAACATGACTATTACAGACTGGGTTCACTCCATTGCCGGATTTTTTATCCTCATCACCTTGGGACTTGGCGTCACAGCAAGCCCCATTTTCGTGCACGAGTACTTCCTCTTTGGCACAGCCTTTGTCGGCGCCAACCTCTTACAGTTTGGCTTTACAAAGTTCTGTCCCATGGCCCTCTTCCTTAAAGCCCTGGGTGTTCCTGAAACGAGAGAATAAGCGCGCCAAAAGCCATCAATCATCTTGACCGTTATAAATGACCACAGGACAATGGGCCCTATGCGCCACCTTCTCCGCCACGCTACCAAGGATAAATTTTTCAAAAACATTGTAGCGATGAGAGCCAATCACGATCAAGTCAATACCCTTGGTCTCGGCAAAATCAACTATTTCCGCAGGGGCAAAACCGCTTACAACAACCCCATCACAGGCCAAGCCGCCATCATTAAGCGTACTGACAAAACTACGCATATTCCGTTCAACATGCTTCAAAAGCTCCACCTCAAATTCCATCACCGAAAAGCCATCATAGGCCATAGGGTTTTCCAGAACATGGATAAAAGTAAGGCTTGCGCCAAACTTATCGGCATAAAACCTCGCGTAATCAACCAGGCCACTGGAATTTTCAAAGGAATCAATGGGAACCAAAATCTTTTTAATAGCATACATGGCATAACCTCCTTGAGTAAGAATCTAACCTGTGAACAGCCAAACAACTCCGTACCTACACCATAAGCATGGCGACGCCAAAAGTCGTATAAAACCTCGCGGAAAGATGCAACAAACCATGATTTTTGCCACCCAAAGAGAGGCCTAGATAACTGTCATCCACGAAGACGCATCAAAAATTCCTGACCAATCGTTTGAAATGCCTGACGTCCCCTATCCCACGAATCAAAACGATGCACTCTGCCCAGAACAGGCACCAGAGACAGATCCCCGAGAAGATGCTGATTATCAACCACCAGCAAATCATCCTCAGCATACAGATGTTCATCGTTGAAGACCAACCCCAGAGGAGAAAAACCACGCTGTTCAAGGGCTGCAAGGGTTAAAAGGGTCTGATTGATGGTTCCCAGACCAGACCTCGTGACCACCAAGGTCTGGACATCTTGGCCCGCCATATAATCCCCCAACAGCAGAGACCTGGTCAGGGGCACAAGGAGCCCCCCCGCACCCTCTATAAGGAGCAGATCGTGCTTATTTCCCATCTGCTCCATAGCCCGGTCAAACTTACGCACATCAATGGTCTCCCCGGCCTGCTCTGCAGCAAGGTGGGGGGAGGCCGGCAGGGGAAAATGATAGACATTATGCACCGGAACTCCAGCCAGATTCCGGACATAGGTACAATCGCCACACCCATCGCCACCACAACTCACAAGCTTTAGATACCCGCAATTAATTCCCTGCTCACGAAGATAACCCGCAAGAAGAGCACTCACCACGGTCTTGCCAATATCCGTATCCGTGCCGGTTATAAAGATTTTCTCCGCCATCTATTCCCCCTTCCGGGCCTTTAGAAAAAAGACCTGATACTGCACCGTAAAACCACCACGGGCCATAAACCAGTCGCTAAGATTTTGTAAATTCGTTTTATTAAAACGGGGTACAAGGGGATGATAGCCCCCGGTGCCGGTATACTTTATAACCTTGAGTAAATCGTAAATAGTGGCATAGCTCCGTTCGTAGACCCGTTCATAAATCTCCACCTCGCAGAACCTGTGACATAGAGTGTGGAGCTGTTTTTTGCCCAGAAATTGCGGTGAAGCCAAGGTGTATTCTTGCCCCATTACAGCCTGCAATCCGGCGCCAAGCTCAGCCAAACTATCGGGGCCAAATACCGAGGCCACAAACATCCCCTGGGGCGCAAGAGAGCGCTGAATATGCTGAAGAACGAGGGCCGGTTCCTGAAACCACTGGAAAGTGGCGTTTGCACAGATGCAATTAAACTGTTTCCGCGTCTCCGCAAGATACTCCTCACAATCAACGCAGTAAAACTTGGTCTTTGCGCCTCTGTTTTTCGCCTTGGCCTTAGCGACCATGGCCCCAGAGAAATCAAGACCAGTAAAGGATGCCCCAGGCAAGAGATCCACCAACATTTGCGTAAAGCCACCGGTACCGCACCCCAGTTCAAGAACCGTTTTGGGACTATGGCCCACCAACAAAGAACATAATTCCGCAGCTGTCTCCTGCTGCACATCAGCGTAACCATCGTAGGTTGCGGCCGCCCGGTCAAAGCGTTTGCGTATCTCTTGTTTGCGACGAATCATAGCGTAAACTCAGGATGAGAGAAGAGGAAATGTCCCGCCCCGGCCAGGATGAGCGTTTCCGTTTTTGAGGCAAACTTTACCATTTCAGACTGGGGACAAACAACATCTTTATCGCCCTGAATGATCTTCACTGGAAACGGCAGGGATTTAGGCATGGCGTAGGAGGCAAGATACGCCAAGCCGCCATCAAGAACGGCAAGCTCTGCCTCACCCTCCGGCAGGGTAAGTAGAGGCAGAACCCGGTTATACTCTTTTTTCGCCCCTAAAAAACATTTCCTGTGGAATTTTACCAGCCCCTGTTCCGGTACCAACAACCCTTGCCTGGTAACAGCAACCTCATCACCAGGCCAACTCCGGCGCACCGCCACAAGCGTAAGGGATGCGATATATTGTGGGTGCTTAAGGGCCAGATCAATAGCCAGATTCCCCCCCATTGACCAGCCCAAAACCCGCACTCTATCAATCTGCCTGGCGTCTAAAAAATCAAGCAACTCCGTCAGCATCAAGGGGGTAGGAAAGTCCATGCAGGTGATCAGGTTTTCCGAGGAAAAGACCGGGTGTTCAGTAAACACTGCCCCCGTAAACCCCCAACCGGGAAGAACCACGAGGGGTGGCTGCAAGTCCATACCCCTATTTTTTATTTGCCACGTTGTCATCGCGTTTTCTACATTTAAAGATTAAGGCCATAAACCAACTCAAAACTCCGAGCCCTACTATGTACCACGATATACCAATGTGGCGCTTAATTGTTCCGCCAAAAACAAAAAAAACCCTGTATCACTCAAGCGACACAGGTTTTTTTTACTTCCAGTGCTAAAGAAAAATGGTTATTTTTTCAGCGCCTGCGCTCCAGCCACCAGAACATCAACGACAGCAGGATCGGCAAGGGTGGAGGTATCGCCGAAATCATCCTGATCGGCCGAAATCTTCCGCAGAATACGGCGCATGATCTTACCGGACCGGGTCTTTGGCAAGCCATCGGCGAATTGCACAAATTCAGGGCTGGCAATGGGGCCAATCTCCTTACGGACATGCATCCGTAGCTCCTTAGCCAGTTCATCCGTCCCTGCAATTCCAGCTTTAAGTGACACAAAGGAGTAGATAGTCTGACCTTTAATCGGATGTGGTGCGCCGACAACCGCCGCCTCAACAACGGCTGCATGACTAACAAGGGCCGATTCAATCTCGGCCGTGCCAAGGCGATGACCGGAAACATTAATCACGTCATCAAGACGCCCCATGATCCAAAAATAACCATCTTCATCGCGGCGAACCCCGTCTTCAGGATCGTACATCCCCTCAAACTTGGAAAAATAGGTCTTCTTATAACGTTCAGGATCCCCGAAGACACCCCGGAGAATGCCGGGCCATGGCTGCCGGACAACCAGGCTCCCCCCTTCATTTGGCCCGACCTCATTACCCTCTTCATCAAAAACGGCAACATCAATCCCGGGCAGTGGTAAGGTGCAGGAGCCGGGTTTAAGCGGGGTGGCAAAGGGCAGTGGCGACATCATGATACCGCCAGTCTCGGTCTGCCACCAAGTATCGACAATGGGCAGTTTCCCGCCACCGATATTGGTGTGATACCACATCCATGCCTCGGGGTTGATGGGTTCCCCCACAGAACCCAAGAGACGCAGGGAGGAGAGATCATACTTCCTGGTTGGTTCCTCTCCATCACGCATAAGGGCCCGAATAACGGTTGGTGCGGTGTAAAAGATATTAACCTTGAATTTTTCGACAATCTTCCAGAAACGATCCGGCCCCGGATATGAGGGAACACCTTCAAACATAAGCGAGGTTGCCCCTAAGGCGAGAGGCCCATATAAAATATAAGAATGACCGGTGATCCAGCCGATATCGGCAGTACACCAATATACATCATCATCCTTCAGATCAAAAACCCATTGGCTGGTGTGGGCCACATAGGTAAGATAGCCACCAGTGGTGTGAACTACCCCCTTGGGCTTACCTGTTGAGCCTGAGGTGTAGAGAATAAACAGATCATCTTCGGCATCCATCGATTCTGGCGGACAATCATCGGTGATCCCGTCAGCATTCACAACATCGTCCCACCAAAAATCGCGGCCATCCTGCATTGAAACTTCAAGGCCAGCGCGACTAACTATGATACATTTTTCAACTGAATCACAATCTTCCAGGGCTTCATCAGCATTTTTCTTGAGAGGAATAGACTTCCCGGCCCGAATAACCGCATCAGCAGTAACCACGACCTTGGCTTCGCAATCCTGAACCCGACTACGCAGAGACTGGGCCGAGAAACCGGCAAAAACCACCGAGTGAATCGCCCCGATACGGGTGCAGGCCAGAAGCGTAATGGCAAGCTCGGGAACCATGGGTAAATACACCGCCACCCGATCACCACGTTTAACCCCGTGGGATTTTAAGACATTGGCAAAGCGGCAGACCTCACGGTGAAGCATCTGATAGGTGAATATCCGCACATCCTCTTCCGGTTCACCCTGCCAAATGATGGCCGCCTTATTGCGCCGACCATCAGTTAAATGCCGATCCAGACAGTTGGTGGAAACATTGAGTTTAGCGCCATCGAACCACTTAATATCAGGGGTAATCATATCGGCATCAAGGACGGTATCCCACGGCTTATCCCAGGTAATCAGCTCACTTGCCCGCTCCGCCCAAAAACCTTCCGGATCTTCGATGGAGCGTTTGTAAATCGCCTTATACTCGTCCATACTCTTGATATGGGCAGTGGCGGCAGCGTCCTTGGATGGTTCGAAAATGCGATTTTCAGTCATCATACTTTCAATTTTATTATCAGCGCTCATCATGTCTCCAACGTTAAGTAAGGGGTGATAAAAGCCATCTCTCCACCGGTTTAAAGAGGTGGTAAAAAGAGAACCTTGTGCTATTATTTATTCGTGGCTGTCCTAACAGTAAATCACAAAACATACAACTGTGCGAGTACCAATCTCCCCCCTTCAGGTCAAGATAAAAATGGTCGTAAAAACAACCAGACACGTTGGACTCTTAACAGGGGTTAACCTCCTCCTGCTCCTCCTCACCTGTCTGGCCCAGCAAACAGTAGCAGAAGAATGCCAGGATCCATGGCAACCGGACAACCCCAGAACCTGCTGTGATGACCTATTTTATGAAAATCTCGCAGGGAGCCTGGCTACAAATATCAAAAGATTGCAAAGCACAGCAGCCAAGCAGCTAAAGGTCTGCGGGCAAACCATCTTAACCCCTGCCCTCATTCAGGCATATAACGGGCTACAGGTATATATCCCCACCCACACCGATAGTGAAATTTCCACCTACATTAACAACAACTTTACCTTCTGCACCCCAACCCCGGTTCTAATTACCGGCTATTATGAGCCAACTGTGCCAGCAAGCCTCAGTAAAACAAAACAGTTTCCAACCCCCCTCTACACCATGCCCCAAGGCCGAAGATTGCAACGGTTCAAATCTTCCCGGAAAACCATTGAAACCTCCAATATTTTACAGGGCGATGAGCTGGTTTTTTTGGAAGATCCCTTCACCGCTTTTACCATCCATATCCAGGGTTCTGCCATTCTCACCTTTGCCGATGGTAGCAAGCGCCAAATTCATTACCAGGGGAGTAACGGTCATCCATACACCTCCGTTGGCCGTGTACTGATTGACCAAAACATCATAAGGCGCGAGGAGATGTCCATGCAAGCCATTAAGGACTACACCGAAACAAACCCTAAAAAAACAGCTGAACTCCTGCAAAACAATGCCCGTTTTATCTACTTCACCATGGATAAGCCAAATCATGAGCCAGAGTCCCCAACCGGCAGTTTTAATATCCCCCTCACCCCCAACCGTTCCATTGCCCTTGACCCTGATCTTTACCCCCAGGGGCTTCTCTTTCACCTGCAGGGCACCCTACCGGTTACCACACTTAAGCAACATAAAGAAAGAGCCCCGTTCCACCGGCGGGAGTTTAGTCGTTTTATGTTAAACCAGGACAGTGGTAGCGCGATTAAGGGGCGCAGTCGGGTGGATCTTTTCATGGGCCGAGGCAGAATAGCCGAAATAATGGCCGGAGAAATGCAAGAGAATGGCTGCCTGCGGGTTTTACTACCCAAATGATTGTGATTATTAACCGTTCCCTGTAGAATTATAACCACCTTGAAAGAGGTCGCGATTACTGCAGAGCCATAAAATAAAATCAGGATTTTTCTATGAAACAAACAGAAATTGATTACTGGATCAACACCATGCTGGATATGGGTGATGGTGTTTCAGATCTCAATATCACAGTGGACAAACCGCTACAGGTCGAATATTCGGGTAAGCTTATCCCCGTCAAGGTTGAACCAAATGTGGTGAAGCTGACCTCATTTCAGACCGAGATTTTTGCCCTCAATCTTATCTCCGGCAACAAACGACTTCTTGCCGATCTCGCAAGGACTGGCTCCTGTGATCTATCCTACCGCCTGGGGTCGCGGGCCAGATTCAGGGTCAATATATTCTCACAACGGGGCAATTACTCCATCGTCTTACGGAAACTGCCCACCGTTATCCCAACCATTGATGAGATGAACCTGCCTCCTGCCATGCATGAGATGGCAAAAGAGCTCAATGGTTTTATTCTCGTTACCGGTGCTACAGGTTCTGGTAAATCAACGACGCTGGCCGCCCTGCTTGAGAAGATAAACCGCGAACGGGCCGCCCACGTTATTACCCTTGAGGATCCCATAGAATTTGTCCACCCCCACCATAAGGCCACCTTTAACCAACGGGAACTCGGTCAGGACTTTGACAGCTTTTCCAATGGTCTGCGCGCCGCCCTGCGTCAGGCACCGAAGGTTATTTTGGTTGGTGAGATGCGCGACCGGGAAACCATGGAGATTGGTCTCACCGCAGCTGAAACAGGTCACCTTGTCCTCTCCACTCTGCACACCATTGATGCCGGTGCCACCATCAACCGGTGCCTCGGCATGTTTGAACATGAAGAACAGCCCCAGATCAGAAACCGTTTGGCGGATACCCTGCGCTGGGTTGTTGGCCAGCGTCTGCTCCCTAAAATAGGTGGCGGGCGAGTAGCCTCTTTTGAGATCCTGAAACTCACCCTGCGTAGCCGTGATCTCATCTTAAATGGCGAGACAGAAGATAAGACCTTTTATAATATTATTACTGATGGGATAGCCCATGGTATGACCACCTTTGACCAACATATTCTTAGCTTATTTGAACAAGGCGTAGTTTCAGCAGAGGATGCCCTGGCCTATTGTAGTCAGACCAACGTCATGGGCCGGGGTCTCGACCAGATCAAGGCCTCCCAGGGAGAAGCCACCACCTCTATTACCGGACTGGCTATGCAGGAGGAATCAACCTATGGCAAAAATGATGGTTTTTCCTAGAAATCAGACCGCCTCAGGACTTAGAACAACACTATTCATCAGAACCTTAGCAGACGAGCCTTGCCATGATTGAAAACTGTCCCCATTGTCACCACGCCTTTAGTCCCAGCCATATTCAAAAAATAGAAGAGGCCCACGCCTCGCTTGCCATTGGCAAGAGTCTCAAATTCTCGTGTCCCACCTGTAAACAACAGGTGGAGATTTCATCTGAGCCAAATCAGCAAGCGCCCCACGAAATTGACCCGAACATCCCGCAACCGCCAAGCCTCAACTGGCTACGCACTGGAACCATCGCCGACAAAGAGGTGTTAGACGATTTTTCACTGGTGATGATCCTTATGCCCAATACCCATCCTGCCAGAAACTCCATCGCCACGGTTTACGAAGGACTGGGGTATAAACCGGTTTTCCCAGAATCACCGGAAGATGCCATCAGGCGGATGCGCTTTGCAGAATACGCCGCCATAGTCCTCCATAGCCAATATGAGGGGATGTTGATTGACTCCACCTTTCACCAACACATGTGTGAGCTACCCATGGTGCAACGGCGCTACATCTATTACACCCTGATTGGCCCCGATTTCCACACCCTGTATAACCTTGAGGCTCTAATCAACAGCGCAAACCTTGTGGTCAACGAGTCAGAGCTAGCCGATTTCCCTATTATTTTAAAGAAATCATTCCGCCAGTATGATGAACTATTCAGCCCCTTTCTGGGAGCCTTAAGCAAGGAAGGAAAAAGATAAAAATATCAAAGAAAATGGCTCCCCAGAACCATTATAGACCAGCCTAGACCACAACCCACGCCAAACACCAGCAGAGTGGTCACCTCCATAAGCTGAATCGTCTGCAAGAGGTGCCTTGGCTTGACTGCCTGCCCCACATCACCAATGGTTGGTTTACGTACAGGTTTACCAAAATAGATATTGGTGCCACCAAGCTGAATACCTAAGGCACCGGCAACCGCGGCCTCGGAGTAGCCGGAGTTTGGGCTGGCATGATTGCGACAATCACGTTTGAGAATACGGCGACTATTTTTAAAATCTAGGCCAAGGATCAGGGCAGAGACAGGAATAAACCAGGCGGTGAGACGGGCCGGAATAAAGTTTGCCACATCATCAAGTTTTGCCGCCGCCCAACCGAACTCCCGGTACCGATCATTCTTATAGCCAAACATGGAGTCGCCGGTATTAATCGCCTTGTAAAACATGGCGCCTATCGGCCCACCCAGAAAGGCATAAAAGAGAGGGGCTGTGACCCCATCCACTAGGCTCTCTGCCACACTTTCAACCCCGGCCCGCGTCACCCCGGCCCGGTCAAGCTCTGCGGTGTCACGCCCGACAATCCAGCCTACCCTTGTCCGCGCCAAATCAAGATTATCCTCTTGCAGGGCCTGGTACACCCAGCGCCCATGCCGGGCCAGATCCCGGGTGGCAAAACAGGTGTAGAGCAAAAAAACAGACATTGCATGATAGGCCAGAGGATGAACCTCTATGGCAACAAGGAGTAACAGGGCCACCACAATCATCACAGCACTTAAAGAGAGTATAAGCGTAACAACCCCTGCAAGCTTTGCGCTTAAATAGGCCCGCGTCAGCCTTTCACAGCGCAGTTGCAACCTGCCAATAAGGCGAACAGGGTGGGGAAACCAGCGGGGATCACCGAGTAGTTGGTCGAGAATAAGGGCAAGGAAAATATGCAGGAGATGGTTTGTCATTACAGACCGAGAATCGTGTAGATTTTATCCATGTCCAGTTGTTCCCGTACTGCCGTAGCCAGTCGCTCAAAGGCGGGTTCCAGATCATAGCCGGACTGCACCTCTGTAAGTGGTTCCAGCCCCTGTCTTAGCCGCAACCCATCAATAAACCAGCGGCGAAAGGGGTCGGCGTCAAAAACACCGTGCAGGTAGGAGCCCCAGATAAGACCATCAGCGGAACAGACCCCGGCCCGCTCTCCATCTGTGAACTGCAACAACGATTCTTGCTGACCGCTGCTGATACCATGATGAATTTCATAACCGCGAACAGCGCAACCTGAAGCAAGATGAACTCCTGATTTAAGGGTGAGGGTTTTTTCTTTTTCAAGGATCGTGGCAAATTCCAGCAACCCCAAACCCTGAACTACACCGTCTGTAGACTCAATCTGGTTGGGATCGGCGACACTCTTGCCGAGAAGTTGAAAGCCTCCGCAGATACCCACCACAGGGGTCTTCTGACCTGCCCTTGCCATAATCTGGTCAGCAAGACCCGACTCGTGGAGAAATACCGCATCAGCCATAACATTCTTACTGCCGGGGAGTAAAATGGCCGACGGCTCGCCAAGCTCATCTCCCCGCTGTACCAAGCGGATATTCACATCAGGTTCGCCAATAAACGGCTCAAAATCGGTAAAGTTAGAGATATGGGGCAGATCAATCAAGGCCAGATCAACCTCGGCAGAGTCCGAGTAATGTGCCTCAAAAAGACCGGCCTTAAAGCTCACCGAGTCCTCTTCAGGCAGGCCAAGATTCTGCAAATAATCAATAACACCAAGCATAGGCTTGCCTGTTTTGTCCTCCATGTAGGTCAGGGCATCATCTAGTAGCGACTTCTGGCCCCGAAAGCGATTGACCACAAAACCCGCCATTAGATCCCGTTCCCACTCATCAAGAATCTCCATGGTTCCCACAAAAGAGGCAAAGATCCCACCCCGATCAATATCCCCCACCAGCAGCACCTTGGCTCCTGCGTAACGCGCCATGGGCATATTGACGATATCGTGGTGCTTGAGATTCACCTCGGCCGGACTACCTGCCCCTTCAAGCACCATAACTTGATGCTCACGGGCCAGGGAATCATACGCCTCATGCACCCGACCAAACACCTCCGGTTTATAGCGCAGATAATCGCCAACGCTCATATTAGCCACCGGCTTGCCCATAACAATCACCTGACTGCCCGTATCGGAAGAGGGCTTTAACAGCACCGGATTCATCCGCACATCGGGGTCAAGGCGCGCGGCCTGGGCCTGCACCACCTGGGCCCGGCCCATCTCTTCGCCGTAGCGGGTGACATAGGAGTTCAGCGACATATTCTGCGCCTTGAACGGGGCAACGGACAACCCGTCCTGCAAGAAAATACGGCAGAGGGCAGCAGTCAAAATGGATTTCCCGGCATTGGAGCAGGTTCCCTGAAACATCAGGGCAGGAGTGGTGACCTTTGATCGACGCAGGTCTTGACTAATATCAATCATTTTTTAAGGGGGGGGGGAAGGTTTAAGGTGATAGGGGGGCGGTGTCCATCGGTGGTTGCCAAAATGTGTAGCAGAAATTTTACTATCTACACGAGGTTTTTTATGCCCCTTTATGAAGCGCAGTAAAGGGGCATAAAAGCCCGGATTCAATATGAAGAAATCTTCTTCTATCCAGACAACACTGTTTCTCAATTCTCATATTTTACAAACATCATTAAACATCGCCCATGCTCCCCCAACGGATAGGCTGCCTTCACTTTTTCTTTAAACTGCAAGGATGTTTGCGGGTTCTCTTTTTCAAATTTGGCAAATTCCTCTTCGCCTTTGGCTCCCTTCATGCAATATACCACACCATTATCTACAAGATACGGCTCCACCAACGGCAGAAAAAGTGCCAACTCGGCAAAGGCTCTGGAAGTAGCACCGGAAAATTGGCCCATATCCATTCCCGGCTCAAGGCGAGTGGGGACAATCCTGATATTGACAAGTTTCAGCGTCCGCACCACATGCCGCAGAAACGACACCCGTTTGGCCCGAGGCTCAACAAGGGTCACCTGCATCTCCGGACAGACTGCTCCCAAAATAAGACCGGGCAAACCGGCCCCAGTACCAACGTCCAAGAGAGAGTCACAGGATTTATGCACCAATGGATAGAGACAAAGAGAGTCCAAGACATGGTCGGTGAGCATGGTTTGCAGATCACCCCGCGTCACCAGGTTCATCTTCTTTGACCATTTCAATAGCTCTTCGGCGTAGCGATAGACCAGACAAAGACCTGCGTCATCAAGAGCAAACCCGGCCCTTTTACATTCATTCTGGAGAAATTCAAGTCCATTCATCAGTAATCATCCACCTGTTCAACCTAAAAAGGGGTGTCCGGCGTTCTTTCAGGCAACGACGTACAATCTACAGCCAACAATAAATCCTATTCGCCACAGGGGTGTCAGACTAGGATCTCGAAGTCTTCGCTATATGCGAGGGTGCAAGGTTTACACAAGGGAGTGGCATTCTGGAAATTTCGTAGCATTTTTGGTCTTTTTTGTTGGCACTGGTTGGATCAGTCTTTGCGAGGGACTCGCATAATCCAACTAGTGACGGCGAAAAATGCCTATAAATCAAGAAATTGCAAGTTTAAGCGGACTTGTGTAAACCTTGAACCCGTCCTCTGAGTAAACTGCAAGTTCTACCCAGCACACCGCTATATCCTGTACCATCCTTAAACCGTCGACCGAAAACCACTGATACTGAGATCACTCTTTCCCAAGACGCACTGCCACACTCCTGGCATGGGCTGAGAGTCCTTCCAGATTTGCCAGACGCTGGATATGCTCGGCGTCCGCCATAAACGCCTCTTTGGAGTAGGCGATAATGGAGGCCTTCTTTAAAAAAGTTTCAACCCCGAGGGCAGAGGAAATCCGCGCCGTACCCATGGTGGGCAGGACATGGTTTGGCCCTGCGACGTAATCACCACATGCCTCGGGGGAATAATCACCCAGAAAAATGGCCCCGGCGTGTTCGATCTGGCCGAGGCGTAAAAAGGGTTCCGCCACCATGAGTTCCAGATGCTCAATGGCAATATCGTTGGCAAAGCCAATACATTCATCCACCGATTCGCACACGACAATAACCCCGCGATCAACCAATGATTTTCGAGCAATATCCTCCCGGGATAAAAGTGGCAACTGGCGCTCAAGCTCGCGCACCGTCCCCTCCGCGACCTCAGCACTTGTGGTGAGAAGAATGGCCAAGGCCTGGGGATCATGCTCAGCCTGGGCCAACATATCGGCCGCACAGTGGGCCGGGGTGGCGTTGGCATCGGCAATAATCAGCACCTCGGAGGGCCCGGCAATCATATCAATCCGCACCCGCCCCATGATTTGGCGTTTGGCCTCAGCGACAAACTGGTTGCCGGGGCCGACAATCACATCGACCCTGGGCACAGACTCCGTGCCAAAGGCCAGCGCCGCTATGGCCCAAGCACTGCCGATCTTGTACACCTCAGAAATGCCAACCTCCTGCGCCGCCACCAAAAGCGCCGGATTCACCGAACCATCGGCGGAGGGAGGAGTGACCATCACCATCTTTTTCACCCCGGCAATCACCGCCGGAATCCCGTTCATAAGTACCGATGAGACAAGGGGCGTCTTGCCGCCCTGTCCTCCAGGGACGTACAGCCCAGCCGAAGCCACAGGCTGAACCATGCGCCCAGTGATGGTACCGTCCTTTCTGGTCATCATCCACGAATCTTCCTTCTCACGCTCGTGGAAGGCAAAGATACGCTCCTTGGCAAGGCGAATAGAACCCAAAATCTCATCATCAACCAAACCATAGGCCGCATCCATCTCAGCCTGACTGGCCTTCATGGCGGCAAGGGTCATCTCGGGGGAATCAAACTTTCGGGAATACTCCAGCACCGCTTCGTCACCACGGCGTTGAACATTGTCCAAAATATCCGCCACAATCTCCTGACATTTTGGGTCAGCTAGCTGAAAACGATTGTAGAGACCAGCAAGGATTGCCTTGCCTGCGTCCGTTGTAGCTTTGATGGGTTTGATAATCATCGATATAACCTTTTCTTATTGAACGTTGGACGTTCACTTCCCTTCCTGCCATTTAGGACAAACCGTATCAGGCTTATAGCCCTTCCATGCCTTATCGGTGTAGTCGGAGTGACACTCTAGACACAGGCCAACCCGCAGAATACGTCCAAGTTCATCCTTGTTAAAGGGCCGTAAGTCAGCCCTTGAACCCCGTTGCAGTTGTTTCCCCTCGATATCAACAAAGGCATCAAGGGGAGGGCTGAGACCCTCCGCAATCTCAACACCTTGGTCAATACCGGCAAACTTCCACGTGCCATCCTCACGCCACACCCGTCCCTCACCAAGACCCATGACCTTAGTGTTGGTATGACACTCCGAGCATGACCGGCCTTTAAGTTGCGTGGTATGGGGACTGATCGCCGCCATGGTAAACGAGCTAAACTGTTTATCCTCGCCACCATTTTCATCAAGCAGGGTAATAATATCCTGACATCCAGGGGTGACAATGACCACCCTCTTGCCCCAAACGGCAAGGATGGGGCGTTCATAACGAATATATGACCGTCCCTCACTCCACCACCCTTCCGTCTGTTCCATGGTCAACTTATCAAGATCGGTTTCACTGCGATCATACTTCACATGGCAACCATAACATTGTGGCACCCATGAGGCATGGCAGGAATCACAGGACAGACGATCATGACCGGAAAAATCACACACCCCTGACTTAGGGGGATTGAGCGGGTACAGTTTTTCAGTTAATTTATTCTTCAGAACATAGCTCTCGCCCTGAGGTGTTACATTATTTAATTTTTCACCCTTGCGAGTGACACCAACATCACCGGTGGTATGGCAGGTCGCACATTTAATCTCAACCTGCTCCTCATAATGGGCGTACATGGTGCCATCACCCATGATTTCATTCCGGGTATGGCAATCAATACAGGTCATGCCCTTCTTATGATGAATGTCTTCGGTTATCTCCAGATAATAGCGATTGCCGGGCAACTCTTTGGAACTCATCCCACCATCCTCATACGGAGTACCATAATTCTCCGACTCGTAGATACCGGTGTAGGAAATACCGATACGACCCGAACGATTATGACAGCGGATACAATTCTTCATGGGGACTTTTTTGGTGATCTTGGGATGGATCTTTTTTGCCTCAGCCGGGGATAGCCCCTCGTCATCCTTCTGATAATGACAGGCCGTACACCCTCCACCTTTCTCACCAAAGAAACCGGGCAAATCACCCCGTTTTTTCCAGAGATGACAGGTACCGCAGAGCTTACGATAATAATCAATGGCGAGCGACGTCTCACCGCTCTCTAAAAGTTGCTCCACCGAAAACATCCCGTTTTGATCGGGAGCCTCCTTCCAGTAATAGCGTAAAGTCGCCAAAATCCCACGGTTGGTTGCCATCAGGGAGTTCTTGACCTTTTTCACATCCGCCGCATGACACCCCTCAACCCCACAGGTCCTCTCCACCACCCGCAGATCACCGGGGTTAACAACAATCCCCTTATGGGCCATGCCTTTATCAATCGCCAGGGCATCCCCCAGATGACAGGTGGAACAGCCAAGCACCTTGGTATCATGGGCGACATCAAGCCTTTCAGTGGTGTGACAGGAGAGACACATCTCCACCTGACCCGTGGTGGTCACATAGAGCTGATCTGGCCTCTTGGTCATGTTTTCCTTCATGATAAGAGCCAGTACAACAAGCATGAGTATAAGGAGGGTTATTTTCGGGGACATTTATCCGGGAGGAGAAAGGGTTAAGGTTACAGGGTTAAGGAGAAGCACCTCTCCCCTTACCCCTTTAACCTTTTGTGCTTCAACCTTAATAAGGCTACTGGCGAATCATCTCGGAAATTTGAAAAGCCAGCTCCAAAGACTGCTCAGCATTCAAACGAGGATCACAGTTGGTCTGATAATTTTCGCCCAGATTCTTATCCACAATATTACGCCCGCCACCAGTACATTCGGTGACATTCTGGCCGGTCATTTCAAAATGAACCCCGCCTGGGATAGAACCTTCGGCCCAGTGAATCTCAAAAAAGCACTGAATTTCCTCAAGTATATCATTGAAATTACGGGTCTTATGACCAGTCTCGGCGGTATAGGTATTGCCGTGCATGGGATCGCAACACCAGACAACATTGATACCCTCTTTCTTCACCATACGGACAAGACCGGGCAAATGATCTTCGATTGATTTACCGAAACGGGTGATGAAGGTCAGACGACCAGCTTCATTTTCAGGGTTTAGCTTTTGCGCCAAGGCGCGAATTACGTCAAGATCATGATTTGGCCCGACCTTCATGCCGATGGGATTTTTTACCCCGCTTAAAAATTCAACGTGGGCCCCATCAAGCTGACGGGTACGGTCACCGATCCAAACCAGATGGGCCGAGCAGTCATACCACTCATTGGTGATAGAGTCCTGGCGGGTCAACGCCTCTTCGTAGCCCATCAGCAGCGCCTCGTGGGAGGTGTAGAACTGGGCCTGATTAAACTGCGGAGTATTGGTGTCAATCCCGACTACCCGCATAAAATTAAGGGCCTGATTCATGGATTTCCCCAGCCGCTCGTAGTTGCGACCCATGGGAGACGCCTTAACGAACTCATTATTCCAGGCATGTACCCGCTCAAGGGAACCGTAGCCTCCCTTGGTGAAAGCGCGGAGGATATTCATGGTGGCAGCAGAAAGATGGTACCCCTGCACCATGCGCTGGGCATCAGGGATACGCTCGGCCTCAGTAAAACCGGGGGAGTTTACCATATCACCGCGATAACTTGGCAGAGAAACACCATCGATGGTCTCAAGATCGGCAGAGCGGGGCTTGGCATATTGCCCGGCCATACGGCCAACCTTGACCACCGGCTTGCCACCGGCGTAACTGAGAACAACCGCCATTTGCAGAATGACCTTCAAGGTCTCGCGAATGGCAGGAGCAGTACAATTATCAAAAGCCTCGGAACAGTCACCACCCATAAGCAGAAAGGCCTCACCACGGGAAGCGGCCGCAAGCTCCTCTTTCATCGCCCGAATTTCACCGGCAAAAACCAGAGGCGGCAACTTGGCTATGGTACCCACAGCCTTCTCGTAATCAGCTGCATCAGGCCATTTAGGTTGTTGCAGAGCTTCAAATTTCTGCCAGCTTTTCTTTGTCCATTCAGCCATTGTCTCATGCTCCTCAAAAAATAATTGATCTTGGATGATCTCTTGTCGTTACTCTGCAAATAAAAAATTTTACGCCCATTCAAACGCAGAGAAATATTATCCTTCTTTGCTTTGCGGTAGAGCGCAGGGTTGCCCTGCACAACAAACCTCAAGATCAAAGACATTTAAAATTCGTAATTCAGCTTCCCGCCGCTTTGTGGCATACGGCGCAAAACAAAGCTTAGGAACCATCTGTTCCACCTCAGCCCGATGTGGAACCACCGCCATACCTGTGCCAAGCACCTTGCCACTCTCAGTCTCAAGCAACTCGGCATCAACACCATTGGTGACCACAGCCAAAGGCACCTGCATATCAGCGTCCAACACCCGTGCCGCCGCCAGCGTTGGCCGCTCACGGGTCACGATAGAACCTGGTGCATAGCGAACAAGCAGGCATCGTTTGCCACGCAGACTTAAGGCCATGGTAATCTTTGAGGCAACAAACTGCTGATTAAAAAGGGTCTCAATACGGAGACGCATCTCAATATCCCCTTTTAACCAGCCTCTATCCTCCACCATAAACCGCGCCAGTTCCTGGCGACACCGCTCATCATCAGTATCCACCAATTTCTCACCGGTGATGTAATCGTCACAATACCCATAGATCATGTGATGGCTTGGGATCTCGCTCATCTCTTAATCCTCCACAGGGCAAATAACAATAAAAAAAGGAGCCCTTAAAAAAGGCTCCTTTAAAAAAACAATATGAGCCTAAGAATTACAGTTCAAGCCAAGACTCACTGAAGAGAATCTGACCGGACAACACCTTATAGGTCTTATAATGCTCAAGGGTCACACCGGACAGGGTGGACGGATCAGGATCATTACCATCCATCATACCGTAAACCATATCCACATCGGCCTGACGCTCACCATTACAGATTGCCATAAGTTCCTTATCGTAGGAATTAACGATGGCTGTGGTCAAACCTGTTTTCATCAGCATGATGAGGTAGGTGCGATCAAGATGCTTGCGAAGATGCTCGGCAACACCGTTTGAGACGTTGGACAAGCCAACGGTGGAACCGGCACCGGGCGCAATATCTTTCAGCATTTCCATAAACTCCAGACCGGCCATGATCTGATCGGAACCAAGGGTCATGGGGGTACCGATTGGATCAAACAAAATCTTTTCGTTGGGGATACCGGCATCATTCAAGGCCATAAGAAGCTCAACGGACATGGAGGCGCGCTCGTTGGAATCACGGGGCATACCATCAGGCCCCCAGAGGAGAGCAATGACGTTACAGCCAACCTCAGCCGCCACAGGGATCAGCTTCTCCATCCGTTCGGGCTGGGCCGAAATGGAGTTCATAATGGCGGTGTGGGGATTTTTTATAGACTTAAACCCGGCAGTCATAGCTTCGGTATTGGTGGTATCAAGACAGAGAGGCGTATCAGTCACGGATTCCATCACATCAACAATCCATGGCATAAGCTCTGTCCCGTCCTTACGGGCCGGGCCAATATTCAAATCCAGATAGGTAGCACCGGCAGCAGTTTCTTCACCAGCCATTTCCTGAATAGGCCCAGGAATACGCTTTTTCATGGCTCCGCCACTTCTATTACCCATAATATTAATGCTTTCAGCAATTGCAAGTACGACCTGTCCCATCCAACTTCTCCTGATATATTTTAATCTGTTTAGGCAGACATTCACACAAGGCAACGCCTGAAATAAATCCGTCTCATAATAAAGTCAAACGACTGGGAAATTAGCGTTTTAGGCTTTTATTGTCAATAAGAATAACAATAAATTGATTTTACGTTGTTTTCAGGGGCTTGAGCTATCAGAAAAAATACCTATTGCCATCACGCCTGCAAAACCAATAAATCCATCATTACTCCAAGCAGACTATCCCCCTGGAGTAATGAACGAAGAACTGGTGCCACCCATTGCCCCGCAACTGTTTGCACATCCTCTTTGACCAGAGTGGCCCACTAAAATCATGGGCCGCACATTCGGCAAAGGCTATACGATTAACAAAGACTAGTTCTGGCCCCAGCCAATCAACCTCCATGGAGGACAAGCCATCCCAACCCTTCATTTTCAAGGGAGATTTGCGCGGCAAAAACGACCTGCGAAAACAGTTCCCCTGCAAGACATTATCTCTGGAAAAGAGACGAGGCGCGGCCGCACCGACATCTGGATGTTCATCCAAAAAATCGAGCATCCCAAGGAAACATCCGGCCCCAGCCACAACATTGGCGTATATTACGGCAAGATAGCGCCCGCGTGCCTGTTGCCACACTTCATAAATATTGGCCCCAGGCCCGACGTGGGGCGCATTAACAAACTGTACTTCAGACCGGTGGCAGAAGCTGTCTTCCAGCCCACGACCACTCGGAAGCAACACCTCCAGCAACACCGGATCATTCTGGGCGAGAACAGACTCGGCACAAACCGGCAAATCACCACGTCCCCCCACATCCACCACATAAACCGAAAGGTCAGGCTGAATATCCATCAATCACCTATGGGTAATTTTTCCTGTACGGTGGGAAAGAGAGACATATCGGTGTGAGGCAAGAAGAGCGAGGCCATGTAATAATTCATAAATTCGCTATTCTCGGCAAGCTCCATATTGGTAATAAGCCCGCTCACCTCAGCCCGCTCGCGGAAACGCTTGGTATCATCGAGACTGATCTGCGCCCCAAGAAGGGAGGCATTACCAAGATAATAAAACTTATCCCGATCGACATCGGGCAAGAGGCCAATACTGATGGCCCGTTCAAGGTCAATATAGGCACCAAAGTTCCCGGCCAGAATCACCCGATCAAGATCAGTAAAGGTAAGGCCAACCGATTCAAGCAGGGTTTGATAGCCAGCATACATGGCTCCTTTGGCCCGGATAAGATTATCAATATCCACCTCGGTAATAACAATATCCTGACCAACCTGGGTGTCACGTTCCCACACCAACACATATTCATAGCCATCAACGGATTCACGCAGACGGGGATGCTCAATACGGCGGTTAAACTTACCCTGCTGATCCACAACCCCGGCTTCAAGCAGTTCGGCGACAATGGAAATAAGGCCGGAACCACAAATCCCTCTGGGTTGGGTGCGCTCAACCGTGACAATCATCGGGTCATAGGTATCGGGACTGATGTGAAAATTTTCGATGGCACCAGCCGAGGCCCGCATCCCGAATTTGATCCCGCCACCCTCAAAGGCAGGCCCTGCCGAACAGGCGGAACATATCATCCAGTCCTGATTACCCACAACAATCTCGCCATTGGTGCCAATATCAATAAACAGGGTAACCTGATCCGACTTGTGCATTTGACAGGCGTGGACACCGGCAACAATATCCCCCCCCACATAGCTGGCCACAGCCGGATAGAGAAAGAGGCGGACAGAAGGATGGGCATACACGCCAAGATCAGCCGCCCTGGTTAAAGGAAACTGACTACAGGTTGGCACATAGGGTGATTCCCGCACATATTTCGGATCAATACCGAGAAGCAAATGACTCATCACGGTATTACCAGCCGCCATAATGTAAGAGATGTCCGAAGGAGAAATAATCATTTCCTTGCACACCTGCTCAATAATAGAATTGATGGTGTACACCACCTTTTGCTGCAAGGTCGCAAGACCGCCGGGACGCTGGGAATAGATCATCCGGGCAATAACATCCTCACCGTAGGCAATCTGGGCATTATAGGCCGAGGCCTCAGCCATAACCTTACCGGAGTTGAGATCCATCAGGAGACCGCCCACCGTGGTGGTGCCAATATCAACCGCCAGGCCATAGAGTTTGTCGGTGGTGTTACCAGGCTCAATGGCGATAATCCGATCCGGCTCGCGCTGGCGCTTACCGCGCAGAAGAATAACCGTAATCTCCCAATCATTCTCCCGGAGCAAACCCGACAATTCCTGAAGCAATTCCGGATGATCGTAGGTTGGCTCTTTACAATCAAAACAACCTTTCTTGATGCCCCGCAAAAGTCTGGCAAGGTCGGAAATATTATCATCCATGGTTGGCGGCGGCAGTTTCAAAAAGCGCTTTTCAACCGGCGGATCGACATCCCACTTACCAATGATAGCTTCCAGTGATCTGGCTGAAATGGAACGGGTTGTCTTGGGTTTACGCTTATGAATTTTGCCGTCCCGCCCCTTTTCCAGAGGTAACTCCACCACCATATCAGAGGTAACAGCAATCTTACAGGCCAAGCGCCAACCGTCGGCAAGCTCATCTTTTTTAAGCATGTGACTATCGGCAGATGGGGCGTCACCCTCGGTGATCCGCACCTTACACTTACCACACACGCCGTCACCACCGCAGTAGGCCGGGACATATACCCCGGCATTGGCAGCGGCAGCAAGCAGGTTCTCACCTTCGCAAACCTCAACGGTGACATTATCTGGGAGAAATTGAATGGTTTTGGTCATGATGGCAAATATCCTCTACTAAAGATCTACAAAACAAGGGGCAGCAACAGAGCTTATGAAAATTACGACATAGAGTGTAAACCACGAAGGCGTTCTTTTCAATACCCCCTTGCGGGGTACAAAAGGCACGAAGATTTTTCTATGCCCCGTGGTTACTAAAGGAGACACACTCTTTTTTACTCCACCGTTACCGATTTTGCCAGATTCCGGGGCTGATCCACATCACAACCACGCAGATGGGCAATATGGTAGGAGAGGATTTGCAGGGGAATGGTATAGAGAATGGGCTGCATCTCAGGATGTACGGGCGGCATAAAGATGCAGTCATCGGCAATCTCGGCCAGATCCTTGTTATTTTCGTCCCCCACCAGGACAAGACGACCATGACGGGCCTTGACCTCCTGCACATTGGACACGACCTTGCTGTATACCTCATCGGGCGGAGTCAAGGCCAGAACCGGCATATCCTTGTCTATCAGGGCAATGGGGCCATGCTTAAGTTCTCCGGCGGCGTAGCCTTCGGCATGGATGTAGGAGATTTCTTTTAATTTAAGCGCCCCCTCAAGGGCGATGGGGAAATGAATACCCCGACCAAGATAGAGAAAATCACGGCTATCAACAAACTCTTCCGCCAAAACCTCAAGCTCCGTGTGGAGACGGGGCAACACCTCTTCAATCACCGCCGGAAGCTCAAACAGACCATGGGCAAGCTTCTGACTCACCTCAGGCTCAATGGTCTTGCATACCTGGCCCATATACATGGTAAGCAGGAACAGGGCTGTAAGCTGGCTGGTGAAGGCCTTGGTGGAGGCCACACCAATCTCCGGCCCGGCATGGGTGTAGATGGTGCCATGGGACTCACGGGTTATGGTGGAGCCAAGAACATTGCAGATGGAGATCACCTTGGCCCCAAGATCCTTGGCCAGACGTAGCCCAGCTAGGGTATCTGCCGTTTCCCCCGACTGGGAAATGGGGATCACCATAACAGATTCATCAAGGAGCAGGGTGCGATAACGAAATTCAGAGGCAATGTCCACCTCGACCGGTACCCTAACCCATTTTTCAATCCAGTATTTTGCCACTAATGCCGCATGCCACGAGGTTCCGCAGGCCACCAGAAAGATGCGGCTAACCGACTGCAGTTCCTCATCGCTAAGGCCGATCTCAGGCAGATTAACCTCGCCAGTGGACACCTCCAGACGACCACGAAAGGTGTTGAGAATGGCCTGGGGCTGCTCGAAAATCTCCTTGAGCATAAAATGCCGATAACCAGACTTCTGCGCCATACCGGCATTCCATAAAATCTCCTGTACCGGACGATCCTGCCCTGCGCCACCTGCCAAAGAAAAAATCTCACAGGAGTCGGCCTTTAGCACTGCCATATCACCATCATCAAGATAGATCACCTTGTTGGTGTAGGGTAGAAGGGCCGGAACATCCGAGGCCATAAAGGAGCCACCGCCATCTTTCACCCCGAGGACGAGGGGTGACTGGTTACGCACAGCAATAATCTTATCAGGCTCCTGCAGCCACATTACTCCCAGGGCGTAGGCCCCCTCGACGTCTTGGACGGCGCGGGTCACGGCCGTACGCAGGTCACCGTCCAGATACTCTTCAATGAGATGGGCTAATACCTCGGTGTCGGTTTCAGAGGTAAAAACATGACCCTTTTCCCGGAGCATGGTGCGGAGATCAATATAGTTTTCAATGATGCCGTTATGCACCACCACAAGCTCGCCTGTGCAGTCAGAATGGGGATGGGCATTGCGCTCAGAAGGCGCACCATGGGTAGCCCAGCGGGTGTGTCCCATACCAATACGGGAGCGGGTCTCCACCTCATCCATAATTTCAACCAGATTGGCGAGTTTGCCTTCACTGCGATGCTTTTGCAGCACACCATCTTCAACAAAGACAATACCAGCCGAGTCATACCCCCGGTATTCCAGATGCTTCAACCCTTCAAGAACAATGGGGACAACCCGACGGGGACCAACGTAACCAACAATTCCACACATAGCTAATCTCACGAAAAAAAGACA
The DNA here is from genome assembly GCA_024277655.1 of Deltaproteobacteria bacterium. Lineage (GTDB taxonomy): Bacteria > Desulfobacterota > Desulfobulbia > Desulfobulbales > SURF-16 > JAJRUT01. The sequence continues at coordinate 42,806 of JAJRUT010000056.1, read as the reverse complement.
CGAACCATAGGTCGACAAAAAGAAACTTGCCACCACTACCAAAGTTACGGTTCAAAGAAGAAACATCAAGTTGCCAGGAAACCTACACGATTCTCAGAAGAAAAACCAGTGATGTCCGGTTAGTAAATCGAAGTCTACGTTATATGCACGAGCAAAAAACCGGTAAAAAACGTTGTTTATCTTCACTGGTGGCACAAAAAGCTCTTGATTTCCTAAGAGGTAAGCGAACCTGTGAGACTCCGAAATGCTACGATTTTTTTCTGAATGTCGCTACGACAAACAACATTCCCCCTCTGCAGGTAAGCCACGACTCGTAAAGTCTAACCGGACACTACTGGGGAAAAACATTAAATTTCAAGCATCCGCGCCAGGGACAGCTTAGCGGCCGCGGCAATATCCGCACTCACGGTAATCTGATTTACCATCTTGCCATCTGCCAGATTATCAAGGAGCCAAAGCAGGGTTGCCGGGGTAACAAGCCCCATGGTTTTGCAGAATTTACATTCACAGGAGGCTGGAGCAAGGAGTTTAATGATCTTATCCGGATGTTGAAACTGTAAACGCTTAACCAGATTCACCTCAGTGCCCACCGCCCAAACACTTCCAGCCGGAGACTCCCGTACCGCCTTTATAATAGCCTCGGTGGAACCATAGGCATCGGCCTTGCGCACCGCACTGTAGCGGCTCTCGGGGTGGATAATAACCTTACCCTCCGGGTATTCCTTACGAAACAGCTCCACCTGAATCGGATCAAACTCCATATGCACTTCGCAAAAACCATCCCACAGTATAACCCTAGCCTGTTTTACCGCCTCTGGACTATTGCCGCCCAAAACCTCTCCCCGTTTCCAAAGAAGAATATGCTCAGAGTCAATACCCAGGGCAAGGGCTGAATTCCGCCCCAGATGCTCATCGGGAAAAAAGAACATCTTTTCTCCCTTCTCAAGGGCTCACGCCAGAACCCGTTCGGCATTTGACGAGGTGCATACCGACCCACCTCGCTCACCAACAAAAGCCTTGATTGCCGCCGAAGAGTTGACATAGGTCACCGGCACAACCCTGTCCATATCACAAAATTCGCCCATGGCCTCCCAGGCTCCACTGACCTCCCTGGCACTGGCCATGTCCGCCATGGGGCAACCGGCATCAAGATGAGGCAGAAAAACAGCCTGGGAATCCGAAGTGAGGACATCGGCAGACTCAGCCATAAAATGTACCCCACAAAAAACGATGAGTTCAGCCCCACTTGCAGCCGCTTCCCGGGCCAGAAGCAATGAATCACCCACCACATCGGCACATTGAAACACCGCATCCCCCTGATAATGGTGAGCTAGAAGCAACAGTCTATCGCCAAATTCTTTTTTGTGGGCTTTAATCTTTTCGACCAGAACGGACTCATCGGTCTGGCTGTAGGATGCTGGGATTGGCGGCTGTTTTTGCATGGTCGTATTCTTTAAATAGGGTTCAACCTGGACGCTAAACCATATTAGCGTCCAGGTATAAAAAAAGGCTTGTTTAGAAAAAAGCGATTCTAAACAAGCCCCATGGAGATTTCTACTCTTTTTTTACAGGACGCTTAAGATTGAGCAGCTTAAGACCAGAAAGCCTGGCAATAAACTTCTCTTCTGCACATCCTGCCACTACTTTCTTACAAAAAACTACACGGCCCTGACCCAACTTGCCTGAGGCCCTTTATCGCCTGTGGTTTCGCCAAAGACAACACTGTCACCTTCCTTAAGCTCATCCATGGCCAAATTTTTCAAGGCATTCTCATGAAAATAAATATCCCGACCGGTATCATCAAAAATAAAGCCGTAGGACTCAAAGGGCGAGAGAGTCTTTATCACCCCGGCACATCCGGCCGCAGTCGCACCAACGTCATGACTCTTTTGACTGCGCTGTCGCTTACGCTGTAGTTCTTTTAGTTGAAGTCCGAGGGTGTCAAAGGCATCCACAAGCATGGGTCGAACCGACTCACCCTTGCGTTTCACCACCACTGTATCATTGGGCACCCCGGCAATAAGTCTCACCTCATGACCGCCACCCTTATGATGCTTGGTGGCCTCCACTGTAATTCGCAGATTTTGAATCAGGCCGGGATGGTGACGATCGAGTCGTTCACGCTCCTCAGCAATTTTTTCATTCCATGAGTTTCTGATCTTCAGATTTAAACCTTCAACCTTAAGTTCCATACACGCCTCCTTAATATAGGGTTTGCCAAAATTTCGTTACTTCGGCAAAGGAACGTCTTGAAAATCAGTCCGTGCTGATTTTCAAGACCGCACTAAACTCAAACTGCCACTACAATGTTAAGTATACGAAAAAAAGAACTCCACCTCCAGCAGTCAATTATTTTTCTTTCAGGTAAACCAACCCGCTCTACCTCTAAAGCCAATCATTCCAATACGTTAATCATGTTTCCGACCAAAACAAGCAGAAAGTCTTTTTATTCGGCCCAGGGCCTCGTGCAGACGCGCCGCCAGCACACCATCCCCTTGACAACGGTCTAGTAAAAGCTCCACCCCCTGGCGAACATACCCCTGTTCCTCACAGATTAGGAGAAGATCCGCACCGGCCTCAAGGGACAACACCGCCGCCTCAGCCACGCCAAAATGGTTCTTCACCGCCCCCATCTCCAGGTCATCGGTCACCACAACACCATTAAACCCGAGTTCAGCCCGGAGGAGATCCTGCAGGATAAAAGGCGACATGGTGGCCAGATGCTCAGGGTCAACACCATCATACTGGACATGGGACGTCATCATAAGACCCACCCCGACCTCAATCGCCCGCCTAAAGGGAATAAGATCAAAGCTTCGTATTTTAGCCAGATCATCGTCCAGCCGGGGCAGGTGCAAATGGGGGTCGATAACAGCCTCACCAAGGCCGGGGAAATGTTTGCCACAGGCGGCGACCCCAAGCCCCTGAAACCCAGCAATAACAAGAGCGCCAAGCCGGGCTACCATATCAGGGTCATCATGCAGACAGCGATGCTCCATAAAACAGTCCTGCCCCTCAGGGCAAACATCGAGAACCGGGGCAAAGTTAACGTTGATACCAAGCCCCGCAAGCAGCGCGCCATTTTCCTGGCTATAGCGAACGAGTGCCTCCTCCGGCTTGTTGCAGGTACCATACGCTCTGGCATCAGCAAACTGCGGAAACGGTGGCTTTAGACGCTGCACCGTTCCGCCTTCCTGATCGATCGCAATAAGCGGTTCCAGCAGATGTTGCTCCTGACAGTAGCCGACAATAGCCAGACAGAGATTCCGCACCTGCGCGGCATCGACAATATTGCGCTTAAACAGGATAAAGTGATTAACCCCAAATTCAGCCATGAGACGCATTGTTCCCCCATCAAGGGTCGGCCCCGGCAAACCGGCCATAAAACAACCACCACAATCAAACCTATCCATGGGACTTTCCTGTCTGGTATGAGATTGGATCCACACACCCAGCCTCAGCAAAACCTTTCAAGCGCAGGAGACAGGCATCACATTGACCACAGGACTTACCCTCGGTATCGGGGTCATAACAGCTATGGGTTATGGAATAATCAACGCCAAGACTAAGCCCCTTCTGGACAATTTCCTTTTTGGTGAGACGCATAAGGGGAGTATGAATCTTAAAGCGTTGCTGATCCTCCACCCCGACACTTGTCCCCAGATTGGCCACCTGTTCCATGGCACCGATAAAGGCCGGGCGACAATCGGGATAGCCACTGTAATCAAGGGCATTCACCCCGACAAAGATATCAAAGGAACCCACCACCTCGGCCCAGGCGATGGCATGGGAGAGAAATATCGTATTCCTGGCCGGGACATAGGTCACCGGCACCCCTGAATCTCCCATCTGACCGATGGATCTTGATTTTGGCACCGGCATATCGGTGGTCAGCGCCGAGCCACCTATTTTACCAAGGTCAAGGTTCAAGATCAGATGCCTGGTCGCACCCTGAACCTGTGCCACCTGCTTTGCCCGTTCAAGCTCCACCGTTTGCCGTTGGCCGTAGGAAAAGCTCAGACAATAACAGGAAAACCCCTGTTGCAGGGCGATGGCAAGGACAGTGGTGGAGTCCAGTCCACCACTCAGAAGAATAACTGCTTTTTTTTCTTGGCTCATATTTATTCGTTGCAGATTTTTAGTTTTAGGGGGGAATATCCACTTAACGCAAGTAAACTAGAAAAACGGGATTATTTAGCCAAACATTACAACTTTTCTTTTAGCCACGGAACAACACGGACAAAATATTCTGTGTTGTTCCGTCGATTCTGTGGCTAGACCTTTACAATATCAATTTTCATGATAATTTCGGCAGATAGATCCCCAAAAAAAAATGGCCATAAAACGTTAAATTTATAGGAATCTGCCACTTGCGCTAAGTGGCCCCCCTTTAGTTTTTACACCATTTTTCTTACCCTAAATTAAAAAAGGGGTTGAATCAACAAGATGCTGACTCAACCCCTTTTTACCACTGCCACAAAAAGTTCTATACCGCCGTATTAATCACCGAACCACCGAGCTCCTGAATACGGGCATCAATCTGCCCCAGGGCAAGCTCCAAGGTCTTGTAACTAATTTCAGGTAATTCACCGCCCCATAACTGTTCCGCCTCTTTAAATCCCCTGACAATACCCTCACGTCCTGAGCGAATCTTGTCAAAATCAGCACCCCCACCACCTATAACAAAGCCAGACAGACGGGCTGCGGTATTCTTTACTCCGTAATAACCCTCTTCGCTAACAAGATCCGCCGCCGCCTCGGGGGATAAATCCAGAATAGATCGTCCGTCATACTCTAGGGATGAAACATCAAATTCCTTATTTTGGAGAAGATGGGCCAGCCCCGATTGAACCGAAAATCTCTCCTTTGTCTCACCAAAAAGCTCTAACTTAAAACTATTAAAACGAGTCTCTGCCCCTGAAACCGAATACTGCCCCGACTTCCTGGCCTCAGAACCTTCTGACTTTACGGGTAAAAGAGTTTTAAGCTGACCCGCACCAGCAGCACCGTTGATCTTCATGGGACACCTCCAAAGAAAATAATATACTCTCCGTATCGGTTGCGAGACTCTTTTTCTGAAACTATTTTAGCGCTTCACGCCCTGAATGGACATACCAACGTCCCTCCTGCTCTTCAACATCAAGGGAGTATAATTTAAGTACCTGGGCCAGGGCGTCCTGCCACCTGACATTAACCAGACGCAGGGAAATCGGTGTTTTGAGCGACTCATCCACATCAATGCGCTGACCGGAGGATTTGGAGATAATGGCAAAAAAATCTGTCAGTTCAGCCCTGTGCAGTTGGATTGACACATAACCATCGGGCAAATCGGAAGAATTTGCAATTTGCGCTTTAGCGGCGGCAGACTTCTCAGCCAAGAGGGTAACGATAACCCTATGATCTTTCTCAACAAACTTATACTTCTGGCTTGAGTCTTTTGGTAAATCCAGGACAACCCGCACCCTTTGCTCTCGGTTGGCCACCCGGATCATGGTTATCTCGGGCTGATCCACTTTGATATATATATTTTTCCCCACCTTGGCATTGGCAACATCCACCACAAGCCGTGGCGGATCAGCAATCAAAAAATGATTGTCCACCTTGAAAGGGCGGTCACCTCTAATTTTAACCTGATAACCATCGGGACAATCCCCATGGCTAAAGGTGAGCCACACCGGTTTAAGCGCGCCCTTGGCAAACCCCGCCCCGGGGAGCATACACAAAAAAAACAGCATGCAAACAGGCACCATCGCCTTTACTTTCACAAAAGAAGACATAATCCACCTACACCAGAAATATTCATTATGAGTGCCTTGAATAATTACAACAGGTTACAGGGAAGTCATACCAAACAAGAAGCAACTATGTCATGGAAAAAGAAACATACAGCAGTGCCAACAAACAAAAAAGGGTCCGGGGGAACAATCCCCAGACCCTTTTATAGCAAACCTTCCGGATTAAACTAGAAGGTATGACAGGTTGCGCAACCGATACTCTCCTTCACATGCTTATTATGGATATTCTGCGAATCGGTCTCGGACTCATAGTCGTGACAGTCGGCACAGAGGCTCAGGCGGGATGCCCTAAGCCCGGTGGGTGGTGTAGTATGACAGGACACACAGTCAAGACCCTTATCTTCCACATGTTTGGCGTGCATATCATCCCAGTTCATACTCTCACTCTCGTGACAGAGAGAACACATCGCACTGGTTGGAAAGGACTGGTAGCCAAGAGCAGCAAAGGGAACCATTTTGGTTCCATCCGGAGTCTGACCCGAACCGTCATGACACTCGGAACAGGATGGGGCATTGTCCTTAATTTCATCAAGGAGCAGACATCCCCCGTCAGCAAGCTCAAACAGTCCCTTTTTATCACATCTGGCATCGGTGAACGCCCCTTTGCTATGGCCAAACAATTCCTCTTCAAGGAGCGCCTCCGGCAAGGCCGCACAGTTCACCCGAACAAGAGGAGTATTGTGCCCCTTACTCATAAGTTTATACAGATGACCGGCAACAAGCTCCTTACCCGTACCAGAGTCACCCGTCACCAAGACCGTATCAACCCCAGCCCCGGCAATGACCTGCATCTCGACAAGAAGATCCTGGGTGGCCTGTGACGTGCCGATAATCTGCTTTAGACTACAATCCTGACAACGTTCTTTCATGGGAAAATGCCACCTGTTAGTTCTGCAACCAGTACCATGTCTTCGTTTTTCAGACAGAATGCAGCACCCCTCGACAAAACACGATAGGTACCATAAGGAGTCTGGTATTCCAAAGCCATAAAACACTCAACACCGCCCCCGAGCGCAATCGCCACATGTGGCAACATGTCACATATCTAACAGGGACATTGGTGCAGGTCAAGCAGAAGCCTAAAAAGGCCTATTGGTTGGTTTAATCTATATTTTTCTTGTATTTACGGGATGTTCGCCAAGATGCCCATCTCTGAACACCGCTGCCATAGGATGGCTTAAGAAAAATTGGCTCCGCCACCTGTAATCTGTTATACAACTAAAAAAGAGTCCGCAAAATCACTTAGTATCAAGCCACTAACCCGAGAGAACTACCTGTGAGTCTTTTTGACAACAAAGCCTTTGGCTCCCTTCTGGTGGAAACCGGCAGGCTGAGCCAATCAAAACTTGACCGCGCCATCTCCCACCTCGAGTCGTCCTCGCAGCAACTGCCGGAGATTCTCCTCTCCCTCGGCTTTTTAAGTGAAGAGGATGTCCTTACCACCAAGGCCACTCTCCTTAACCTGTCGCTCTATCAACCGGAGGATGACGACATCTTTCTGGCAATTGACCTCGGCCAGGAGTTTCATCGCCAGCACCTCTTCTGCCTTATTCAACGGATAGATATTCTCATCATACTTTTTGCTGATATGGGCAACCACGAAACCCTGTCAGCTGCGGAGATTTGCAGCCAAAACTCCTATCCTGAATTCCGCCCCATTATCCAGCTTACCCTACCCGCCAACCTCGAAAAACTTTGTGATGAGCATTACGACCTGAAACTCACCGACCACAAAGAGGATGAGCTGTTTCTTGAAGAATCGGATATTGATCGGCTAAAGGACATGGCCTCGGAAGCACCAGTCATTAAATACGTCAATAATCTTATTGATACCGCCGTGTCCCGACGGGCCTCTGATATTCATATTGAACCCTTTGAATCCGGGCAGGTGATCCGTTTTCGGATTGACGGCATCCTGTACGAGCATGAAACCCCGCTCCGCTCCATGCAGGCCGCAATCGTCTCCAGAATAAAACTGCTGGCAACCCTTGATATTGCCGAGCGCCGTGTCCCCCAGGACGGTAAGATATCCATGCGCCTCAGTGGCAAAGAGATTGACTTGCGCGTCTCCACCCTACCCACCATCCATGGCGAAGGAGTGGTCATTCGTATCCTTGAAAAGGAGAACGTTATTCTGGATCTGAGTCGTCTCGGCATGCCCTCCGCCATCGAGGAATCATTCCAGTCCATCATCAAACAACCAAACGGCATTGTTCTGGTCACAGGCCCCACCGGTTCCGGCAAAACTACCACCCTATACTGCGCCCTCAATCAGATCAATAACGGCTCAAACAAGATCATCACCGTGGAAGACCCGGTGGAATACCAACTCCACGGCATCAATCAGATTCAGGTACAGACCGAGGTTGGCCTGACCTTTGCCAAGGGACTGCGGGCCATTGTCCGTCAGGATCCAGATGTGATTATGATTGGTGAGATTCGCGACCTTGAAACGGCGGAAATTGCTGTCCAATCCTCCCTCACCGGTCACCTGGTTTTCTCCACCCTCCACACCAACGATGCCCTGTCCGCTGTCATTCGCCTGATCGACATCGGCGTGGAGCGATTCCTGATTTCATCGGCCCTACGGGGCATCCTCGCCCAACGTCTGGTTCGGCGGATCTGTCCGAATTGCCGGATCAGCCGAGGGATGGCCTCCGAATATCTGGATCAATTGCCAGCGGGCCGTGACTTCCCCTTACAACAAGGGGAAGGGTGCCCTGATTGCAGCCAAACTGGCTACTCCGGTCGGGTGGGAATCTACGAACTGCTCAGCATATCGCCCCAAATTGCCAGCCTTATCTCACGCCGGGCCGACCTTGAAGAATTAACCCAGGCCGCCTTTCAATCAGGATTTCACACCCTGTTTAACGATGGCGTAAGCAAGGTGGAACAGGGCCTTACCTCCATGACCGAAGTGCTACGCATAACCCGTGAGGCCGCCACGCATGTTTAAGTATAGCGGCACCCGCAACGATGAGGTTCTTGAAGGCATCAGTCAGGCCCCTAATGAAGATGAGGTCAAGAGGAAGTTACTACAACAGGGGATACGACCGGTCTCTATCCTGCCCTATAAACTTCGTAAAAAACACGCCTTTTCCCTGGCAGACTTCATCCATAACAAAAAACTAAACCAAACAGACATCAGCTTTGTCACCAAACAACTGGCCCTGCTGGTGGACAGTGGCAAATCACTGGATGGTGCCCTACGTACCCTGCATAAGCAGGCCAAAAAACCCGCAGTTCAAGCCTTTATCCTGCGCCTTGAAACCAAAATCAAAGAGGGCGGCTCTCTATCTGAAGCCCTGGCCGAGGAGCCTCTATTCTCTTCGATGTATGTTAATATTGTCCGGGCTGGCGAGGAGGGTGGGGCCTTACCGGAAATGTTGATAAAAATCGCTCAAAGTCAAGATGAAGCCAGAGAGTTGAAACAGTTTGTTATTTCAAGTGCCATCTACCCGATCTTTCTGGCTGTGGCCGGTTTCGGGATTATTATGGCGCTTCTTCTCGGTATCATGCCCCGTTTTGAGACCCTGTTTGCCGGGCTTGACCAGGAACTGCCCCTCAACATCATTATCCTCATGGCGATATCCACCTTTTTAACCAGCCATCCGTTTTTTTCCCTGCTCCTCCTGCTTCTGCCCCCGGCAACCGGAACCTACCTCTACCGCTCCCCCAAGATTAAGCAAATTGTAGCGGATACCGCCTTGAAACTACCGGTTCTAAGCACTCTCATTCGCAATCTTGAAACCACCAGGATTTTCCATACCCTTGAGGTTCTGGTGAATAACGGCGTCCACCTGGTCACTGCCCTTAAAATTTCAAGTGGAGTTGTAACCAACCCACGCTACCGTGAGCTGCTTATCCGAGCCACCACCGCCCTGAAGGAGGGCCAGGCCGTGGCTCCGAAACTTCAGGGGGAACTGATTGATGATCTGGCAGTGGACCTACTGGCCATGGGGGAAGAATCGGGACAGATTGGCAAGGTCTGCGGTCAAATTGCCAATCATTTTGAAGGGGAGTTGCGCAACTCAGTCAAAAACCTAATCGCCGTTATTGAACCAGCCTTTATCCTTATTATGGCCGCCGGGGTAGGTACCATTGTCCTATCCATGCTTTCGGTTATTCTCAGCATGAATGATATTATCTAATGCCCAAAAAGACTCATCATAATAAGGGGTTTTCCCTGGTTGAACTGATGGCAATCCTTGTCATCCTGGCGATATGCACAACCCTTGCCCTCCCAAGCTTTGGCAACTCCATGCGTAAAAACCAGTTTAAAAAAGATGGTCGTACCCTCATGGCCAAACTACGTGGTTTCAAGCTCAGAGCCATAAGCTGTGGCAAACCCATTACGGTATCTTTTGCAGACCCGCAGTTTATAATCACGATTCAGGGCGGGGAGCCCATCTTTGAAGAGTTACAATTTCACCCTGACACCAACCTGAAACTACAACCAGAAGAGCTATACTTCTCCCCCCAGGGCTGGGGTCGCCCGGCAACCCTGACTCTTTCGCGTAACAACCTGAGCCAAACCATTCTCATTGATCCTCTCACCGGTCGTCCCTATAAAAAGGGGAAAAATAAATGACACCGGATCAACGTGGGCTTACCCTCCTGGAGGTGATGATCTCCATTCTTATCTTCAGTATGATATCGGTACTCATCTTTTCCATTCTCGACCGCTCAGCCCTATTCACCACCAAGGGTGAAGAACAGGTCAGAAAACTTGAACAGCACTACAACCTGACGCTCCTCGTCCGCCGCCAGGTACAGGGAGCGTGGATTGATCCCGCCACGAAAAGCCCCAATATCAACCAACTATCAGACCAACAGTTCTCCGTCATCACCACAAGCTCCATCATGTATCCCGCAGCCTCCCTGATTCTTGCCTTCTACGAGTTTGACCCAGATACCGGAACCCTGTACTACACCGAGCGGCGCGACTTTTACAACCCTGACTACAACGACAATTTCCCACCACAGGACGATATGATCCCTCTCCTGAAGACAGATAAGCCATTTCAACTGTACACCGGGGAGGATTCAAGTCTCGTCACCCTTGTCCTGGCGGGCAAAGAGTACCGTTTTTATCCCATGTGCCTAAAACAGCTCGAGGATGATAGCCATGGTTGAAATTCCTGACAAACAGGGCTTTACCCTCATTGAGGTGCTGGCCGCCATGCTTCTGTTATCCATTGCCTATGTGGCTATCCTTGAAAGTTTTTCAACATCCATGGGTCGGATCAGTAAACTTGATCGCCACTATCAGCGCTTGCTTGAGGTCGAACAAACTATTCTGGCCACCCCCCTTTTTTTTACTAATGTTGATGGGGATATCCCGGATGGGGAAATTTTTCTTGAAGGACGGCGCTATCAGCTGATCCACCAAAAGAAAAGCCGGGTGGAAAGCCTTATCCTGGTACCAAACAGATGAACTGCAAACCCGAAATTATGACCGGTCATAATGACGAGAAGATCGACCAGTATTATGAATTCAAAAAAAGCCAACTTCTGCTCAGCGCAACGGAAGCCCAGCTTATCCTCGACGACCAGTACCACCTGTGGCAACCCCACCTGGTTTACCCCAAAGACAAAAACACATATCACACCATTTGGAGGAGTCACGCAGGAAAGAGCGGAGCAGAAAGAAGAACAAGTCCCCAAGAAGATCCACCCAGGATGCACTATCAGACTGTTACTCTCAGCCAAGGGTTCCAGATTCCACTATTTGCGCTGGAGTGAAGAAACCACCGTTTTTTAACTGTAGCAACAGGTAAAAAAACCATACACCTAACACAAAAAGACGTTTTTTAGTCACTTTCCCCGACAACGAACACCTGACCTCGTCACATACCATAACAAGTAGCACGAGAGGATTGAACCAACAATATACCGGCAAATAAAAACCGCTTTGGCCCAAGAATCCCCCCTCTCTCCAGCCCCAACAACTGGGGCATCAGCAAATTATCGCCAGCAACGCCTTTAACCTCAAGGGAAACCCATATTTCACTACTTTAGACAACAGCAAGCCACAGCGGTTTCGTCATTGACTAAACTCCCCTTTATGGCAATAATAGCAGGTAATATCGGGGTGATAAGATATTACCACCCTATCACCCCAAACTCACCATAAGGATAATCGTTTTGAATGCTGGCATAGATCTTCTCATAGGCAAAGGACAGATTGTTCTCTGTGATATGAAGCAGACAGGCAACAGTGTAGAGTTTACTCAGTCTCCTGCTGAGTTTGCCCAGCAATTTTCCGCCTTCAGTAAACAACATGCCAACTTGGCAGGACGCCCGATAACAATTTATCTAAGCGACGACCTCCTCTACTTTACCCGCATCAAGCTCCCCAAACAGACCCCGAATATAAAAAAAGCCCTACAACTGCAAATGGACATAATCTCTCCCTTTGGCGAAAACTGTCTCTATGCCTATGATATCCAGCACGCCAAAGACGCTATCCATGTTGCGCTCTACCTCAGCGATCAGCGGATCATGCTCCCTATTCTGGAAACCATTATCGGCCTGGGCCACCGTATATACGGCATGTACCCCGAAAGCCAACAGGGGCTGAGCTCAAAGAACCGCAAAAAGAACTGGGGCCTCATCAGCAGTGGCCTGTTCAATAAGCTGACGATATTCAAGGCAGGTCATGTCACAGAGCGACTGCAACTCTCTGGACAACCTGACCAGCAGATGCTGAAAAAAACCTATGGCCTGGAATTCATCCAGGACATCACCAATCTAAAGGCCCAGCCCTCGCCCCCCGGCGCGCCTCTTGACTTTGATCTGTTACCCAAGACCTTTCGTCGCACGGATTACGGCAAATGGCTCCTCCTTGGCCTCCTCACCCTAAATCTTCTTCTGGGGCTTGGCTGGTTTGGCATGAACTTTTTCAGTCTCCAGGGTCAGATTCACCAGATTGAGGCTTCCCGCCAGAAAATGGCCCCCCAGCTTAGCGAATTAAAAAAGCTAAACAAACAACAGGCCCGCCAGGCAATAAAATTAAAAGGCTACGCCAACATCGCTAAAAACACAAACCTGATCGCCCTCTTTGCCAACCTTTCTCAAAATCTGCCGTTCAGCTCCCACCTTGACCAGTTACGCCTTGATAAAAAGACAGGTGCCATCCACATCCAGGGCTATACCAGCGACCTTGGGGCACTGACCACCAGCCTCCAGGCCATCGGCAACGCAACCCTTGAGTCCACCCACAAACGGCGCAACCAGACCTATTTCAAGATCGAGGTACTGCCCAAATGAGCCGCCTTATCCCCAACCAATTTCGCTCGCAACAGGCCCTCCTCCTCCTTACCGCAGGACTGCTTACGGCTATTGCCCTTATGGCCTTTCTTCTTTCCACCTACAACAATATGGTCGCAAGGTTGGATGACCTGGAGCAACAGATCTTTGTGGATCAAAAAAACGTCCGCAAACTGCACGGCCTACGCTTTCAGGTCAAACAGCAGAAACAGCAGATTGGCCAGATCGAGCAGGCTCTTTTCAAAGACAATGATCAGGATACCGTTACCTCCGAGATGCAGATAAAGGTGCAAGCAATGCTACAAAAATCAGGGCTTGAACCGGAATCACTACGGCCGGTAAACTCAAGAGCAATTACAAACACCTTGCCATCCGTGGTACTAAAACTAAGATTAAACGGCGACATGGATCAGTTCATCTCCTTTTTGGTTGCCATCTACAGAAACAGATCCTTCTTTCACATAGAAGGACTCACCATAAAACCGTTTCAGCAGGACAAACTAAAGATATACATGGATCTCCGCGCCTATTATCAGCCCTCGTCAAATTGGCTTACTAAAACTCTGGGGCGTAAATAAATGAGACCAAGGCAAATTTTCATCTTTATCCTGGTAGCATTGCTACCGTTATGGGCGCTCGGCCTGGGACAGCACCATGGACAAGATGATGCTGTCCCAGGCCAGTCCAAACCTGAGACAAGAAAACCCAGCCTGAAAAAAACCATCACTCTCAGCCTTAATCCAAAAATCACACAGCCCCTACCCAACCTGAACCAAGGATATCTGTTTAACAGTGAACGATTCAGAAAGTCAGCGAGCACAAGCGTTAATGACCATAATGGCCAAAAGATCAATATGGAGAGCCTGCAATATAATGGCTCAATTATAGTCGGTGCCAGCCGCAAGGCCTTGATTTCCTACACCAATGGCAAAACTGCCAGAACCGCAACCAGAATAAACAAAACCACAAGCAGGGCGAATAACCCCGGAACCCAGGCAAAATCAGACCGGACCTCCCAAATTATAAGTCTTGGCGAGTCCATCGGCGGTTACACCGTAAGTGAAGTTGAACCCTTGCAAGTCACCTTCACCCGTGGTAGCCATACAGTGACCAAGGATCTCTTTTCCACCGAAAAAAAACGTCCGGCACCAACCGGGAAGAAAATCAGAAAGACCACACCACCCCGAGCCAAGCAAACTACCCGCAGAATAAACAAAATAGCACCACCTAAAGACAGTGCCCCTGTGAGAAAATAAAACCCCAATGTATAGATCAACTTTCCCTAAACAACTTAGGCAAACAGCAACCCTCCTATGTCTGTATTGCCTCATCATCGCCTCTGGCTGTGCGCCCATCGACCCACAGACAATGCCCACCACCAGGGATATTGACCTTGCCGATATCCGTTCACGTATTGAAAAAACACCCCGCAGTTCGGTGTTGATGGAACAGAAGGGGGATACCCCCCACCCACAGAAAGCGGGGACAATGGAAAACATAATCCAGGGCGATGCCAGAAACCAGCATCTCCTCAACATTATCGACCACACAAGGGGTACAGAAAAGACAACTCCCCCTGACAACCCTGATACGCCGACAATTACCTTGAATTTTGATAATGCCGACATTTACGAAGTAATCCATATCATTGGTGACCTTCTGGGCCTAAACTATATTATTGACCCAAATGTTAAAGGTGTTGTTAATATCCGCTCCTCCAAGCCGGTTCCGCTGGCGGAACTAAAGGAGGTATTTCTCAAGATTCTCCACATCAACGGCCTTGACCTGCGTGATGAGGGTATTCACAGTTATATTTTCCCAAGCGCAAAGCCCTACTCAGGCACATTTTCTACCAGTAAGGATATTAGCAATCTCAGCCCCTCAAGCCGTATCATGCTCCAGGTTGTGCCACTTCTCCATCTACAGGCAAAGGCCAGTGTCAAACTGGTTGAGCCCTACCTGTCAGCCAGCGGCTCAATGCAGCCACTGGAGGCACATAACTGGCTCCTCATCCACGACTACGAGACCAATATCATTGATATACTCACCATACTTTCCCAGTTAGACGTTTCGCCGCTGGAATCCTTGAATATCCGCCTGGTTCGCATTCATAATGCGCCCATTCAAGAGATCAAGGAGGAGCTTGATAAAGTTTTCAATGCCCTGAACATCAACAACAAGGGCAAACAGGGTGGGTTAACCATTGTCCCCCTGGGCCAGGTTAACTCCCTGCTTCTGGTTAGCCCCAGTGAATATCTGGTGGAAAACGGGGCGCGGTGGATCAAGGAGCTTGACATCACCGTGGGTTCCGACCGGGATAATATTTACATCTATAACGCCAAGAATACGGTGGCCTCGGAATTAACCAACCTCGTCAACCGTTTAATCCAAGAAGATAGTGGCGGTGCAACCACAAAAAAAGCCACCAACTCCAAGACCACATCCGACAGTAAAAAGAAGAAATCCGCCTTAAAAAACAAGGTTCTCGGTAAAACACTTTCATCCCTGCGCTTTGCCGGCAGTCCGATGCTGATCGCTGATGACAACCGCAATATCATCCTGATCCGCGCCCTGCCACCAGACTACAGCCGCATTGTTAAACTCCTTGAACGCTTGGACAACCTGCCACGCCAGGTGCTGGTGGAGGTTATCGTTGCCGAGGTGTACCTAAAGGATGAACTGTCCATGGGAGTTGAATGGGCCATCGATAATAACCTTCTCGGCACAAACAACGGTACCCGCTATACCATGGATGTAGCATCCACCGTTTTTAACCCGGAGAATGCCATCTCCAACGGCCTGAGCATGATGATTAACAGCGGTGAGGATGTGGCCGCCCTGCTCCACGCCCTGGCCGGCAAGACGAACCTGTCCATCCTCTCCTCGCCCCAGGTCCTGGTACTCAACAATGAAACGGCCACCGTCAACGTTGGTGAAGAGGTTCCCATTGTCACCTCGGTCACCGAAAACAATGCCACGGCCGACAAGGTGGACAAGACCATCCAGTACAAGGATACCGGTGTAATCCTTGAGGTTACTCCCCAGATCAACTATGACGGTATTATTCTCCTCGACATCAAACAGACCATCAGTAAGGCCATGGAGGTGCCGGAAAACGGGGTACAATCGGCTCCCATCAGAAAGCGGGAATTAAAGACAAGATTGGCCGTTAAAGATGGTCAATCCATCCTGATCGGCGGTCTTATTGGCACAGATCGCACCGTGTCAGACAGTGGTATCCCCTTTTTGAAGGATATTCCACTTCTGGGCTATCTGTTTAGATATGAGACCCAGAAGATTGAGAAGACAGAGCTCCTCATTATGCTCACCCTGTATGTAATTGAAAGTGAGCAGGTGCTCGACCAGTATGTTAACGAATTTAAGACAACTATGGATGGCTTTCGTGACGAATTGCACTCCAACAACAAACTACAAAAGTAGGTGTTTTTTTATGCAGATATTGCGAAAACATATTGGTAACGCCAAAGGATTCTCGTTACTGGAACTGATGGCGGTGATGGTCATTCTCGGCCTGATCTCAGCTGTTGCTGTACCAAGTGTCTATAAACACATCCGCAAGGGTAAACAGCAGACGGCGCGCACCCAAATAGAAATGATTGACAGCGCCCTAGAAGCATACCGGATGGACACCGGAGATTTCCCCAGTCAGTCCCAGGGTCTTGATGCCCTACGCTCTGACCCTGGTGTCGAAAACTGGGATGGCCCCTACCTTAGAAAAAATGTTCCCCTTGATCCGTGGAAGAATGAATATCAGTACAACAACCCCAGTCAACACGGCAACGAAATTGATGTATTCAGCTTTGGCAAGGATCGTCAGGAAGGGGGCGAGAAGGAAGACATGGATATCGTCAGTTGGGAGTAGCGAAGCGACGAAAGTTCCATATTCGATGTTGTGGAAGTTGGAAGTTCAAATAAAACAGTAGCAAGGCGACGACTGCTAGCAAAACAGACACCAGACACCGCTTCGCTGTTACGCTGTTACGCTGTTATTCGCCCGGTAAGTGAGGGAGGATACTCTTAAAAGGCGAAGGTTTTAACCCTAAACAGAAACAATAAAAAAGCCCGAATCACTTAAAGCGATTCGGGCTTTTTTTATATTACCACCAGAACGTATCAGTCAGACTAGAACTCCATGGTCAGGCGATGGGTGAGGGTGTACACGTCCTCTGTATCAGCCCCGGCAACACCTTCTTCAAAGAAATCACCAGTCATGAGATAACCAAAATCGACCTGATAGGCCAGATTAGCCATCAGGCTGTAAGTCATGCCAAGGTCAATCTCCCAACCATACTCATCCTCCCAACCTATTTGTTCTGACTCGGCCTGGGCATAAGCCAGAGCCGAATTCACCGAAAGGACATCAGATACGGCGTAGCTTGCATGCAGACCAAGGGAGATAATACCGGCTTGCGTCATTGCGCCATTGGCACCATTAACATCGGTTACCATCATCCCGGTATTGGCCCCAGTCAGGATATTGTAGGGCTGAAACTGCTCACCAAGTTGACCAAGGTCTCCCTTATCGCCATCAGCCCGGCCATCACTATCACCGGAACCATAGATAAACATCATGCCAACATCAAGCTTTCCCTGGTAAACACCGAGATCGGCCATAAACCCTAGACTTTCAACGTCCACATCCTGCCCAACACCAGCACCAATATCTACAGAGGAATCAACCTCAAAGTCACCAGTCTGATATTGAAATTCCACCTCGGCATACACATTTGTGAAATTTTGATTATAATATCCCTTAAAGCGATTAATAGTACCTTTCTGACCTGTGTAAGCAAGTCCAGGGGGAGGTGTATTACTGAAATTGGCATCACGGATATAATCAAACCCAAGAGAGGCAATCATTCCCGGTTTTTTATACCACACAGCTACCTCATAAACGTCTGAATCACCATCGACATCAGTGGTATACTTATCGCCTTCTGTGGTCTTCTGCAGGAAAACACAACCACCAATATTTTCCCCCAGGAAGTTAGGGAAGAACATCAGACGATTACCGTGCACATCGGAGCTGAGAAAATCACCCTGCCAAAGCCCCACAGAGGTACGACCCACCCGGAGTTTTCCGTAGGGGGACATATATTCCATAAACAGTTGCTGAACGTTTATTTCATTATCATTGGCCTTATTGCCATCATCCTGAGTGCCCCAAATACCATCGGAGCCATCAGTTGCAATATCACTATTGGCAAGATAGATGACAGATTTCATGACAATTTTATCGTTGACCTTAATCATCGGCCGGATCTTGAACTCATGACGCCAGTAGGAATTATTCCCCTGCTTATCATCATTCAACACAAGTCCATCACCATCACCGGAACTCATATATACGCCTTCCACAAAATAATGGCCTGAAACCTTGAATTCCAAGGCGGACGCCGTGGACGCAGCGCCCAGCGCAAGACCAAGGGCTACAACTGTGGATAAAATCTTTTTCATTTCTCTCTCCTGAAATTTACCAAACGCGGGCTTTCCCCATCAACCAGAAAACCCTTCCCCCAAAAAACTCCTAAGTACCCCAGCCAAACAAACTTGCACAGGAATATTAACCTCACCCTAAGTCAGGTAGTTAAACAGATTCACTCCGGCTAGGTCAAGTTTTTTACACTTCTTCTTCGTTGCAGGCCTTAAATAGTCGGCCCAACAACGATGCAAAGTTTAATTTTTTATACCCTTACACCTCTCCAGTGTCCGGCAAAAAATCCGTAGTTCTACGGTCAGAAAGGCATAAATTTGCGGCTTTACGAAGGACAACGTTACATTTTTTTTTAATTTAGTTTATCATCCCTTACGTATATTATCATGGCCCTGCCATTCTGGCGCGTTTACAAAAAAACCTTAAATAACAGAGCGTAACAAATGATAAAAAAGACACGCTGTACATCGCCATCACCTTTGCCTTTATTGCCGGATTTATCAGTGGCGTCATTTTCTCCGCAATCCAGTCCACCCCGGATGACGTGCAACCACCAACCAGTAGCGCGGAACCAGCCGGTGACGGACACAACCATGCCAAAGAACATGACGCAATCAACGCGCTGGAAGATATTGTTAAACAGAACCCCGACAACTACGAGGCCTGGGTCTCCCTGGGCCATAACTACTTCGACACCCACCAACATAAAAAGGCTATTACCGCCTATGACCGCGCCCTGTCGATCAACAACAGTGATCCCAATGTCTGGACCGATATGGGTATCATGTACCGCCGGGAAAAACAGCCTAAAAAAGCCATAGAATCTTTTACTGAAGCCTTAAAACGCAAGCCGGATCATCTTAGTGCCCTGTTTAACACCGGCCTCGTCAAGCTGGTTGATTTACAGGATGTGGAGGGGGCTATTACTGCCTGGGAAAAGGCGGTGGCAATCAACCCGGAAGCCACAACCCCAGATGGTCAGACCTTACGATCCGTGCTGGAAGACTTGCAGAAAACGCTTAAAAAATAGATCCGCCGTTAAGTGGCACAACTGAAAAACGCACCGCCTGAAATAATCACAGAGGACGTGCGACTTCAGTCGCGCCATTTACCTCCGAATCTGAGGTAAACAAAAAAAGGCTATTTCGATCCATATCGAAATAGCCTTTTTGCATCTTTTTGAAGAGTATTTTTTACTGGGTTCGAGAATTAACCCGCTCCCGAAGCTCCTTCCCCACTTTGAAAAAGGGTAACTTCTTGGCTGGCACCTCAATCTTTTCACCAGTCTTGGGATTCCGCCCGGAATAAGAGTCATAATCCTTAATCACAAAACTGCCAAAGCCACGAATTTCAATGGAGTTCCCGCCAATAAGCGTACTACACATAGAGTCCAGAATCGTATTCACCACCAAACTGGCCTCTTTCGGATTCATGTCCATTTCCCTGGCCATCGCCTCAACGAGTTCAGACTTGTTCATTACACTCTCCATTTTTATCGTTCTGATCTTTTAGGGAATTTCGCTCTCCACTAACAAATGGAGAGCGAATCCAGCTTCGCAGAGAAAAAAAAGGCGATTGAAATGGTGAAAAGCCAACGTGGAGAAAAGATGAATTACGTCATGTATGCTCTTGATTTTCTGCCCCTTTATTTCCTACAGAACCATTCTATAATGACGATGAAACGAAAGTAAAGCTGAAAATGCAAATGAAATCAAGACGGGTAGACCAGGACGGGCTGTCTCGCCCTAAAACCTTGTCCTGACTAGACATATCACCTATTTACGCCTCTTATTCACCCGCTTACTAACTCTCATCTTTTTTGCGGTCTTAGTGATCCGAGTCAGATCACTGGTGGAGAGATAGCGAAATTTACCCGAAGGCAAAGAGCCCAGATTGAGGTTCCCATAGGCCGTACGAGTCAACTCAACACAGTGATGACCGATAGCCTGACACATCTTGCGAACCTGGTGCTTCCGCCCCTCATGGATGGTAATTTCCAGCACGGAATCCTTCTTCCCCCGGCGATACACCTTGACCTGGGCCGGAGCTGTCATCTTACCCTCAAGCTCAACACCCGCTTCAAGCAACTGAATTGCATCGTTTGTGGGCGCCCCCTGAACCCTGACCACATAGGTTTTCTTCACTTCAAAACTCGGATGTTGAATGCGCTGGGCAAGCTCACCATCGTTGGTGAGGATAAGCGCGCCCTTTGTTTCGAAATCAAGGCGGCCAACAGGATACACCCGTTCTTTTATGCCTTTCAAAAGTGATGTAACAATGGGACGCCCCTGCGGGTCATTCATCGTTGTAACATACCCTTCCGGCTTATTTAAAAGCACATACACCTTCTTCTCCGTAAAACGTACGTGAATACGATCAGCGATGACCTTCTGAATCCTATGATCCACCTTCATGCCCATCTCGGTTACAACCTCCCCATCAACGGAAACCTTCCCGTCACGGATGAGTGTCTCTGCAGCACGGCGCGAACAAATCCCGGCTCTAGCGATTATTTTTTGTAGTCGTTCTTTCATTATCTGTAGGTAAAAAGGGTTAAGGGGTAAGATTAAAAGGGGTCATGCATAATACAGCCTTGCAGACTAACATAATTTTAGGTGCGATGGGACTAAAGGTCTTGAAACAAACTAGAAACAGGATCCTAATACACCCTCCTTTCCCCTTAACCCTTGGCCCCTACGTCCTCTCACGAATAATCTCCACGGCGAAATTTGGCTGTTTCCAGATAACAGGCGGCAGAGACTCGTTCGATGAGCTCGGCAAGGGGGTCATTCTTTGGAAGTTGCTCTTTAATATCAACAAGGACCTGGGCGTCCTCTTCCAGACGGGTCACAAAGGCTTGCAAAGCATCTTCGGACAATGTCTGATCGGCAAGTGCTACAGCGAAGGATTCCATGGAATCAATGGTTGACTCTGTAAGCTTCACGCCACGCATCCGCACCTGGGGGTCAGCCTGTTCCCGCCCCTGCACCTCAGCCACCTGACTTGCAGAAGCCACATCCTGGACGGGTGACATCTGCCCCTGCAAGAGTTGCCTGAAATCAACCGAGGGCGTTGCAGATGATTTCCGAACAGATGAACCTTTTGCTGTTTGGTTGTTTTTTGTTATTTTCATAATGGCACGCTGTTAAATTGGCACTTCAACCTTCCCACCTTTATTTAGCTAGGAGCTTTGATACGTTGTGCAAGCATTCATTACTCAACTTTACCAGAGGTCTGTCGGACTTAGAGAATCGTAACAAAAATTTGAATTCAGAATTCAGCACAATACATTTTCTGCCATTCTACTGAATCCTGACTCCTTGATCCTGAATTCCAAGCAACTCTTACCGTAATGCCGACGGCAGGATATCCATAATCCTCGAATCCACCAATTTACGAGTGGCGTCATCCACCTCCAGTACATGAGGATACCAAGGTTTCATCCTACAATCAAAGACTATAGGTGGTTTCAAACCAACATGGAAACGGTCGACCTGATGACCGGCACCGTAAATATCGGCAGCAGGCTCAAAGCGGGTAAAGAATGACCAGATAAATTCCTGGATATTTTCGGTGGCCTCAGCGGAGTTATCCACCAGCAGAACTACCTGAAACCCGGCAATTCCTGCGTGGCTGGCCAGTCTCTTAGCAAGCTCCTTATCCTCATCGTAGGCATCGCCCTCAACAACCAAGGTGCCGGGCAGATAGGGGTTTGGCCGACGACAACCACGAGGAAGATCGCCATGAAATTCGGTGGGAAGGACATTGCGTGCCTCTTTGCCAAGCCCCATAAGCAGAGCCTTTGAACCGTTATTAACCGAAGGACCGGTGTAATCAAGCGTATCCTGAGAAACATTGGCAAAAACAAATAGGTCACGCTGCCAATCAACCCGCTCAAGGATATGAACCCATAACTCCTTAAAATCCTCAATATTAATATCACCATCGGTAATCATCAAAAACTTTGTTAAGGACAACTGCCCCTCACCCAAGATCCGTAAACCGGAGGCGAAGGCCTCACGGGGATAGCGATCCGTCACCCTTGCCGCCGCAAGACAATGAAAGCCTGCCTCGCCAAAGGTTTTTAACTGTTTTACGCCGGTCATGACCAGAGGAAACAGGGGCGAGAGGAGATCCTGGAGGAAATCTCCAATATAATAATCCTCCTGCCGTGGCCTACCAACAACGGTGGCGGGATAGATGGCATCTTTGCGGTGATAGAGATGACTGGCCTGAAAGACCGGATACTCATGGGTAAGGGAATTATACCCGTAATGATCGCCGAAGGGGCCTTCGGGACGGCGCACATGGGGCGGAACCTTGCCACACACAGCAAATTCGGCCTCAGCAACCAGACGATGACCACCCAGCGGATTTTTAACCATGCCAAGTTTTTCCCCCACCAGAAGCGAGGCCAGCATGAGTTCCGGTAAATTTTCCGGCAGAGGAGCAATGGCCGCCATCATCAGAGCCGGGGGGCCACCGATAAACAGGGTCATAGGCAGGGCTTCATTGCGCTGTTCGGCCTCATAATAATGATAGCCGCCGCCCTTATGGATCTGCCAGTGGATGCCCGTGGTCTGATCGTCATAACGCTGGACACGGTACATCCCCAGATTATGACCACGGCCGCCGGGATGTTCAGTATACACCAGGGGCAGAGTAACAAAGGCGCCGCCATCGGTATCCCAGGAGGTAAGCATGGGTAGTTCGGTAAGGCGTGATGGCGACTGGCAACATTCCAGCACCGGGCCATTCTTTAGCTCCTTGAGACCAATCTTCATCCCCTGGGGAATCAGACCACGCATCCCCCACACCTTACTCAAGGTCGGCGGGAGCATGGTTTCCGCGGCACGAACAACATCAGCGACAAATTGCTGGGCCCGATTGCCAAAGGCAAGCTCCATCCGCCGAGCGGTGCCAAAGAGGTTGGTGACAACAGGAAACTTACTGCCACGAACATTGGTAAACAGGAGCGCCGGACCACCCTGGCGGATCACCCGCCGGTGGATTTCAGCAATCTCCAGATAAGGATCAACCTCCACGTCGATCTCAAGGAGATCCTTATCCTGGCGAAGAACCGTCAAAAAGTCCCGCAAATTTCGCATGATTAACTGCCCCATATTATTCCCTTCTCCCAAAGTTCCTCTTGTAAATTATTGCCAAAAAATACTATTACACTATCAAGCAGAAATAGAAATGAGTTATGCTGGTTTTATACTCATTTTCGCCCTAGAAAAAGTTTGTGATATTCCCTCTCCTTGAGGTGCGTGCCCATCAAGGTCGATAATTTATCAAGGAGGCTGGTGATTTCATCGTTATCCATACGTGGGATCAAAACCTCTAAAAGTTCGGGACTTGCAAAGGCTCTTATAAAACATTGGAGAGATTCTTCATCTGTCTTGCGATTAAAGCCGAAACAGATACTATTAGGATCAAGGTCTGTCATCATATCACTCACTTTTTTTAACATTTTGTTTTATAGTATACATTATGGACATAGAACATAGCCACGCCGCCAAAACAGGATGGGTCACCATGGAAGGTGGATACGAAACCACCAGGTCCCCTGTTATTATCAGAAATACGTTGGAATATCTGCAAAAAGGTAGAGTTCTGCTCAATCTCCTGTGCAAAGGATATCAATCCGGAGGGACGATTCTCTACGAGATCAACAATGCCCATATCCTGATTGACAAGCCCAAGGACTGGGCCAAGGATACCACCAAGATCCGCGTTGTTTTCAGAAATGAATCAAAGGTCTGGATGCATTTTATGACCACTGTTCGGAGCGTGGGTAAGGATAGCCTGCGTTGCGACCCCCCCAACGCCCTTTTTATGCTCCAACGCCGGATGCATTACCGGGTCGGCACCCCCCAGGGCAGTCGTCTAACCTGTAGCTACAACAATGAAGAATGTCATTTTGCCATAAAAGATATCAGTGCCGGTGGCCTGCTTATCTTTGCCAAATTCAACTATGGCATCCCTGAGGCCGGGAACCACTTCAACAACCTGCAGATCACCATCCCCTGTGATGAAGAGTCCTGCGGCGCCGAAGATGGTAGATGGCAACTAAAACTTAAGGGAGGGGACATCGTCCGAGAATTTATTCAAGAGCGACCCCTTATGCTCTTTAGCTACGGAATACGTTTCTACCCTGACAGTCAGGACGAAGAAAAAATCCTCCGTTATGTACGACAACGGGAACTTGAGGTGCTCAGAAAAGGCTTAAGCGATTACTAGAAATTTCACCACCGCAAATACAAATAAAAAAAGAACCCCAGGGAAGTCCCTGGGGTTCTTTTTTTTACAACAGATACCATGGCGGTATTAGTCGTTCATCATATCATCATGACTGTCAGCCTGATCATCAAGCATGTCTTCGCGGCTGTCAGACTGCTCGTCACGCATGTCTTCGCGGTCATCCATGTGCTCGTCACGCATGTCATCGCGATCATCCATATGCTCATCACGATCATCGTCACGGTCGTCCATATGCTCATCACGCTCATCGTCACGGTCGTCCATATACTCATTACGAGCATCATCATCTTCTGCCATTTCACCATACTTTTCAGTAGCATGCTCAGCGTCCTCACCCAAATGTTCCATCCGCTCTTGGTGACGATTTCGATACTGCTCAGGCACCTCAATAGTACGACTAACTTCTATCTGCGTACGCACGGTTTCATTGATCATCTCCATAGTGACATCAAGATCATCCACAGCTGAGAAGGCTGGAGTTGCGCTCATCATGAGCATAATCGGGGCCAAAATGTACTTTTTGCGTAATTTCATTGTATTCTCCTTAAATTTAACCTTTTCGAATCTCTGTAAAATTGTAAACTAAACGGTCGACCCTCATGAAGTGGCAAAATATCGCCATCGTCATCTTGCATACTCTTCTAACGTTAAAGAATTTCGAAAGGTTCCATTTTTTTACGCAAGCTATGGGGAATTTTTAAAATACCAAGACAGCAAGCCACATTTGCATCCCTATTTCCCAGGGGCATCACTGGCCGTTTGCTGCTTGAGTCGTTGCAATTTACCAAGCACCCGATTGGCCCGATCCACATACTCCTGTATCCTCTGATTATCAGAGTCAATTTTTAAAAGAAATTGCCATATCTCCAACGCTTCATAAATCTTGCCCTGGCTGTACAGAGTGCGCCCTGACTGACTATGCATAACCACGGCCTGCTGGTACAACTGCTCTAAATGACGATGCAACTCAAAGGAGCTTGGATACTCACGACTGGCGCGTGAAATGGAATCTAAATGAGTTCTTGCCCGTAACACATTTTCAAGACTTGCATCATCCTCAAGTAGCATAATCAGCGCTTCGGTTTCCTTTTTCTCGCCCACAAGGAGGATACGTTCAAGCCGTAGCTGTTGCTGTTCAACCTTACTCTGGCGCAGGTTATCGCTTATCCGCTGGATACGTTGCAATTCCTGCAAACGATAACGGGACATCACCAACAGCTCTTCGTCCAGATTATCCACCGCAAGGCGGTCAATTAAAGCAATCAAGGAGGCAGCCCCCAGGTGATCCTTTCGGTCAAGGGCCTGAGTAGTAAATCGCAACAGATGCAGGGCTGTTTTCTCTTTTTGGGCCCGGAAATCATTCAACTCACTAAACTCATCCTCGGCGGTGGGAAAAACACGAATCATCTCCTGTTGCACCGGAATATTGGCAATAAGCCAATGGGCCCTGTTGGTATCCAGTTTGAGTTCAAGGTGGGCAAGAAGAATCTTGCGTGATTCTAGAAAGAGCTGGTACTGTTTTATAAGCTTGTCACTATCTGGTAGTTTTGCAAGACTCTCAAGGTAGAGTTGCTCCGCCCTATACCACTCATCCTGACGAACTAGCTGGCGGGTTTCCTGCAAAGTCTCTTTTTCCAGTTGCTCAGCCAAGATAATGACCCGTTTCTGCTGAGCCAGCAATTCGTTATAGTTTGACTTGTTGGGATTGTTATAGCTCAAAATATCGAGGGCTGCACCATACCGTTCATCGGCAATAAGCAGATCTATTTTCTGGGGAACATCCGGCCCAAGGGCCTGAAAATAGGCGCAACCAGAAAGAACTATATTTACAAGGACAAGAAGCCCCAGACAAAACCACCTCATCTAAACGACGACCCCCATTTAAGTTCGAGCATAGAAGCGATCTGCGTCTCTATTTCAGCTTGATACCTGGGACTTAAGCGCTCCACATTAAAGATTGACACCTCCTCCTTAATACCCCGCAGACGGATGGGTTGTAGCCTGGTCGTTACCAGTTTACCGTTTAGATCCGCATCGTAGACCAGTTGCTCTGTGACAATAACCTGATCTTTTTCTGCCTCACTTTGCAAACGGGAGGCAAGGTTCACGGTGTCACCAACCACGGTATACTGCATCTTGTCCACTGAACCCATATTGCCAGCCACCATGGGCCCACTATTGCAACCAATTCTAAAATGAATGGCTGGCTTACCCCTGGATAGAAACCTGGCATTAAGGCGCACCATCAGATGCTGAATCATCACCGCACAGCGCAGACCGTTAAATTTATGTTCAACATCTGCATCCGGCACACCGAAAATAATCATGGCACAATCACCCATATATTTATCAATGGTGCCATTAAAGAGGCTGGCCACCGTTGAAATATAGGTAAAATATTCATTCAACATATCGAGTACTTCATTGGCCGGTAAATTTTCAGAAAAGCTGGTAAAACCAACGATATCAGCAAAAAGTACCGTTCCCTCCACATTCTCACCACCAAGCTCAACATTATTGGGGTTTGAGAGAATATGTCTGGCAACCTTGTTTGACATAAAGCGCGAGAAGGCATTTTCAACCTTTGTTTTTTCAAGCAAGCTGGTATTCATCCGGTTAAAGGCCCTGTTCAAATAGCCAATTTCATCATTGCGCCCCTCATCAATGCAGGGAGGATGGGCCCCATTACCGATGGCGATACTGGCTGTCATCAACGTATTAATGGGCCGACTAAATCGCTTGCTTGTAATAAAGGCAATCACCACACCAAGCACCACCATACAGAGGGTCACCAGAGTGATGGTACGGATGGTCTGCCTTAGAGCCTGGCCCATGGCTTCCTGACTAAATGTCACCAAGGCATGGCCAATAATAATATTATTGAAATAAATATGAGAGATAAAGGTTACGGTACCAACCCCCGCCATTTCCCCGTTCTCGCCCCACCATTCAACCCTGTGATTTCTACTACCAGGGTGGATCATGGTAATATAACTCTTCAGGATGTCTTTTTGCGGAATAAAGCCCGACACGGTCAACAACTCACCCTTTTCTGAATAGAGCGCCGAGCCAAGAATATTAGCGTTGTTGGCAAAATTTTTGGTCGCCATCATAAGACCCAGGGCATCCTCCGAGAGGATCAGCTCCTTGGAGGCCTCACCAAGCTGATTGGCTGAAGATTCACCAAAGGCATTAATCTGTTTTTGAAGAATATAAGTTTGATTGGAGACAATAATAAGACCAAGTAGCGTCATACCAGTTGAGATCAACAGGGTCAAAAACAGGGCCAGCTTATAGGCAATGGGCATATAGCTTGGCGTAAGCTGCTCGACTATGTCAGAAATCCGGCGATTAAAACGCATCATAAACGGTACCTGCATCGCGAATATTTTTGCAAAGGCCATAATAAAGAAGCTCGGTAAAAGTAAAATTCAAACAACAAGACTAAAGACCCACCACGCCAAAAAACGTTTACGGAGTATTCTCCATAAACGTTTTTTGGCATAAAAACAGATCTTATGCTTTCTAAAACAAACAGTAACACATTTACCATATGTGCGACCAAAAAAACACAGATCGCCCTAAAAGGACCTCTCCAGTCTCAAGGCCGACACACTTCTCGTATAGTTATACCGTGCATAGGCCTGATTATCTTCGTTATCACTATAAGTGTAATCCGCAACGACAGTCCAGATTGGATCAATCTTGTATATCCCGCGCAACGTTGTCTTCCAGCGATCTTCATCCCGGTCATAGGCTACGGTATTATCATAACTTGAGTTCCGGAAAGCAACACTGGCCACCCCGGAAAACTGATCGGTAAAGCGATGGCGAACCTTAACGGCAACTGTATTCCTGGTGGGAGAGAGGTCATCGCTATCACGGCTATTTAACTCCAGGGTATAGCGCAAACTTACACTGGTCTTCTGCCATTTCTTAATAATCTCAGTCCTAAACTTGTTCCTAGTTCCCTGGGTAGCATCATAGGTGGAGTCAAGAATATCAATATAACTTATTTTATAACTTAAACGAATCTGGGTATCCCAGTAAAATCCATGGCGACCCTTGATACTAAAACTTGGGGTCTGGTCATAGCTCTTGGTATCCTGGATGGTGTAGGAGTAATCCACCCCAGGCTTAATCTTCCAGCCATTGTAATCGAAGAGGTACTGAACACCAACAGCAACCGTGCCAAGATCATACTCATCGTAATCGGCAAATTTTTGATAGTACATGCTACCAAACAGCTGAGTGCCCCGCCTAAACGTCCCACCATTAATCGGCATCGTTCCTGCCGCAAACACTTCAGTGAACCAGTCACCATCGCCCTTACTTCCCAATAGGTCACTGTACAACTCTATATTATCATCATAACCGACACTAATTTCAAAATAGCCGGCATACGGTGTTGCACCAGCCCTCTGCCTGACATTATTTTCATCCAGAGCTGCCGCGGCCATATCGCGGATCTTGGGGTCGGAGCTTGTGGCAATTGCCGTCTCAAAGCCAGCAATCATCTCCTGGCGATTGCCCTCCCGCATACCAATCAGACCAAGATTATAATGGGCAAGGGGAGCCATATCCTTGCTCAGAACAATAACCTCTTGAAAGGCGGCCTTTGCCTCAGGATATTGCTTAAGGCTGTAGGAGCAGACGCCGATATTGTAGTACAATGAGGCCTTCTTCATGCCCTGCGCCTCAGCCTTTCTGAATAGTCTCAAGGCCTCCTTGCGTTGACCGGCATTATACGCCTTTTGCCCCTGGGCAAAGAAGGTAGAACTATTTGCCCCAGCGGCAAATGCTCCCCCCATATTCATACTCATGCAAACAACAAGTAACAATACGCCTCTGGTGAACCTTGATCGTAACATTATAGCATCCCAAAAAAATTTAAAAGACAACCATTCCCACAAGGAGTACGATACTCCAAACTAGAATAAGTAGTTGCATACGTTCCACAACAGTCCTGCTGTACACCCTTACACCTGTGGCACAATCTCCACCTGCATACGCATCGTTTTAACCCGGCTTTCGTGCTCTATTCTGGCCGTAATCTGGGCCGAACCGGTAACAGTGGCAACCAGTGGCAACGGGATCAAGTTCTTTCCCTCTTTAATATCGGCCTGCCAGGAAATCTGATGCAGACCCGGATTATTAGCAAGCATCAGTTGCGGTGGCAGATTAATGGTGATAGTGGCATTGTCCAGAGCCCTTGCTGACTGTACCAGAAGGATCACATCCTTGCTCTCATGTAGCGACAAAATAACGCCAGGAGCCGACTGCCCGGTATTGGCTACCATCCATGGTGAAAACTTCAGCGAACCAAGAACCACCAGACATACCATGGCTGCGACAGCTGCATATTGAATAAACCATTTCCTGTGAAGGCGCTGACGCTCAACCCGGGCGGCATTCTCCATGGCAAGCTTCAAAAATCCTGGGGATGGCGGAGGCGACTCAAGGGTCCTGAGCCCCTGGAGCAATTCACGATTTTCACGCATCATCAGCTGACACTCAGGACACTGGGCAAGATGCCTTGTCATGGCCTCATAGAGGTCATGGGGCAGTCGATTATCGAGATAATCATCCTGATTAACGATACACTCTTTACAGTTCATCATGGTGCTCCTCCCTCTTACTGGTGACCCCTTGCAAACGTAAAATCTTGCGCAAACGAGCTCTTGCCCGGTGCAAACGTGACTTCAATGTTCCGAGAGGTGTCTCTAAAATTTCCTCAAGCTCAACCAGGGTGTACCCCTCCATATCATGCAGAATACAGACGGTGCGCTGTTCCTCATTAAGACTTTGCACCGCAAGCATAAGCTTACTCTTCAGATCATGGCTTGCCAGACTTTCTGCCGGGCCATTCGCAGAACAGACCAGAGTCTCAACCGGATCAGGCTCTTCACCGGCTGGTTTAACCACAAGATGCAGAGGGGAACGATTCTCACGACGCACCTTATCAATAAAGAGCCGGTACAGTACCTTTACCAACCAGGGCCGTAATTTTTCAATCGTTTCCAACTGATCCCGCCGACCATAAAGTTTGATCAGTAGCTCCTGAAGCAAATCTTCACTATCGGCAACTACACCACCCGTAAAACGCAACGCAACCTTATACAAATGGTGCAGATACGGCTTGAGGATTATCTCAAATTCTGTGGCGCAACTCATATTTTCACTGATGCTTATAACCTGTTCCATACCCATGGATAACGTCATGTTTATTTAAAAGGTTCCATTTATTTGCACCCAGCACCATAAAAAAAGTACCGGGTGCAAAAAACACCTTCTGCGCCTAGCGCATATCAGCCACCTTGCCCCTTGAAAAGAAGCCATACAGAGTTGGCAGAACAAAGAGGGTAAGCAGTGTTGCCGTCACCAGACCGCCGACAATAACAGTGGCCAGCGGTTTCTGAATCTCGGCTCCTACGCCATTGGACATCAGCATGGGGATAAGACCAAGACCTGAGGTGATGGCGGTCATCAGCACCGGACGTAGCCTGGAAAAAGCCCCGGAGAACACCGCCTCAGGAACTGCCAGACCATCCATCACCCGCTGATTGATCGACTCCACCATAACAACTCCGTTTAATACCGCCACTCCGAATAGGGTAATAAAACCCACAGAGCTTGGCACTGACAGGTACTGACCAGAGAGATACAGGGAAAACACACCACCAATAACGGCCAGGGGTACATTCACCAGAATAAGCATGGCCTGGCCCACCGAATTAAAGGCAAAGTAGAGCAAGAGGGCGATGAGAGCCAGGGAGATGGGCACCACCATGGCCAGTCGTTTCTGGGCCCGCTGCTGATTTTCAAACTGGCCACCAATATTCACTGAATATCCGGGGGGCAGTTTAACCTGGCTGGCAATGGCACTGCGGATATCAGCCACCACAGAACCCATATCCCGATCCTGAACATTGGCCTGAATAACCACCCGGCGCTGGACATCATCACGCCTGATTTGGGGTGGGCCAGATTCCACTGAAACCTTGGCGACATCACCAAGCCTGACCTGCGCCCCTGAAGGAGACAGAAGCATCAGATTGGCAATGGCCTCCGGTGTCTTGCGGTACTCCTCGCCGAGACGAACATAGATATCATAACGCTCATTACCATTAATAATCTGCCCAGCCTCAACACCACCAATGCCATCACGGACAATATCCATAACATCAGCAACCGACAGACCGTAACGGGAGAGGGCGCGGCGATCAGGCTGAACCACAAGCTGTGACTCACCGGCAATCTGCTCCATGGCCACCTCCTTAGTGCCTTTCACCGTCTGCACCGCCTTTTGAATTTCCGCCCCCTTTGTCGACAGGATCTGCAAGTCAGGGCCGACCAGCTTAATGGCAAGCTGCGCCTTTACCCCGGACAGGAGTTCATCCACCCTGGTGGCAATGGGTTGTGAAAAGTTTAAGAGCAGACCCGGATGCTGTTCCAGTTTGCGCTCCATAAGATCCTGCAGTTCAAAGCGATTTGTCGCACTGGTCCACTGGGAAACAGGTTTAAGCCCGATAAAAATTTCAATATTATTCACCGGCTCCGGATCACCGCCTATCTCGGCCCGACCAATCCTGCTGAGGGCATAGGTCACCTCAGGAAATTCCATGAGCATCTTTTCAAGTTTGGGACTGAGTGTAAGGGATGTCTCAAGACTTGAGGATGGGGCAAGGGTCACCCGTAGGTTGATTGTCCCCTCTTCAAGCTCCGGCACAAACTCCGTCCCCAATTGTGGCACCAGTGCAAAGGCTGCACCAATGAGCAGCAACGCCATAATTACAACCAGTTTTGCATGCTCCATAGCCCAGCGCAAACCGTGTTTATACAAATAATTGAGCGGCTTTAAAACCAGACTTTCCCGCTCACGAATCCCGCGTTTAAACAAAAAGGTCGCAAGGGCAGGGACAATAATAAGGGCCGTAAGAACAGCACCGGCAATGGCAAGCATGATGGATATCGCCATGGGCTGAAATAATTTGGC
Source organism: Deltaproteobacteria bacterium (assembly GCA_024277655.1). Classification (GTDB taxonomy): domain Bacteria; phylum Desulfobacterota; class Desulfobulbia; order Desulfobulbales; family SURF-16; genus JAJRUT01. Next base: position 10,024 of record JAJRUT010000056.1, on the reverse strand, counting down.
CTCAACCCCCTGAAAACTAAAGAGTGGCATAAACACCACCAGGATAATGGCTCCGGCAAAAAAGATGGGTCTCGCCACCTCTTTTCCGGCCTCCTGCAAGCGCAGAGAAATACCGCCGGTATCACGGACCACATCATGGGGATCAGGATCATCGGCAGCAAGTCTCTTCTGCTTGACCTCTTCATGTTCAGCATCTGGATGAGATAGATGTTTGAATATATTCTCCACCATCACCACCGAGCCATCAACCAGCATACCAATGGCCACAGCAATACCGCCAAGGGACATGAGGTTTGCCGACAGCCCGAACCAGGCCATGGCCATCAGGGCAATACCGATTGAAATCGGAATGGATATCAGCACCAGAAAGGTAGCCCGGAGATTCATCAAAAAGAGGGCAAGGACAATAATGATAAAAACAAAGGCCAAAAGTAGCGAATCCACCACCGTCTTTACCGCCTTGGAAATCAGATCAGCCTGATCGTAAAAAGGTTCAAAGCTGACCCCTTCCGGCAAGGCCTGTTTGATGAGTTCCACCCTTTCGTTAATCCCGTCAATGGTAGCCTTGGTGTTTGACCCCATGCGTTTCATAACAATGCCGGAGACAACCTCACCCAACCCTTCGGCTTGACCATTTTCATCGCGCCGAGTCATGGTTACAGCACCCTGGCGAATCTCACCGCCATAGGCTACCTCCGCCACGTTGGCAACCGTCACCACCACCCCGTCAATAGTCTTTAAGGGGATCTGCTGAAGCTGCTCAAGGCCCTCTTCATCATGACCAAGCCAGCCCATTCCGCGAATAACAAGCTGTTCTTGACCTCGGTTCATATACCAGCCACCGGCATTGTTATTGTTGCGTTCAAGGGCATCAACAACATCCTGCTGGGTCAAACCATAGGCCAAAAGAAGAGAGGGGTTGAGGTTCACCTGATACTGGCGTACCTCTCCACCAAAGGACAGTACCTCGGTCACCCCGTCAACGGGCATAAGAAGAAGCTTAACAACCCAATCGTTCAAACTGCGTAACAACATGGCATCATACCCGGAGTCGGGTTCGGCAAGGAGCAGGTATTGATACACCTGACCCAAACCAGAGGTGTTCGGACCAATCTCAGGGGTTCCAACCCCATTTGGCACCATCTCCTTGGCCGACTGCAACCGTTCAAAGACCAGTTGCCTGGCAAAATAAATATCCGTCCCCTCCTTAAATACCACTGTGATCCCGGACAAACCTGTCTTGGAAATAGAGCGAACCTCCTCCACATCCGGCAGGGCATACATCACCGCCTCAATGGGAAAGGTGATGAGTTGTTCCACCTCCTCGGCGGCAAGGCCGGGGGCCTCAGTATTAATCGACACCTGGACGTTCGTTACATCCGGAAAGGCATCCAGATTTAAATTCGGAATAATAAAAACTGATGACGCAATTAGGGTCACCAGGGCAATAAGAACCAATAAACGGTTCACTACAGCCCAATCAATAATGCGATTTAACATAACAAGTCACTCCTTGGGCTGATTAATGGTCGTGGGGATCAAATCCTGATTTGGCAATCTCTGAGGCCACAAAAAACGCGCCTTCCATGACAATACGGCTGCCAGCAGGTACACCAGTTATTTCCCTAAAGGCACCAAGACTGCGACCCAAATCAACCTCGTGCGGCATGAAATGGCCCGGGTCCTCCTCAACAAAAACAACCCAGTCACCATCAGCACTACGCATAAGAGCCGTCTCCGGTACGGCAAGAACCTCTTCATCGGTACTGAAACTAAAATAAACATCGGCGTACTGACCGGGATGGAGTTTATGCTCCTCATTATTCACCAAAAGACGAACAATACGAGTCCTTGTCACCTCGTCAATGGTGTGTGCCTCCTGAATTACTTTGGCAGGGAAAGTTTCTCCAGCGATTTTTGCCTGAGCCATTGTCCCGGCCGGCACAACCACCTTGGCGCTTGGGGCAAGACGCGCCTCAATCCACAGCTCTTTCTCACAGGCAAGCTCCATCAGCGGATCCCCCGCCTCAACCCGCTGTCCCTGACGAAAGTCATCGGATAGCACCACGCCCTGGGCCAGAGCCGTCAGGGTATATTCTCCCGTTTGTGTTTTATTTTTGCTGGTATCCTTGATCGCTTGCTCAGACAAACCAAAGGCCAGCAACCTGCCGTGGCTCACCTCAAAATCGTTTTTTGCCTGAATAAAGCGTTTTTCACCCACCGCTTTGCGTCCCATTTTCTGCACACGCCTATACTCCGCATCGGCAATGCGAAAGGCGGCCTGCGCCTCAGCCACCGTATCACTAAACAGTGTTACCAGTGGTTGGCCCTCCTCAACATAGGCCCCAAGACTGGTGTGGCGATGCAGGACAACAGAATCAACCCGAGACGAAACCAGATAACTGGTGTAACCGTTGGCCAGCACCTCACCCGGAGCATAAACCTGAAAGGTCATGGGCCGAGGGTCAAGGGTTGCAACCTTGATCCCGGCAAGACTGATTTGGCTAGCAGAAAGCTCAACTCCACCCTCTTCTTCCGCCTCAACTTCCGCCTCTTCTCCGCCATGGCCGTGGCCGTGGCCATGTCCATCTTCTGCCATAGCCGACAACGGCAGGCATAGAAGAAGAGCTATAAGGCTAAATTTTTTAATAATATCTTTCATAATACCTATTCCTTAATCTAATCCATTAAATAGGATAAGTGCCTTGGTGGTAGCCTTAAATCCTTGTTTAAAAAAATGTTTCCAGTTTCTTATTCCCTCAACAGCTTTCAATATGTAAGTCGCTAAATTCATTTTACGTCTTCAGCACTCACGCCGAGCTGTCCAGAGATAAACAACCAGTCGACACAGGCCAGATGAAACTGGGTCCTAAGTTCAATTCCAGCAACCATGCCCTCGGTAATCTGCCCCAGAGCAAGGAGATATTCAGTGGTACTGAGATCACCACTATCCCATTGCTGGGCCAGCAATTTGTCACTTGTCTCCCCCCGCCCCCGGATCAGGGTCTGCCAACGCTTATAGTAGCGACGATATTCGTCAAAGGCGTTAAGACTAGCTTTGCCAGCAAAATGCGCCTGCCGTTTCAGGGCACGGTAGCGAAGCTTTGCCGATACCGACTCAAGGGTCGAGGCCGTTGCCTCTGCCTGATAATTATTGCGGAAATTAAGGGGCACCGACAAGCTCAGAGCCACCACATCTTCCTCGCCATCCTCGCCAGCACTGATGCCAATGGTGGGTTCAACCTTGCTTGCCAGTTTAGCAAGCCTGGCCTGATGCTCAACGACTTCATACTCGGCCCGGGCCCCAGCCACCAAAGGCAACCGCTCCAGCTCCTGCGAGGTGAGGTTTACCCCTTTAATCTCCCAAAAAGAGACCGGTATCTGTATTTTCGACTCAGACCAGTCAGGCAATAATTCCCCCAAACGAGATTCCAGCTGCCGGAGAGTTGCCCTGGCCTGGGCTGTGGCATTAAGACGTTGACTTAAGCCTAAAAAGGCCAGCTCCATATCCACCTGGCCCATATCACCAGCCTGCAGTCGTTTCTCCACAAGACCAAGCAGGGTATTCATCTGGGCCTCCTGCTTTTCCGCAAAGCCAACAAGCTCTTTACTCGACTGATATTCAACGATTGCCCGCATGGCCTCAGCGAATTTTTCCTGCACCGCCAGGTTATAACCCATCTGGGCCACCACACGCATGGAGTTGGCCTGATTGGTGCGAACCCCGCGCTTATCCCACAGGTCAATGGTCTGACTTATGCCCACAGAGTAAACATCATCATCACCATTGCGCTCATACTCCGTTTCAAGCTCAGGGTTATACAAAGGCCGCTGATTACCCTCGGCAAGCGCCAAGGCGGCATCCATACTTTTCCCAGCCGCAAGAACATCCGGGTGCTGCTGCACCTGCTTCTGGAGCCAATTTTTCCAGTTTAAATCAGCGGAGTCTGCCAAACCTGCCAGCGGAGACACTAATAGGCAGAAACAGCCCATAATAAAATAATTCAAATAACGTTTAGCCATCTACTTATCCTTAAAAAATGATTTATGAACAGTTGCGCCAGGCTGAGCCATACATGTACCGGCACGGTGGTAGGCCAGTTTGACTATGACCTCGGCAGGGAAAATTCCGCCGACTTCACCACTGAAGCGGACTCCCCCCTTGCGTTTTGCCTGCCGACTCAAATTGGGGGGACACACCATGGCAGTGGTCTCCGCAATAAGCACCCCATCAGGCGAATAGGCCGCGATATCCACATGCCCAGCCGGTAAATATTGAGCCCTACTGGCCGTAACGCGACCCTGGACCAAAATCCCTGTTGGAGTCTGCGAAGTCGTAACTCTCTGAATTCGCAGCGTCTCGTCCGCCGGTCTGAGGATCCTAACCTCAAACGGCTCAGCAGCGAAGCCGGGGCTTACGATAACGATTGAAAATAAGATTAATGTGAAAATTTTCATAAAATTATCCCTTTGAAACAGCAAAATAAAAATAATTCCGGCGAGAAACACCCTCTCCCTTCAAGCTCATGGTTACAGGGGACAAGACGCAACAATAGAACGAGGGGGCGGAAGAGCCACCGATAGCACAGATAAAACGAGAAAATTTCCTCTTAAAGAAAAAGAGGACTTTAGACGATGGGGGGGCGAAACTCAGGGAAGAGACAGGCCGTTAATACGACAAAACGATACTCAGTCGTATGCTGGGCGCGCAAAGAAGAATAATACGCTTGATCAAAACGGTGGGGAAGGGAAACAAGTTGCAAATGACCATGACAACAGCGATGGTCATTATGATGTGACGCATCTTCATGCTCATGGCTATGTTGCTCAACAGAGCTGGCAGTAGCAACATCCCCATGATGATTAAGCATATAGGTTTTGGCGACCGACAGGGCGGGCAACACCATTACCACCAAGGTGATAAGTATGAGAGATATTGCTTTTTTCATGCCGAGCGGTCATCCTGTTTTAATTTCTAACTTTAGACTGATTACTACCAGTTCCATAATCATAATCTTATTAAAGAGCAAGGATAAGTCAGATATTTCATATTTTATCCACCTAACTCCTTTTACCTTTTATCCGTACCTGCCAAGAATGTGCCACCGCAAAAAAAGCTTAGGCTAACAGCCTCAACTTGCTGTTTTAACTGGCGAACACGAACGACATCGCCAAGCAACCCACCCTAAAGTGTCTAAAAACAAGACACCACTTGTCAGCCAAAAAGATGGCAAATGATAGATTACTAGGCACCAATCCACCTAAGCCCCCACTCCCAACCTCCGTTATGAAAGTGGCTCACATCACTTTATAGCACCTTGTCCTAACCAGCCACCACCCGTACATGCACCGTTCTGGTGCGTGGCCCATCAAACTCGCAGAAATAGATCTTCTGCCAGGTGCCAAGTAGTAGTTGCCCGTTCTCAACAAAAATTGTTTCAGAAGTGCCGAACAGGGATGCCAGCACATGGGATGGCGAGTTGCCCTCCATATGCCGGTAATCCAGACTAAAGGGAATCATACCCTCCAAAGCCATGACAATATCAGTCTGAACAGTGGGATCGGCCCCTTCGTTAATGGTGATCGCACCCGTAGTGTGAGGATTATAGACATGGCAGATACCATCAATAATACCGCAGTCACTCACGGCCTGATCAACCTGACGTTGGATATCGACAAGCTCGAGATAGCTGGACGTTTTTAGGGTAAATGAAGTTTTATACATTTTTTTAGGAGAAGGAGTTGTAGACTTAACTATACTCAGCCATCCTCTCCTTTTTTCTGCCAAACCGGCAACATTTCAGCAATTCGTTTAAATTCAGGATTCTCGTCAATATCCATATTCATCTTGCGGTTAGCGATAAGAATACCACCAGGTTTCAGGCTGTCCTCCATCAGTTTCTCAAATTTATACTGGAGGTTTTTTTCTGAAAAAGGCCGAAAATAATAGAGCACATCAAACTGATCAAAACGCTCAAATTGCCAGATATCATCCTGGGCCACCGCCTCTTTGCCCATGAGTTTCTGGGCAATCTTAAATGGATACGCATCCTTTTCAATACCATACACCTGGAAATCCATAAGTTCCGCCATGAGCATGACATTGCCGATACCACACCCCACATCTATAAAAGTTGGATTCTTGCTGGTCACCAGCCCCTTAGCCAATTTGATCTGATCGTAGGCCTGCCTAGTATCCATGGGGACAAATGGATATTCGCTGGTGGTGTCATTAGCGGTGTGGCGGATAGAATCCTGGGTAAAATAGCCGATAAAGCGGTTAATGATACCGAAAAAGACATCAAGTTCTTCTTCACGGTCGTTGAGACAATGGGGTTTCATGGAAAATGGCCTTAATAATTTAAAGATAACAGACCCAGGGGCCTGCCAGACTTAGATATAAATCTCCTAGATCGACCAAGCTTCTATACCACAAACAACACCGCTCTGTCACCCAAGAGAAATCCTAGCCCAGAAACGTTTTAATGGACTCATCATCTTCGAGAAGTGCCAAAACATTAGCAAGGAGTGCTTGCAGAGCATCGGCATCAAGCTCAAAGCCCATATCCTTTAAGCGTGCCATCCCTTTCGACTGAGCAAAATCAGCCATTTCAATTTCCTCCTCCTCTGCAAGACAGGGATATCCTGCCATCTTTGTCAGGATATTGGCAAGATAGATAATGGCAGCATTTTCAGCAAACTCGGTTTCATTCCAGGGGGCGTGGTGATAAAAAACCTGCATCACCACCTTTTGCGGAAAGCACCATTGCTTAAGAAGCTTTGCCGCAATCTGATAATGGGTTAATCCCACCACTACCTTTTCGGCCTCTTTGAAGGAACTATTCTCCAGAGTGATATAATCAATAATTTCCAGAAACTCCTTGTGGAAATACTGGTCTAAAATAATTTTCCCCAGATCATGGATAAGGGCTGAAATAAAAACCGTATCATCGGCCGGACGCTGAAGATATCGGCTTAAATAATTGGCTATATGACTGCACACCAGAGAATGAGTCCAAAAACGCTTGCGATTATCGTTATCCACCACCGAGGCGTCAAAAAATTTCTGCACCGCAAAAACCATCAGTAGAGACTTTACCTCACTAAGCCCCATCACTACAATGGCATGCTTGACGGAGCTCACCGTGTGAATCGTGCCACAAAAAGGCGAATTTGCGAATTTAAGCACCTGCACCGCAAGGGCCGGATCCTGCTCAATAAGTTCAGTAATGCGCTCAATATTAACGTCATCACCATCAAGGGCATCCATAATATCAGTGGCGGTTTTAGGCAGGGTGGGAATCTGCTCGATGGCGGCAACAATGGAGTCAATCTTAAATTGTGACATGGCTAACCTGCTTGAAAGAAGTTAAATGCTAGATTTCATAAGGCTTTTTTAAGTGTACGTTATCCTGAACAAAAAGATCAACAAAGAACACGTTTTTTCCACACCCCCATTACATTTGTCCTGACACGCTAGACAACCAACAACAGGGGCGACAATTTGCCTTTCGGGCTTTCCACTCGGCTTATTTTATTGTACAGTTTGAATATGAATTCTGACCTTCCTCCAGTGTTAGGGAAACACCAAAAATGTCCCCACTCAGGACTTGTCATCACCACCAAACCTGCCTGGCAAAACATCAGGACAGGCGATGACTACACCATGTCCTATGGGATTATCGGGGAAAACACCCTGTTTACCCGCCCCTGTGGAAATATCCGTACCGTACAAATGGAACTGACAGTAAAGGCGCGCGACCGCGTCCTTTTGGAACATTTTGGCCACAAGGACCCTGTAATCACTGAAATCAGAGACTTCAGTAACGTCCACGGCATACCCTCACACCAGACACGTTCCCTCTTTCGCCAAGCCTTTACCAGCCAGACAAACCAAAAGGGCCTTTTTGTTATTAATACGAGCTGGATCGTCAAAGCGGTTTTCCTTGCCGGTCTACGCTTGCATAACATGCCCTTCCCCCTAATTTTAAGTAGCTCTTACGCAGCAGCAATCTCAGGAGCACTTGATCTGTTAAACAATAAGATCCAAACCAGTAAAAGCGAATGGAGAACCAAAACCGGTGCCATTGAGGTAGTACATAAAATCATCAACAACTCTATTATCTTCACCGAGGCAAAAGGCCAATTAGAGCAAAAAGATATTAGCGAACTTTTAAAGACCTATGAGACCCTGCTGCGCTCTGGCGAACTTGCCCCAGGCCCTATCTTCCGCATTGCCAACTACACCAACATTACAAAGAGTGAATGGAAGAGCAGATTTTCACTGCTAAAGGGACTCAACCAACTTCACGATACCCTCAATTTGCACCCTTCAGCAATGGCGGTATACGGCCTTACTCCCCGCCAGGGCAACGCCATGCAACTTGCCAGCCGAATTACTAAATATCCCGTCTTTATTGCCAACAATGAGGAACAGGCCTTCTCATATGTTTACAAGCAAATACAGGGGCTAGACCTTGCCACCGCTGAAACAGAAAAACAGCCGCAGGAGATTGAAGATATCCTGCGTTTTATCTCGACTATTATCTGGGATGACCCTGAAGAAATAATCCCAACATATTTTGACAATCAAACGCTGGCCCCTATCTCCGAGGCCCTGCTGGTGGTGAAGCAGGACGTCAGTGACTTACTTCATGAGGCCCGCGCCAAAACTGAAGAAATTGCCAAAAAAAATCGCCAGCTTAAAGCAGAGATCAGACACCGAAAAAAAATAGAGCAACAACTCACCGAAGCCATAGAACAGGCCGAGGCCGCCACCCGGACAAAAGGGGATTTCCTGGCCACCATGAGCCACGAGATTCGCACCCCCATGAACGGTATCCTCGGGATGATCCATCTTCTGGAAAACACCGACTTAACCGCCAAGCAACGTAGCTATCTTAACATCTCCAACAATTCTGCAACATCACTCCTCAAACTCATTAACGACATCCTCGATTTCTCCAAGGTTGACCAGGGCCAACTGCAGATGGAAGTTATACCCTTTGACTTGGCAGAATTATGCACCACCTGCTGCAACCTGCTCCGCAAGAACATCCAAACCAGCCCCCTGCAACTCCACTGCACCCTTGACCCAGACCTCCTGAATTACACCATTGGCGACCCAGGAAAATTACGCCAGATCCTGATGAACCTACTCAATAATGCCATCAAATTTACCCCCTCAGGCTCCATCACCTTGCGCACCAAAGTGCATAACCAAACCCCGCAATTGGCAGCCATCACATTTTCGGTTAAGGATACAGGTATTGGCATTGATCCCGAGAAGATAAACTCCATCTTTGATATTTTCTCCCAGGCGGACTCTTCCACAACCAGGCAATATGGCGGAACAGGACTGGGACTCAGCATCAGTCGCAAAATATGTGAATTTATGGAGGGAGAACTTAAGGTGCAATCTGTTCTAGGTGAAGGAACAACATTCTCCTTCACCCTCCCCTTCGGCCTCGGCCATCGCCTCCCAAAACGGGGTCGCACCAGGGCAAAACCTTCCCCCCGCCACCCCTTACAACATGATATTCGCATCCTCGTTGTGGAAGACGAACCTGTCAACCAGCTTTTTGTGGAAACCCTTCTTGATCAATTTGGCTACCAGCATGAACACGCCAAAAATGGCGTGCACGCCCTGGAAATACTCAAAAACAAGTCCTTTCACATCATCCTTATGGACTGCCAAATGCCCATTATGGATGGCTATGAAACCACGGCAAAAATACGTTCCATGCCATTGCAAAACATCACCCCCATAATCATAGCCCTCACCGCTCACGCCATGGACGGTGACCGTGAACGGTGCATCGAGTGCGGCATGGATGACTACCTGGCTAAACCCATCATCCCCTCCCTTCTCCTAGAAACCATCGAGAAACACCTCCCCAAAAACACCTAAAATACCTGCCAAACCACTCCAGACAACCCTGTCATACTTGAAGTAGTCTAGAGTCAAGACTCCTGGGAAAAATAAGGAAGCAGCTCCTTTATCAACGGCGCACAACCATACCAT
>JAJRUT010000055.1 GCA_024277655.1 Deltaproteobacteria bacterium | reverse complement strand
CACCGGACAAACACCACTCTTCCTATACCGAAGCATAAATAAACTTGCAACATTTATGTCGCATTGCCACAGGACGCATTCTAAGCCACAGGCCAACAAGCATACGCTAAACACGCCCATTCCCTGACCACAAAACTATCATAAACACCAGGCCGCACCAAACATATCTACCTGATATAACGTTACTTACTAACTACACCCCCAGTATCTTCCGACCGGGCACTAATCCTGCATATAAATATTAGCAATTGCTTACTCTAAATCCAAATAACGATAAGCAACTCCTTGCACAGAACCATCGGGTGGCGGCCCGATGGTTCTTTTTTTGCCTATTTCCCTAGCCCTAAGCCACGTAAATCACTGGCAATCTCCCTTGACACTAACCCCCATTTGCCCTAATAACAGATAGGCACAAGGGGAATCCATAGCGTACTATGCTCCTCCCCTTCGCGAAGCAGACCACAACTTAATCCACGCAAGGAGACCACGTTGAACCTCTTTTACAAAAACCTCACCATATGGCTTATCATCGGTCTTACAGGCATTCTCGTTCTCAACCTCTTTAAGGGCCAACCGAGCAATACCCATACTATGCCGTACACGGAGTTTGCCAAAAAAGTAAACACCGGCGTGATCACACATTTTACCGTTACTAAAAACATTGCCACCTGGCAGACCTCAAATGGCAAGAACTTCAGATCTGTTCTTCCCGCTAATCCGGCAACCCTTGCTCCCTTTATGAATTCAGGGGTAAAGATTGACATCACCCCTGAGCGAGAGGCCAACTGGCTACTTAAATCAATAGCCATCTGGTTTCCAGTCCTCATCCTGCTCGGAATATGGTTTTTCTTTATGCGTAAACCAGGAGGCCAAAATGGCAAGGCCATGGCCTTTGGCAAATCAAAGGCCCAGCTGGTGGATCGCCAGGATTCCAAAGTTCGCTTTTCTGATGTTGCCGGGATTGACGAAGCCAAGGAAGAACTTGTCGAAATTGTCGATTTTTTAAAGGATCCAACCAAATTCACAGAAGCGGGAGCCCGTATCCCCACAGGGGTACTCCTCCACGGCGAACCTGGTACAGGTAAAACATTACTGGCCAAGGCCATTGCCGGTGAGGCTGGCGTGCCGTTTTACTCAATCAGTGGTTCAAACTTTGTTGAAATGTACGTTGGTATTGGCGCCTCCCGGGTACGGGATCTTTTTGCCGAAGGCAAGAAGAAAGCGCCATGCATCATCTTTATTGATGAGATTGATGCCGTTGGCCGGCATAGAAGTTCCGGCAACACAGGGGGGAATGACGAACGTGAACAGACATTAAATCAATTACTTGTAGAGATGGACGGCTTTGAAATAAATGATAAAATTATCATTGTCGCGGCCACAAACCGGATAGACATCCTCGACCAGGCCTTACTCAGACCAGGCCGTTTTGACCGCCAAGTCGTTGTACCGGTGCCCGACATCCTGGGCCGGGAACAGATCCTCAAAGTCCACGCAGAAAAGGTCAACACCGAGGATAATATTGACTGGAAAACCATCGCCAAGGGCACCCCAGGCTTCTCAGGTGCTGAACTTGCCAATATGATCAACGAAGCGGCCCTTATGGTGGCTCGCCGGGGCGGTAAGATCAGTAACGAAGATCTGGATATCGCCAAAGACAAGGTCATGATGGGGGCCGAACGGCGCTCCATGATTATCACCGAAGAAGAGAAGAAGGTCACCGCCTATCATGAAATTGGCCATGCCCTTGTTGCCTTAATGCTCCCTGGAGCTGACCCAGTTCATAAAGTCTCGATTATCCCCCGGGGGAAAGCACTGGGCATCACCATGCAACTCCCCGAAACAGAAAAACACTCCCACTCTTACAGCCACCTGTTTAACAATCTCTGCACCCTCCTCGGCGGCAGGCTCGCCGAAGAGATTATCTTTGGCGAAATCACCACAGGATCCGGCAATGATATCGAGCGGGTCACCGATCTTGCGAGCCGCATGGTCTGTGAATGGGGAATGAGTAAAGAGATCGGCCCCATGGTCTTCAAACAGCCAGAGGGATTCGGTGCCGCAGGGCCTATCATGAGCGAATCCACCATGCTCCGCATCAATGATGAAATCAGAGCACTTATAGACAAGGCCCACATCAAGGCAAGAAAAATCATTGAAGAGAATATGGACACCATGGAGAAACTAACCGAACTTCTCCTCGAGAAGGAGACGATCTCAAGAGCAGACATAGCGCCATTTATAACACCACACTAAACCAGTTAACACCGGAGGTGAACTCTATGGAGACCCGACCATCAAGTCCACCTCCGGCGGCCCAACTCCCCACTTCACAAGGTAAACCGTTTTTATCTTGTCTCAAAAACCCGTTTACGTTATATGTAAAGGCGATTCATCGCCCCTATAGCTCAGTGGATAGAGCAGTAGGTTCCTAACCTATGTGCGCAAGTTCGATTCTTGCTAGGGGCAAAAACCTATCTAAAGAAGAAGAAACAGCCTCTTAACTTGTGCAGGTCTACACATCAAGCCCCCATATCTCCCGGGCATACTGCGTGATCGTCCGATCACTGGAAAATTTACCCATCCGCGCTACATTATAGATACATTTCCTGGTCCATATGTCCGTATCAAGGTAGTCACGCTCAACCTCGTCCTGACAGGCGAGATAACTCTCAATGTCAGCAAGGAGAAGGTAGGGGTCATGCTGGTCAAGCAGACTGCCGGTTATATTTTGAAAATACCCCCTATCGCCGTTACTAAACAACCCAGAGTTTAAGCTTTCCATAATTGCCCCGACATGATGATTCTCATCACAAATTTGCTGGGGCGAACGACTGTTATGTTTCTTCTCAAACTCAACCTCTTCAGCCGTCATCCCAAAGATATAGATATTATCCCGGCCCACCTCTTCACGAATCTCAATATTAGCCCCATCAAGGGTACCGATGGTTAACGCCCCGTTTAAGGCAAATTTCATATTGCCGGTGCCGGAGGCCTCAGTCCCTGCCGTTGATATCTGCTCGGAGAGATCCGACCCGGGAATAATAACCTCAGCCCGTGAGACATTATAATTAGGAATAAAGGCAACCTTCAGTCGGTCGCCAACCCTGGGGTCATTATTCACCACATCAGCAACACTATTTATAAGCTTGATAATGAGTTTTGCCTGATGATATGAAGGCGCGGCCTTACCTGAAAAAATCTTTGTCCGGGCAACCTGTACCGAGTCAGGATCTTCGACAATACGTAAATACAAGGAAATAGTATGTAGACAGTTCAAAAGCTGCCGCTTATACTCATGGATACGTTTAACCTGCACGTCAAACATTGAGTCTACATTTACCTCAATGCCATTATGTTTAAGGATTAGAGCTGCAAGTTCAATCTTATTCTGGCGTTTAACCTCCTGCCATTTCTTCCGAAAAGCCTTCTTACCAACAGACAATTCAAGCCCGCGCAACTGATCCAAATCCGTTACCCAGCCATGACCAATTGCTCCGGAGATAAGCTCCGACAGATCAGGATTACACTTGAGCAACCACCGACGCTGAGTAATTCCATTCGTCTTATTGTTAAATTTCCCTGGATATAGCTCGTGAAAAGTCGTGAAGATTCTAGTCTTAAGTAGATGGGTATGTAGTTCGGCAACGCCATTGACCGAATGACTACCGACAATAGCAAGATGGGCCATGCGCACCCTCTTACCATGTCCTTCATCAATAATGGACAGTTCCTCTAATTTCCCCACATCTCCGGGGTACTGTTCAGCAACCATGGTGAGAAAACGTTGATTAATCTCATAGATTATCTCCAGATGGCGGGGAAGAATCCGGCCAACAAGGGCAACAGGCCAGGTCTCCAAAGCCTCTGGCATAAGGGTATGATTGGTGTAGGCAAAGGTTCGAGACGACAGGTCCCAGGCCTTTTCCCAAGTCAGCCCTTCCTCATCAACCAGTAAACGCATAAGCTCTGGAATAGCGATTGCCGGATGGGTGTCATTAAGCTGTACCGCGACCTTATCCGGCAGAAGATTAAAGGTATCATGCTTATTTTTATAGCGCCGGAGAATATCCTGAAAGGTTGCTGCCACAAAGAAATACTGTTGTTTGAACCGTAACTCCTGACCTCTAGGGTTATTGTCAGCAGGATACAACACCTTGGAGATGGTTTCTGAAGCAACTTTTCCCTGCACCGCGCCAAGATAATTACCCTCATTGAAAAAAGCCAGATCAAGCTCACGGGAGGCCCTGGCTGTCCAGAGGCGCATATTAATGACATGATCATTATTAAAACCAGGAATCATCATGTCACAGGCCATGGCCATAACATCATCCGTTTCAACCCACTTACAGCGATAGCGACCATCCACGTCCTGGTAGGTATGTACCCGCCCGCCAAAATGAACCGGAAACAGGTAGTTTGAACGCTTAAACTCCCACGGACAACCACCCCGCATCCAGTTGTCAGGGCTTTCAACCTGATGCCCGTCAATCAGTTTCTGATAAAACAAACCATACTCATAGCGAATACCATAACCATAGGCCGGGATCTTCAAGGTGGCGATGGAGTCCAGAAAACAGGAGGCCAAGCGACCAAGTCCGCCATTGCCAAGGGCTGCATCCTCCTCATTGTCCCGAATATCCTCAAGTTTATAACCAAGCTCATGCACCGCCTGGGAGACCTTGTCAAGCAGGCCAAGATTAATGGCACTATTGCCAAGAGAGCGCCCAACGAGAAATTCCAGCGAGAGATAGTACACCCGCTTCTGGTGCTTATCGTAATACTCCTTCTGGGTAGCTATCCACTTCTCAACCAACAGATCCCGCATTGTTTGAGCTAGAGCCCGGTACATATCTCCCGGCCCGGCCCGGTCAGGATCACGCCCCTGAACAGTTAGGAGGTGGTGCCTGATGGACTCTTTGAGATTCTCCACAGTGGCATCGCCAAAGAGAGATTCATAATATTTTTCTGCCGACTTCTTACTCTTCTTAGCCATGATAGTCATCCTTAGATAAGGGGGGGGGTACAACTGAGTGTAAGAACAAGTGTACAACGGCTTAAATTACCAGGTCAAACTTTTATCGTACAAAAAAAAGAAACCTTACTTTAATAATTTAAACGATCCCCCTATAATCCATAATCACAGGCCAGTCCTTTTTCTCAGCCATGACCGAGCCGATTTTTTATCGCCAAGCGTCCCATCAACATGGAGTTGCTCGGCCTCCTCCAGAATCTCCTTAAAGATTGGCCCCGGTGCAAGCCCTGCTCCAATCAGATCTTTTCCAGTTAGGAGTGGCGGCCCACTGAGAACAGGCCTTATCTTCTCTTCGATGGTGGCATGGATAATCTTAAAAAGATCATTGAGTTCCTCTTCCATCCTCTCAGGCTTATTTTCGCCCTTGCCAGCCAGAGAATCAGCCATGGCTAGCATAAACAAACCGGGAAGGTCATCGCCAATGGCCTTGGCCAACCGTAAACAGGCCCTGGTCGAAACACCACCCTCCCGTAAATTATTACACAGAAAAAACGGCCGCATATGTTGGGAGATAAAGAGCTCAACCCGGCTAGTATCACGATTAGAAAAGGTTAAACGCCTGGCCATATCATGAAAGACCCTGGCCCCCTTCTGATCATGATTATAAAAGGTGATCTTACCTCCATCCTCTTTAAAGGTGAGGGTTTTACCAATATCATGGCAGAGTGCTGCCCATTTTAGCCATAAAATACGCCCCGGAGCTTGCAGATATTTAGTAAAAACAGCCTGTGATTCAGGGAAAAATCGGCCAGGCTCAGCAACAATCTGATCCATACAGCGTAGAGCCTCAAGATTATGATCAAACACATCCAGATGATGACTGGAGGGCTGGTTCACCCCGCGACCAACTGTAAGCTCCCCAAGTATTTCAGAGAGCAGGCCAGAGTCAACCATCTGACTGATAATCTCACCAGCAATGCCACTCTTCATAATCAGATGTAGCTCAGACAATATACGCTCGACCGAAACTAGGGCTATTTTAGCCCTATGCTGTTTCACCCCGGTGACAAAAGATGGATCAAGAGTAAAGCCAGGCAAGGTCAAGAGACGAAAGCCCCTGATCATCCGTAACGGGTCGTCAAGAATGGCGTCCTTATAGGTGAGCCGGATATATTTCTTATCCAAATCAGCACAACCACCAAAGGGATCAATGGCACTGGCAAGATCACCACAGGAAAGCCAGGCATCCAGAGGCATGGCGATGGAATTAATCGTAAAGTCCCGCCTGCCAAGATCTTCCTCAATGGTCTGCACCCCACCCTTGAACGATGCGAAATCAACAACCATCCCCCTATATACCAAGCGAGCAACCCCCTCGTTTTCATCCAACGGGACGAAGGTACCCTTAAGTTCCAAGGCGATATCCCGACAAAGAGCAAGACCATCTTGGGGGGTGGCAAAGTCAATATCAATAGCCTTTAAACCAAGGCCCAGATCACGCACGGCCCCCCCGACAACATAGAGGGATATACGCCGACGCTGGGCAATCTGCTGAATTGCGGCTAGGAGTTTTTGCATAAATAAATCTGCCTTAAAAAGTAATAGGAGAACAAACCAAATTCTTCGTGACTAAATGAGCCATTCACCGTATGTCAGTCTACAGAAGAATTACCATACAGCAAATTACCTAAGGGCCCAAGCCACTAAAACTAAAGCACGAACACCACCATGAATTTACAAACAATAAATCTAGCCGATATCAAGTTTGCTGACAATATCTTCTCCTTGACACCAATCCTCCCAGATAAAGCACCGCAAAAACTGGTGCAGTCCATCGCTAGAGTCGGTTTGCTCCACCCCCCAATAGTTAGCGAAATTGCCCATGGCATTTACCGCATTGCCTCCGGACGCAACCGTCTGCTTGCAGCCCATAAACTCAATGTAAAGAGCTGTAAATGTTTTGTCTTTGGGGCAACCAGTCACCCCCTTGATGTATTTAACTATGTATATGAGGAAGCATCCCACACCGATATTGCCCTTATATCCAAGGCCATTTTCTTAAAAAAAACCGGGAAATGGCTCAACAGCGAAGAGTTAGCCAAAAAGTTCATGGCGGGACTAGGCCTTAAAGGTGGCCGTTTTCAGGTGGAGAAACTGCAACAACTGGCGATGCTTGAAATTAATATTCAACAGGCTCTCCTTAGCAACCAGATTGACGAGAAGGTTTGCCACGAACTGGTCAAACTTGATTTTATTGATCGCATGGGGCTGTTTGATATCATCATAAGTTTAGGCCTCTCTGTGGGCAACCAGCGCAAGCTTCTTATCACAAGCAGGGAAGTCGCATCCCGCAACCAGGCATCAATCACCACTTTTCTTGGTCAAGACACCCTAACCACAATACTGGCCACTGATTCTTTAAACATACCACAAAGAACAGCCGCATTTATGACCAGACTGGAAGAGTTGCGCTACCCACTCCTCTCCGAGGCGGAACATGAGTTTAAGATGTTTACCAAGAGCCTGCCGCTCAGCAATACGATGCGCCTCTCCCACACCCCGGCATTTGAAAACGACCAACTGTCACTCACCATTACCTGTGAATCAAGGGCTGAACTCATCAAGATAATCGCCAAACTAAACAACTAGGAGGATGGCGGCTCCAGACTGGTTTCTGGACATATTTACAGTAAACTGGAATAATTACTTCCTAAAACAAGTAATCCGCACTACTGTCGCCAATCTCTTTTTTCGGTTCGCAAATCTAAAGGACAACCCATGAAGCCTCGTATTAAACTTGCTAAGGCCACCACGCCGGATGGGGGAGAAATGCTCCTCTATCAGCATGATCAGGATTTTTCCATCGTTGTTAACGGTGATGATCTCATGCACAGTCGCCGCCATGAGTCAGAACTACAACTGGCGCAATTAGGCTGCCAACACCTCACCGGCGCGCCTGAGGCCACCGTTTTAATTGGGGGACTGGGGATGGGCTATACCCTCAGACAAACCCTTGATATCCTTAATTCCAAATCACAGGTAATCGTGGCTGAACTTATGGAAAGTGTTGTTGAGTGGAATCAAGAGTTTCTGGGCGAGCTAAACAATCACCCCCTTCGTGACCCACGGGTTACTCTGCATACCGTTGATGTTGTTGATCTCATTTCAGACTCAAAAAACAGCTTCGACACCATCTTGCTGGACATTGACAACGGCCCTGAAGCCATGACAAACTCAGCCAACAGCAGACTCTATGGTTATGTGGGTATTATGGCGTGTAAAGCAGCCCTGCGCAATAATGGCTGCCTTGCGGTATGGTCGGCAAAACCGAACAAGCAGTTTGAACATCAGGTCATGGATTGCGGCATGCATATTCACCGCTTTCGTGTCCCCGCCCATAAGGGCAAAAATGCCTCATCCCATTTTATCTGGATTGCCTCCGATGACCTTAAAAATCTCCCCCCAGGTGGAAGTGAATACCGCAAGCCGACTAAAAAGAAGACGACATGGCAGGCCAAATCAAAAAAATCAGTATGGAAACAAAAATAATGACGACCTTAGATAATATCAGTAACCGCAGTGACAATAAGTGCGAACTATGCAGTAGTAACGCCGACCTCGAACTCTTCATCGTGCCACCCAAAACAACGGACAATCCAGACCACGTAGCTTATCTCTGCAAGACCTGCCGCCAACAAATCACCGATCCTACCACAATGGACGCCAACCACTGGCGCTGCTTGAATGACTCAATGTGGAGTCAGGTCCCAGCCGTGCAGGTTCTGGCATATAGAATCCTCACCACGCTACGACATGAGGGATGGCCCACTGATCTTTTGGAGATGCTGTACCTTGAAGATGACATTATCGCCTGGGCCAAGGAGGGGATCGCTGACGATTCGAGCCAAGACAATTTACAGTACAAGGATTGTAATGGAACCCTACTTTCCCAGGGCGACTCGGTGACAATTGTCAAGGACTTAAAGGTCAAGGGTGGTGGCTTTACTGCTAAACGCGGCACCATGGTGCGGAGCATATCTTTAGACCCGAATGATGAGCAACAAGTTGAGGGCCGGGTCAATGGTCAACAGATTGTTATTTACACAAAATTTGTCAAGAAGGCCTAAAGAGCGATGAAAATTTGGGTGGACGCAGACGCCTGTCCAGTGGTGATTAAGGAAATTTTGTTCCGGGCAACGGAACGGACAAAGATCCCCCTTATTCTTGTTGCCAATAGACCTGTGCAAATACCACGCTCGCCCCTTGTTTCTTTTATCCGGGTCAGCAGTGGTGCCGATGTTGCCGATGACGAGATTATCAAACAGATGAGTGCCGGAGATCTGGTCATTACTGCCGATATTCCCCTGGCAGCTCAGGTGATAGATAACGGAGGCAACGCCCTCAACCCCAGGGGGGAATTATACACCACCGAAAATATCCGTGAACGTCTGGGAATGCGCGATTTCATGGACTCACTGCGAGCAAGTGGCGTTGACACCGGAGGCCCTCCGGCCATGAATAAGAATGATCGCCAAAACTTTGCCAATGGCCTGGATCGTTTTTTAACGGCGCACCGCCAAAATCCTGCCTGACCTACCTGAACCCGGTTAGGAACTCTTTGCGCCAGCCTTCACTCTGCCTTGAAGAGGCCTCCGGCTTTTGAATAAAGGCCTTTAGCTCAGCCTTGTTGCCAAGTAGTGCAGGGTCAAGCCCAAGCTCTGCACCCTTTGCGGCAATAAACTTCTGAAGTTTACACAGAGCCGTTTCTTCCGCCTTATTCGGCCTGCCATTTCGTAAGGAAGCAGGATACGAGTTATCAGGTTCAGCACAAATCCTCCGCACAATATCGACAATATCCCCACCATAGCTGGCAATACTCTTTGCCGAAACACCTTCACAGTCAGCCAACGCCTGAGGTTCCACAACCTCACGCCTGGCAATAAAAACAAGCACCTCATCCTTAATGATATGCCCCCGGGGCTTATTACGCCTCCGAGCCTTCTCCTCACGCCACAGGGCCAGACCACGCAGGACGGCAAGCCCCCTCCTGCTTAAACCACTTGCCCCCCGTACCTTTGTGTATCGCAATGCATCAGCAATCCCCATGTAGTTTAACGGACTGTCAAACAGGCGTAACTCCTCATCAAGCCAACCAACAATCTCTGGCTTGACCTTTTCCCCGAGTAACCGCCTAATTTTACGCAAATAGCGCACATCTTCAAGTCCGTATTTAATCTGGTTTGCAGATAAAGGCCGATTGAGCCAATTGCTCCGCGTTTGCCCCTTATTCAAGGTAATATTAAGGAGATTTTCAATCAGAACAAGGAGTGACAGGGTTGAGGGGAAACCAGCAAAACCAGCGGCAAGCCTTGTGTCAAAGACATTACAGGGGTCAGCCCCAGTGGTTTGGCGTAAAAGAGCAAGATCACCAGGGCCATCATGAAAAATCTTCACTATCCCTTTATTGGCCAACAAATCACCCAATGGGGAGAGATCTTCAATGGCCAATGGGTCAATCAGGAAACACTCATCCTGGGGAAGTGATAATTGGACAAGCCCCAGCCGGGGGAAATATGTCCGCTCCCAGACAAATTCGGTATCAAGTCCCACGGCATCAACCTTCTGCGCTCGCGCCATGAGATCTGCTAGTTGTTTCGTTGTTTCAATCATTGGTGACTATCTTTTAAAGTTTTAACTAAACTTTCCCACTTGTGCTATATCGAAGGATTGTCGTCGTTTTATGCTCTTGCTGGGGGTGAAGTATTATTTGAATTAAGGATTCAGCACAACATATTTTCTTGCCATTCTACTGAATTCTGGCTTCTGAATCCTGAATTCAAAATAAGCTACTTTGCATTGACTCGCAAATAACCTCACAATAACCGGGCTATACATCAAGAGGGAAAGTTGAGGTTTTAGGATCAGACATTAAGGCGATTATAAAAAAGGATCTCTTGCCGTAAGTAGTGCGCAGTCTCGCTGGAAAAATATTTATCATCACAACGCCATAGCCAGTTGCCCTCAACAGTACCGGGCGTATTCATCCGACAGTCAGTCCCAAAGCCGAGTACATCCTGCATGGCAAGGATAGCAAGCTTTGCCGTACTTGCCAGGGCAAGTCGATTAAAATCGTGATGCACGGAGGAGCCATTGGAATTAGCCAGGCGACGAAAATCATCCCGCGCCTTTTCCGGGGTACTCGGATCAAGAAACCAACCAACGGCGGTATCGTTATCGTGGGTTCCACCATACACCACCGTGTTGATCGTGGTATAATTTTGTGGCAGATAGCTATTATCAGAACCAGAACCAAAGGCAAACTGAAGAATCTTCATTCCAGCAAAACCACAACCATCGCGAAGTGCCTCAACTTCTGGGGTGATAACCCCCAAATCCTCAGCGACAATTTCCATATCACCGATGGCCCGTTCCATATCCTTGAAAAAAGCAGCCCCCGGTCCCGGCAACCACGATCCATGTACCGCCGTCTCTTCGTCACGGCAAATAGCCCAGTACGCCTCAAAACCCCGAAAATGATCGATCCGCACCAGATCAACCATACTATGGATCTGCTTAAACCTGTTCTGCCACCAGGTATAAAGTGACCTGTTCTTTTTACCTTTAATCTGCCATTTATACAGAGGGTTTCCCCAGCGCTGCCCCGTCTCACTAAAATAATCTGGTGGCACACCAGCCACAAGGAGAGGAGCACCGCTATGATCAAGGTCAAAACAGGATTGATGCCCCCATACATCAGCAGAGTCATGACCGACATAGATCGGAATATCACCAAACAGAGTTACCCCTTTGCCCCTGGCAACCTCACGCAGTTGTTGCCACTGCCTAAAAAATAGAAATTGCTCAAATTGCACCAAGTTAAGCTGATCTGCATGATCCCCAGCAAACCTCTTTAGAGCAACTGGTTCATGATTCTTAAATTTAGCAGGCTATGCTGTCCAGGCACGTTGCCCAAACTCCTGTTTCAAAACAACGAACAGCGCATAATCAGCCAACCAGTGCTTCTGCTTGCGACAAAACGTCATAAAATCAGAACGCGTCTGATCAAATCTAGAGAAGCCTTTAGCAATGAGTTGCGACCTTACCCGCTTACCCCACTCAAAATCAGCACTGTGAGGAGAATTACAGTTAAAATGACTGATGTCATCTGCACCTAAAAAACCATCCGCCACCATAAGCTCCGGACTGATAAAGAGCGTATTACCGGCAAAGGCTGAATACCCCATATAGGGCGAGTAAGAAAAGGCCTCCGCCACCGTACATGTCGGTAAAAACTGCCAGCAACCCACTCCTGCCTTTTCAAGAAATGAGATAAAAGATATTGAACTACCGATATCACCATTGCCATACCTACCTGGAAGTGAGGTAATATGCAGAAGCAGACCAGCTTTTCGGGTGGACATAAAAGTTTCCTGTAGGTTGATTTTCCGGAGATTAATAACTACTGTTAGAATGACAAAATGGTCAAAACAGTGCCCCTATCAGTTCAGTGGCAACACTTATGCTAATTAAAACCAGTCACCATAATCCAGTAAAAAAATAGAGCTAGCCATGAAAGGGCCTTAACCTCTTTTTTTTCATAAACATCTTGCCTTTTTTAGGACTTTTTTGTACCTTGTCTTGTTTTCGCGTCAAGAATATAACGATTAAAATAGTGGCGTGTTTGTTGTACTCGATGGGTTTAAAGAGCAGGACAATAAAGGGTATCTTGCAAGGTAGCCTAAAACCTGAACAGACGACATCAGAACAACCATTTCACGATCAACCCAACTGATCGTTGACAATATACGGAGCGTGCCTGTGCCAGCAGCCATTCAATCCCGAATTCTTCTTCTATGCAAAGAAGTCGGCCTTATCAGTATCGGAATCCTTACTGACCTTATCCCCAATGATAAGAATGCTACTTTTATCAATAGAATTCTTGAGTTTCTTCAGGAACATCAAATAAAAATTGTCACCCAGCTTCCGCCGGAGGCCCTTGCTAAAATGGGTTCTCTCAATGCAAACGGCAAGGAATCAAACACCCTGGATGATGACGGCAACAGCATTGAGCCCCCTTTAGAAGTTGAAGAAACCACCACCACCTACCTGCGTGAAATGGGGCGTTTTGACCTGCTGACCCCCGACGAAGAAGAAAAATACTCCAAAACAATTCGCGAAGGCTTTAACAACATCCTCCTCACCATTCGTACCAACGAGTCTGATGTGGACGATATTCTTCTCTTGGTGGAACGCATCGACCTCTGGGAAAAGCGCGACCCCACCCTCAAGCCAAAAAAACAACACCTTAATCATATGCGTCGCACCATGTCTGCCATTGCCGGCAAACACGATGACAACGAGCATATTTTATACGCCAATCACAAGATCATCCTCTACACCCGCTCCATCGAATCGGCCAAGGATGCCATGATCAAGGCAAATTTACGTTTGGTGGTATCCATTGCCAAGCGCTATATGCACCAAGGATTAAGCCTTGCCGACCTGATCCAGGAAGGAAATCTTGGCCTGATGCGGGCCGTTTTTCGTTTCGATTACACCAAGGGTAACAAGTTTTCTACCTATGCCAGCTGGTGGATTCGTCAGGCGATCACCAGGGCTATTCTGGACAAGACCCGGACGATTCGTCTGCCGGTTCATTTCCTCGAATTACGCAGCCAGTTTTTCAAGGCCTTTTACTCTCTCCTCAAAGAACTTGGCCGTGAGCCGACCCCGGTAGAAATATCCGCAAAAACCGGCCTGCCCATGGATAAGATCCTCGCCATCCTCGAGGCCTCCAGAGAACCTATTTCCCTAGAGACCCCTGTTGGTGATGATGACTCCACCCTCGGTGATTTTCTGGAAAACCAGGAGGCAATTTCACCATACGAGGCAGTAAAGAACAGTGAACTTGCCGAACGGGTCACCGGTATCCTCGCCACCCTGAGCCCCCGTGAAGAAAAAATTATCCGGTTGCGCTTTGGCATCGGTGAAGATGCGGAGTACACCCTTGAGGAAATTGGCAAACGTTTTAACGTCTCCCGCGAACGTATCCGGCAAATCGAAAAAAAGGCGCTGAATCGTCTACGCCACTCCAGCCGGCGTGAAAAATTGAAGTTTTTCCTCGATTGATTTTAAGAAAAAATTAAGCAAAGCACCTCCCCCACCATCGTAAAAAGCCTGAATGACCTCTGTCATTCAGGCTTTTTTTATGGGATACTTAAACGTCAGCACCCTCCCCACTCCCTTTAAACGCCACCAGAAGTAATGGCCTATGAGACATGAAGACCAAGCCCCAAACCAACACCCGCACCACAACAAATTCATTCACCCAGGGCTGATTATCACCCACACAGCCCTAAGCCTCATGCTTGGAATATGGACCGCCTTAACTTTCCCGGACATCCCCCTCAACGCATCATACCCAGTAGCCCTCACCGTTGCACTACTAGCAATCCTCTACAGGAACAGGCGACAGGGCCATATTCTCATCCTTATCTTCGTTTACGCCGTGGGGATGGCACTTGGATTACAAAAACTGCAACCGCCGGCAAAACCCCACATCCGCGCCCTTATCAATCAGCAAATAAATATAACCTGTTCAGGGATCATCCTAGAACCACCTGCCAGGAGCCTGGATAGGCTCAGAATAATTCTTCAAGTTGATACCCTGTACACCAGGGCACGACTAAGCCAAGGCAGCACCCAGATACGCAAAGACCTCTTTCGCACCAAAACAAGGGGCAAAGTGCAACTATCGATGATGAATCACGCACTTGCTCACCATACGTTTATGCCTGGGGATACTATCACCGTCAACGCCAGCCTGTCACCCCCACGGGGCTTTGTCAACCCCGGCGGCTTCAACCTGCCATTCTTTCTCCAGAGCCAAGGCATCCACATAAGCGGCTGGCTTGCAAGACCTGCAGACATGATCTGGCAGCGCGCCCCGGTAAAATGGTGGCAGGTAACAATTTGGGCCGAAAGAATACGAGGCGAACTGATCTCTTTCTATAATAAGTCTCTTGATCCTGCCAGCGCTTCATTATACAGGGCACTCATCACAGGTGACAGATCCGGTCTTAGTCAGACAACAAGGGAGCTGTTTGCGAATCTGGGAATCTACCACCTACTGGCCATTTCAGGTCTACACATGGGTCTTTTGGCAGGATTTTCCATGTGGCTGTCCATAAAAACTTTATCTCTCTTTCCGTGCCTACTCCTGCATATCCCGGCGAAACAAGGGGCAGCCATCCTGGCAATGCTACCTGTATTCTTCTACTGTTTTATTTCCGGATTACAACCCCCAGCAGTGCGCGCCTTTCTAATGACAATAGTTCTCTTCAGCGCCTTCATCCTCCGCAAGCAGTGGCATGGGCCGACCGCCATAGGACTGGCAGCCATAATTATCCTTAGCCACAACCCGCTTCTCCTCGGCATGGCCTCTTTTCAGCTCTCCTTTACTGCAGTGACGGCCATAGTCCTATCACTACCCCTAATCACAAACCAGTTCCTTACCAAACCTAAACGACATTCACCCATCTCATCCCTAAAAGCAACCATTGTCAGTGGCTTTATGGTTTCCCTTGTGGCAAGTATTGCCACCCTGCCCCTGGTCCTCTTTCATTTCAACCGCATCTCCCTTATAAGCCCCCTGACCACCCTGCTTATGGAACCACTACTATGCCTCTGGGCCCTTGGTTTTGGCCTGGCCGGGTCCTGCGCACTACTCATCTCACCACAGCTTGCAGACATCCTGCTCCAGACAGGCGCACGCGGTTTTGACTTAAGTTTATGGTTCTGCACCTATATCAATAAAATCCCACACATTACGCTCTGGCTCCCCACCCCGACGATTTGGCAAATAGCCCTCTTCTATCTCGCCCTCAGCCTTTTCTTTATCCTAAAAAACAGGTTATCTGCGGCAATCATGTTCACCACCTTCGTCATCCTTGTCTTCCCCCTGCCCAGAGAAAATCGTTTTGACCAAGTCACCATGCTTGATGTGGGCAAAGGCAACAGTACCCTTATTGAATGCAGAACAGGAGAGACCATTCTTATTGATTGTGGCGGGCCGTTTGGGGCAAATTTCAATATAGGCAAACAGGTAATAGCTCCACTTCTATGGTGGAAACAGATTCGCTCACTCGACCTGCTTATCCTCAGCCATGCCGATCTCGACCATTACAGTGGCGCTGTCTTTCTCATTAACCATTTCCGACCAAAAGAGCTTTGGCTACCCTCCACAAACTCAAACTCCAGCCAGTGGCAGGCGGTGATTCAATCGGCTGAGAAGAATAACGTTACAATCATGGTCCCTACAACCGATCAGTCTTTCCCGCTAGACAACAATGGTAGGTTAACGAGTCTTTCAACTGCACATCTTACGAGGCGAAACTGGTCTAAGAACGAACAGAGCCTGGTGATCCGCTTTGAATCAGCAGGCTACTCATTTCTCTTGCCAGGTGATATTGGCAAGCAAAACGAGAGACTGCTTACCCGTAAAAACGAGTCACTCAGATCCACCGTCATTATTGCCCCGCACCACGGCAGTAAAAGCTCAAGCACCATGGTCTTTCTAGACAAAGTCCAACCAGAATTTGTTGTCTTCTCAGCAAGCCAGTACGACAAATCACTCTTTCCAGCGCCACTCATAGTCAAGCGCTACAAGGACATCAACAGCACCCCTCTGAGCACAGCGAAACTTGGAGCAATTACCTTTAACTTGCGACCAACACAACTGGACATCACCACCACCCGCAAGGGCCACTTTAGCTCAACCACCACCCACTCAAGCAGGAGGGTGAAAATACGGACCGAATTAAGTGAGGGACGATACTCCGAAAGGCGAAGATTTAACCCTAAACAGAAACAAAAAAAGGTCACTACCCACAGAGGAAGCGACCTTTCACATAATACACAAAAAACAGGGCCAGAGAACTACACGTCGGTAAAGTCTGTGGGTGGTTTTTTTAGGAACTGGACAAACTTATTCTTCTCAATACAATGCATATACGCATCTTCAGGAGAAATCCAGCCCCGTTGCAGATAGTCCATAATGGCATCATCAAGGGTCTGCATCCCATACTTCTTACCGGTCTGCATTGCCGATGGAATTTGATAGGTCTTACCCTCACGAATAAGGTTTCGCACAGCAGGGGTACAGACCAGAATCTCAAGGGCAGCGCAACGACCTTTAACATCTACCCGCTTAAACAGGGTTTGCGAAATAACCGCCTTCAAGGCATCAGCCAAGGTTGACCTGACTTGCGCCTGTTGCTCAGATGGGAAAATTTCAATAATCCGATCCACAGTTTTTGCGGCATTAAGGGTGTGCAAGGTTCCAAAAACAAGATGGCCCGTCATGGCCGCTTCCATGGCAAGGGAAATGGTTTCCAGATCACGCATTTCACCAACCAGAATGATATCAGGATCTTCACGTAGCGCGCCACGCAGAGCGGCAGAGAAACTCTGGGTATGGGTGCCAACCTCGCGATGATTGACCAAAGCCATCTGGCTGCGATGGACAAATTCTATCGGATCTTCAATAGTAAGGATATGATCACTTCTGGTACGATTACACTCATCGACAACAGCCGCAAGGGTCGTTGACTTACCGGAACCGGTAGGCCCTGTCACCAGAACCAATCCCTTGGGAAGTTGTGACAATTTACCAATAACACCAGGCAAATTTAGTTGCTGGACGGTCAGGATATCACTGGGAATCTCGCGAAAAACGGCACCTACACCATATTTTTGCTGAAACAGGTTGCCACGATAACGGGCAAGACCTGGAATCTCATAACCAAAATCCACATCACCGGCTTCCTCAAACTTTTTGGCCTTCTCTTCAGTAATAATCTCGTACAACATCGCTTTCAGACTATCATTCTCAAGGGCCTGATACTTCACCCGCTCAAGATCTCCGCGAATACGTAATATGGGTTGCTGTCCGGACACCATATGTAAATCCGAAGCACCCTGCTCGTTCATCAACTTAAAAAAGGCATCTATCTGAGCCATCAAACTCCTCCGTCAAAAGACAATTTTTCTGCCCCATTCCCCCAGACCACCCCTGGAGGGGTTAATCAGCAAAACTATAACACGTCAAGCCAAACAAATACAATCCAAACCCTAACGGTTTACCATATATATTCCCGCAGGTTCTTCTTGTAATGGGTGCATCAGCGATGTAGGGTTATACTTATCCCGCTCTCTTCCACCTAGGCTTGTTTTTCATGGTTTTACCGACAAAAGATTTCACCGACCTGCATTGCCATTCTACTTTTTCTGATGGCACCTTTACCCCCAAAGAACTTGTGGACATTGCCAGCCAAAAAAATCTTGTCGGCATTGCCCTCACCGACCACGACACCGTTGAAGGACTGGACGAACTAATAGAGGCGGGCCGCAGACAACAGGTTAAAACCATCACCGGCGTTGAACTCAGTGCAAACCATGGCAAAATCCCGGTTCATATTCTCGGCTACGGCTTCGACCACAAACACCCAGCACTCCATGCCATTCTCCAGAAAGTGCAACAGACCCGAGAAATACGGAACAATAAGATCTTTGAGAACATCAAAAAGATGGATATTAACATTAGCTGGGAACAGATCCATAAAATCGCCGGTACCGGTCAGGTTGGCCGACCCCATTTTGCCCTCTTTATGATCCAACAGGGACTGGCCAAAAACAATGCTGAGGCCTTTGATCTTTACCTGAAAAAAAATAGGCCGGCCTATGCCAAGCGCCAAACCCTCACCATTGAAGACACCATAGAAAGCATCCATCAAGCAGGTGGACTTGCCATCATTGCCCACCCGGGAATGCTTCCCTGTAATCAGGATAAAACCATGCAACTCATACAAACGTTTACCGAAATAGGACTTGACGGCATTGAGGTGTATTACCCAACCCACAGCAATACCATCCGCAAGCGCCTCCTCACCCTCTGCCATGAAAAAAATCTAGTCGTTACAGGTGGAAGCGATTATCATGGTGGCATGCGACCCAATACAAGCCTTGGTGGATATCAACGGAAACACTATATCCCCACAACCATTTTCACTGATTTATACGCCCGAATCCAACCTCTGTAATTACACATAGGCCAACAGACAGAACATATCTATGCAAACCATCCTTGTTGTTGACGATGAACCCAATTACCTTATAATTCTCGAAGAACTGCTTGAAGACGAAGGGTTTGAGGTTTTAACGGCCAGAAATGGCAATGAAGCCCTTGAAATTGCTGAAAAATCGGACATAAACCTCATCGTCACCGATATGCAGATGCCAGGAATGAATGGCGTTGAACTTCTAAGTGAAACCAAAAATAGATGGCCGGCGATTCCTGTTATTATGGTGACGGCCTTTGGTGAAGTTGACAAGGCCGTATCTGCTATGCAGGCTGGGGCCTTTAACTTTCTCTCAAAGCCTTTTAAAAATGATGAGCTCATAGCCAACATCAACAAGGCCATTGAACATCACGCCGTTGTCCGGGAGAACATAAGGCTCAGAAATGAGGCTAAAGAACGCTGTAGCTTCTCGGGAATGGTGGGTAAAAACAGGAAGATGCAACAGGTTTACACCCTCATTGAAAAGGTGGCCCCCACCCGCACATCGGTTCTAATCACCGGGGAAAGTGGGACGGGCAAGGAGTTAATTGCCAAGGCAATTCATTATAATTCAGACCGGGAGGGCGCCCCTTTTATCTCGGTGAACTGCGCAGCCCTGCCGGACAATCTACTTGAAAGCGAGTTATTTGGGCATGAGAAAGGAGCCTTCACGGGGGCTATTTCCCTGAGAAAGGGCCGCTTTGAACGGGCAGATTCAGGCACTCTGTTCCTCGATGAGATTGGTGAGATGCCCGTTACTCTCCAGGCAAAACTGCTCCGCATCATACAGGAACAAACCTTTGAACGGGTGGGAGGATCAAGCGAACTCAGCGTGGATGTCCGTATCCTCACCGCCACCAACAAGGACCTTAAGGAAGAAGTCGCCCAAGGAAAGTTCAGAGAAGATCTGTATTATCGTCTAAACGTCCTCAACATCCATATCCCACCCCTCCGTGAGCGCATGGATGATATCCCCCTCCTGGCGGCCCATTTTATTGAAAAATTCAGAAACCAGATGGACAAGCCAAACCTCAGCATCAGTAGTGAAGCCGTTGCCTTTCTGAGTTCACTGCCATGGGATGGCAACATCCGAGAACTGGAAAATACCATCGAACGAGCTTCCATTCTCTGCAATAAAGACACAATAACCCCAGACGATGTCCAGCCTGACACTCTAAGCTCCAACCACCCTGAAATTGATTCTAAATTTGACATTGATGACCTTTTCAGATCGGATATCCGGTTGCCGGAAGTTCTCGATGCCATCGAAAAAAAGCTCCTACTCAGGGCAATGAACCAGGCTGACTATGTCCAGACCAAGGCAGCAAAGAGCCTAGGCATCACCAAAAGTCTCCTCCAATACAAGATGAAGAAGTTTTCCATAAAGAAGAAGCCCAAATCATAGGCCGCCCCTTTCCTGGAGAAATTTAAGCCTCTAACTATAACTATTCATTGTATTTACTGTAATTTTATATACTCTATAGAGAATATATAAGACCAACCCAATAAAGGAAAAACACCGTGACTGCAACCACCATTTTTCTTGGTATACTCAGCCTGGCGCATCTTGTTCTTGTCCTCTTACTGATCCCAGTTATACGCCAAGTAATCAGCACAGCCAAACAGGCCGAAACAACCCTGACCAACATTGACAAAGAGCTACCCAAGTTGCTTGCAACAACGCAGGAAACCGCTGAAGAACTCCAGATCCTAACAGCGTCAATAAACAGCAAAATTGAAAAAACGGACAACCTGTTCACCGAGATTGGCGAGGCAAGTCATCTGGTGGCTGCCACCTCGGCAATTTTGAAGGATAGCCTCAGCCCGATTCTTATTCAACTCGCCGGAGTGACCTCAGGCTTTAAGGCCTTTACCACTTTTTTTAGACGCTAATAACTAAAACAAATTAACCCCCCGAATCAGGAGAAACACGTTATGTACAGAGACGACTATCAGGAATCAGGAACATCTCTCCTTTCCTTCCTCGCCGGCACCGTTATCGGAGCAGGCATTGCCCTCCTTTACGCCCCCAAAACAGGAAAAGAGACCAGGGAAATTCTTTCAGATTACAGTCAGGACATTAGGGACAAGACGGCCAATTTCCCCGGAAGCGCGTACACCTCTGCCGACTCTCTGGTTGATCGCGGTCGCAACCTCATTGACCGAGGTAAAGACTTTATCGACCGTGGTAAGGATTTTATTGAGCAGGGAACCGACATGGTGGCGTCCGGCAAGGAATACCTTGATGAGAAAAAGCATATTCTCAGTGAAGCAATCGAGGCTGGCAAAGAAGCCATGCAAAAAGAAAAAGAGGACCTGGCATCCTCGCTAAACACCGATGAGTAGCAACCGCCAAGATGGGCTAAGACTCGTCTGCCCTAGAGAGTCGAATTTGCAGTAGATTTATATCCAAGTCCGACAGGCCGCTAGCAAGCACAAAAAAAAGCCATGACCCAAACAGGTCATGGCTTTTTTTTGTTTTATATTCTGGACAAGTAGAGTTTAACAGGCAACCCGTTGAACCGTTGCAGGCATTGGGGGTAGAAGAAAAGGCAGGACCTTTTTACCGGCAGCCTTGGTGGCCATAACAACCTTATCAAGAACATTTTCAAAGCCGTTTTCATCACGATGAACCAGTTGCCAGCACTCCTGGTTCTCCGCCAACATCTTCATAAAGGCAACATGCTGAGTGTGCCCTGCCCTGGTTGCAATCACATGACCCAACAAAGGACAACCCAGGAGGGCCAAATCACCAATCACATCAAGAATTTTATGGCGGGCAAACTCGTCACCAAAGCGTAACCCTTCGGCATTAATAACACCATCCCGATCTATAACAATGGCATTATCAAGGGAACCACCAAGGGCCTTACCGTTGGCCCGGAGATACTCTACCTGCTCAAGAAAACCAAAGGTTCTGGCGGAGGCGATTTCCTCAGCAAAGGTCTCAAAGTTCACATTGACGGTGTAAGATTGGCTGTCAATCACCGGATGATCAAAAACAATATTACTGGTAACCTTAAAGCCATCAAAAGGTTTTACCGTCACCTCAATATCACCATCCTGAAACGTCATGGATTTGGTGATCTTCATCATAAGACGATCAACCTTCTGCACCTTTCTGTTCTTCTTGAGAAGATGGACAAAGGGGGCAGCACTACCGTCCATGATGGGTAACTCGTCGTTATCAAGTTCAACAAGAACATTGTCGATATCAAGACCGGACAAAGCTGCAAGCAGATGTTCGGTGGTGGAAACCAATACGTCGCCCTGACCAAGAGTCGTTGCCAGGGCAGTATCACTCACCCGATGCATGGAGGCGTTGATCACAGCATCACCGGCAAGATCCAGACGCTGAAAGCAGATACCACTGTCTGCAGGGGCTGGTTTAACAGTGAGCTTAACGGGATTACCGGAATGAAGGCCAATTCCGACAAATGAAATTTCTTTTTTTACGGTGTGTTGCCACATAGTCTCTTCTCTGTTGTTTGCTCCAAACACTTTAATAACAACTAGGCGGAGCGTTTACGTTATATCCTAAACTGTACGGAGAAGAAATGCAATTAGTATGCCACCCAAACAAAACAGCCCCACAGTACGAATAAAACCGAATCAACAGTGACTTATGAAACAAAACAGTTAAAACAAGAAGTGTGTATAAAAAAACACACCAAGGCGTCCTGCCTAGGTTCAACGTGGTT
>JAJRUT010000054.1 GCA_024277655.1 Deltaproteobacteria bacterium | reverse complement strand
TCATCTCCTCAATTCTCAACTTCTCAAAACGCTATGTTAAAAAAAATATCCATATTCCTTGAAATGATTAAGTTCAAACTCACGGTCTTTGCCCTGCCTTTTGCCTTTATGGGGGCTTGGCTTGGGGCTGATGGTGTGCCTGAATTAGCTATATTCCTATGGGTTATTTTGGCCATGGTGGGGGCTAGGACCTGTGCCATGGGCTTTAATCGTATTGTTGATGTGAAATTTGATGGTGACAACCCCAGGACGGCGGAACGTGCTTTACCGGCCGGGGCCATCAAGATGGTGGAGGCCTGGGCCTTTATTATTGTCTTTGGGCTTTTATTTTTCTACGCCTGTTATAATCTCAATATCCTCACCATGCAGATTGCTCCGCTGGCACTTGCCCTCACTCTTTTCTATTCCTATACCAAGCGGTTTACCTGGCTCTGTCATGTGGTTCTTGGCGTTGCCCTTGGCTTTTCTCCCCTGGGCGGTTTTGTGGCGGTGACTGGCAGTCTTGAGCAGTATCCGTGGGTGCTGTCCCTTGCGGTGCTATGTTGGGTGACGGGTTTTGATATTGTCTATGGTTGTCTTGATGCTGCATTTGATCGCACCGTTGGTCTAAACTCCATGCCGGCCCGTTTTGGTCGCAAAAGAGCCTTTCGAATCGCCCAGGTTCTCCATGTCCTGGCCTTTAGTCTCTTTGCCCTTACCGGTTATTTTTGTCAGTTGCATATCTATTATTATATTGGCGTTGGCTTGGCGGGATCGGCCCTGTTGTATCAGCATTATATTGTTGATCCGGATGATCTCTCCAAAATCCAGGTTTCTTTTTTCACCATGAACGGTGTAATCTCTGTCTCACTCTTTGGTGCAACATGGCTTGCCCTCCTTTTTAAATAAAGATGATTCGGTGTTTTCTCCTTGCTTTTTAGTCCTTGAATGTGCTGAAATTAATCTAACTGTTTTCGTATCCATTACCTTTGAAGGAGCCTCAATATGAGTGTATCAAGTAGCAAGCAGACAAACATTCTCCTAGAAGTTGGAACCAATGAGCTTGAGGTTATCACCTTTTATCTTGAGTTTTTGGATCCAGGGACAGGGGGAAAGGTTCGTAACGCCTTTGGCATCAATGCCGCCAAGGTTCGTGAACTTGTTGCTATGCCCGAAGACGTTACCGAGGTGATTAATAGCCCCTCCTGCGTTCAGGGTGTTTTTCTCCTTCGCAACAAGACCATTCCGTTAATTGATACCTCCGAATATTTTGGCTATGAGACTGATGTTTCTGAGGAGGCCAAGCGCAAATGGGTTGTTATCGTCGCCGAGCTTAATGGTAAGGCCTTTGGTTTTATAACCCACGGCGTTGACAAGGTGTACCGGGTTTCCTGGAAACAGATCGAGCCGCCCCCGGAACTTATCGCTACTAATGCCTCAATTACCGGTATTTGTTTGATTGATACCCAAACCATCCAAATGATCGATTTTGAGCGGATTATCTCTGAAATTGATCCATCGATGGTTATGCGGATTGATAAAACTGAGGAAGAATCTGCGATGATTCAGGATAAATATGCAAAAGAAGTGGTTATTATAGATGACTCTAGGGTTATTCTTATGCAGGTGTCTTCAACTCTCAAAAAGGCTGGGTTTCAGGTTTCTGCTCACGCAGATGGTCAGGCTGGTTGGGACTATCTCGAAGGACTGCGCGGGGCAGGGGAACTTGACCAAAAGGTTCTGGCCATTATCAGTGATATTGAAATGCCCCGGATGGATGGTCATCATTTCTGTATGCAGGTCAAAAAGAATCATGCCTATGACAAGATTCCCGTTATTCTCTTTTCGTCCATGATTAACGAGGCGTTGCGTAAGAAGGGTGAGTCGGTTGGCGCTGACGATCAGGTCACCAAGCCCGAGCTTGATACCCTTATCGAACGGGTTGAAACCTGTGTAGCTCGCTTGAATCCGTAACTTTTGGAAGACTATTGAAAATTTAAAGTAAATCAATATCCGCAAGTAGTTGTCTGGCAGCGGCAAAGAGTTCATTCTTGCCTTCTTCTGTGCGGGATTCCACATAGAAACGAACCTTGGGTTCCGTCCCTGAGGGGCGAATAAGTAGCCAGCTCTGGTCTTCAAAAACCAGTTTAATACCGTCAATGGTGATGGCTTCAGCTATGGTCTTGTTATTTCCTCCGACCTTGAGTGTTTTGCCCTTGCTGTACTGTTTTAAGGCCGACAGCTTTGTAAGTAACGCTTCCCCCTGCTCACTTACGCTAACGCTGTCTTTTTCGGGGAAAAAATAGCCGTACTCCGCTTGGATTTCACGGAAATAATCACCCAGTGGTAGGTTCGTTTCAGAGACCATATTCAGGGCCAGAAATAGGCCGATATAACCGTCTTTTTCCGGAGTGTGATGGGTGATGGTGATTCCGTCTGATTCTTCAAAGCAGACGAGGGCCGAATTAACGACAGGTTTAAATTCCTTGAAACCGACCCGTGGCTCAAAGACCTCCTCATTAAAGTCTGAGGCAAGTTTGTTGGCAAGATTGCTGGTGGCTACAGATTTTGCCACCATGCCCGACAATCCATGTTTCTCATGGAGGAAGTGGTAGGCCATGGCGCCAAAATAGTTCATATTAATCTCGGTTACACCATCGGTAAAACGGATGCGATCGCCGTCCGGGTCAAGAATAACCCCAAGTTTAAGCCTTTCACGGCGCTGGGCCAGAAGATCGGTAATCATTTCCATATTTTTGGTGGATGGTTCGGGGGCAATGCCGCCAAATGTCACATCGGCCTCATCCCTGAGATAAATTACCTGATCACTGCGAAGGCCAGACAGCAATGTTTTGATTTGCGTTCTGGATGCGCCATGAACGGGGTCGACAACCAGAATAAAATCGTTGCTTTTCTGGAGTTTAGTCATGATCTGCTCAGGATCAATGGTGTGAAACTGTTTATTGGCTGCAACAAGATTTTGCCAGAAGGACAGGGTGTCACAGGGCTGAAGAAGGGCTGAATTACCTGCTATATCACAGGTTTTATTGTCTTGTAAGAGCAGGTTGCTGTTCAAGGATATTTGTTGGGTTAGGGAGGCTGACGCGGGGCCGGCATCGCTTGCATTAAACTTGAAACCGGCATATTCAAGGGGGTTGTGGCTTGGAGTAAGGTTAATCGAAAAGGCCGCCTTTAAACCAAGTATTGCTGCCGACAATGCCCCTGTGGTGGATTCGCCGCCAAAATAGACGGTAAATCCGGCATGGGTCAGGGTGTTGCAAACGCTTTTAGCGAACCGCTCCCCCCCAAAACGGTTGTCGTGACCAACCACAACACCCCTCTGTTTTGCCTCACTGAAGGAGTTAACGCCCAAATCAGCAGAAAGCGTGTCATAGTGGTCTAGTTGTTCATACATTTTAATAATACCCAGGGTGACAATCTGGACGGTGTGATTTGTAAAATCTTTGCCTATAATGCCACGCCAACCGCTGGTGCCAAATTTAATCTGGTTAACGGGCCTGTTTTTGTTATTAACGATCTCATGATCAACGCATTTGTAAACTTTTGCCAGCAACTGGCTTAACTGGGTTCGTTCGGCATTTGACCTTGGCACTGTTCTCTTGAGCCTTATGATTTCCTTGATCAGCTCAAAATAATCATCCTGATTCGTGGGGGAGTTGCTGATTACTGAGATTTTTTCCTGCAAGAGTGTTAAGGTCATTGGTCTTTCCGCGCGTTAAATGATTGTTAATGCCTGAATGTTTTACGGTATTGAAAAATGGTATAATTGTCCATTATTTTGTCGGTAAATCAGGGCAGATAAATATGTAATGCTCTGGAAACAATAGCAAAGTTTGTTTCTGCCCGCTGGGCGGGTATGTCTACCTGCTTTTACAGGGAAATGAGAAAAAACAAACCGCCATAGTTATATTTGCTATCTGCATGAAATAATGTCTTTTCAGTAGAAAAGAAAGCTTTATGGTGTTGCTAGGGGTGGGTTCTGCCAAAAAGCGTAACCCTTTAGCAGGTTTTGGTTGACCATAAAACCAAGATTAGCTATATGAATAAGGGCTTACACAACAAAGATAGACTGTAGTTTTAATTCATAAATTTTAGACTTGGCAGGGGCAAGCCCTCAAGCCAGTCTATTCTTGATAAACATTTTAATGATCCCCTAGGAGTTAACAGATGGCAGAGAAACATGACGACGCTTTTATCCTCTGGTTTGATGAAATCGGTATTGAAGATGTCCCACTGGTTGGTGGAAAGAATGCTTCCCTTGGTGAGATGTACCAACATTTGACTGATAAGGGCGTTTCCGTACCGTACGGCTTTGCCATTACTGCTTACTCCTATCGATATCTGCTTAAAGAGGCCGGTGTTGAGCAAGCGATTCGCGACGTCCTTGCCGATCTTGATATTGAAGATATGCATAACCTGCGTGAGCGGGGTGAGAAGGTGCGTAACATCATTCGTACTGCTGAATTTCCAGATGACTTACGCAATGCTATCATCGAAGCATACAAGAAGATGGAAGAGAAGTATGGTGAGAATGTTGATGTTGCTGTGCGCTCCTCTGCCACTGCCGAAGATCTTCCGGATGCATCATTTGCCGGTCAGCAGGAGACCTATCTGAACATTCACGGTTACGATGCAATTATTGATAACTGTCGTAACTGTTTCGCCTCCCTGTTTACCAATCGTGCTATTTCCTATCGTCAGCATCAGGGATATGGTCAGTTTGATGTTTATCTTTCCATCACTATTCAAAAGATGGTTCGTTCAGACTCTTCCTCCTCCGGTGTTCTTTTCTCCATCGACACCGAGTCCGGTTTTGAAGATGCCGTTTTTATTACCGGTGCCTGGGGACTTGGTGAAAATGTCGTGCAGGGTGCAGTAAACCCTGATGAATATTATGTGTTCAAACCAACCCTCAAAGAGGGCAAGTCTCCTATCGTGTCCAAGAAGGTTGGCACCAAGGAAATCAAGATGGTTTATGATAACGATCCATCTATTCCGGAGCCGGTAAAAAATATTGAGACCAGTCAAGCAGAACGTGATTGTTATGTTATTAGTGATGACGAGATTCTTAAACTTGCTAAATGGGCTTGTATTATTGAAGACCATTATGGCAAGGGCATGGATATCGAGTGGGCCAAGGATGGTGACGGCGACAAGGTCGGAACCGGTGAACTTTTTATCGTTCAGGCCCGGCCTGAGACCGTTCACTCCCAGGCCAACAAGTCTGTTATGGAAACCTTTAAGCTTAAAGAGGCCGGAAATATAGTTGTTGAAGGTCTTGCGGTTGGTGCCAAAATTGGTCAGGGTAAGGCCCATGTTCTTGCTGATGTTGCTGACATTCATACCTTCAAGAAGGGTGAAGTTCTGGTCACAGATATGACCGATCCTGACTGGGAACCAATCATGAAGATTGCCTCTGCCATCGTTACCAACCGTGGTGGACGTACCTGTCATGCGGCGATTATCTCCCGCGAACTTGGTATCCCTTGTGTTATTGGTACCGTTGATGGTGATTCTAAAATCAAGGATGGTCAGGCTATAACCGTCTCTTCTGCTGAAGGTGAGACCGGTTATGTTTATGACGGGATTCTTGATTTTGAAGTTGAAACACTTGACCTTGGTGAGGTTCCTGCAACAAAAACCAAGATCATGATGAACCTTGCCATCCCCGAAAAGGCATTTACTGAATGTCAGATTCCCAATGATGGTGTTGGCCTTGCCCGTGAGGAGTTTATCATTAACTCTCACATCGGTATTCATCCCCTTGCCCTTATGAATTACGAGGAGTTAAAGGCATCTGATGATCCTGAAAAGCAGAAGGTTGTAAAACTCATTGACGCAAGAACAGCGGCATATCCCGATAAGAAGCAATTCTTTATTGATAAGGTCGCTGAGGGTGTTGGGCGTATCGCTGCGGCTTTCTATCCCAAGGATGTTATTGTCCGTCTCTCTGATTTTAAGAGCAATGAATATGCAAACCTTATCGGTGGCAGGTTCTATGAGCCAGAAGAAGAGAATCCTATGATCGGTTGGCGTGGAGCTTCCCGTTATTATGATCCCAAGTATAGACCAGCCTTCGAACTTGAATGTGAAGGCCTTAAGAAGGCGCGGAATGATATGGGTCTGAACAATATCAAACTCATGGTTCCTTTCTGCCGTACCCCGGATGAGGGGCGTAAGGTTATCGAGGTTATGAAAGATTGTGGGCTTGTCCAGGGTGAGAATGGCCTTGAACTGTACGT
Organism: Deltaproteobacteria bacterium; assembly: GCA_024277655.1. Classification (GTDB taxonomy): domain Bacteria; phylum Desulfobacterota; class Desulfobulbia; order Desulfobulbales; family SURF-16; genus JAJRUT01. The sequence goes on along the minus strand of JAJRUT010000054.1, from coordinate 47,875 downwards.
TATGTGTGAGATCCCAAGTAATGTGATTTCTGCCGAAGCCTTTGCTGAAATTTTCGATGGTTTCTCCATTGGCTCTAACGATTTGACCCAGCTGACATACGGTATGGATCGTGACTCAGGACTGATTGCTGGTATTGCCGATGAACGTGATGAAGCCGTGAAGGATATGATTCGTATGGTCATTAAAACCGCCAAACGTCTCAACAAGAAAATCGGTATCTGTGGTCAGGGACCATCCGACTTTCCGGAGTTTGCCACCTTCCTCGTTGAACTTGGTATTGATTCCATGAGTCTTATTCCTGATACGGCGGTAAAAACTCGTTACGCCGTCCACGAGAAAGAAAAAGAGATGGGTATTGCTCCCTGATCTAAAGCTTTTTCAAGGACAATAAAAAAAGGCCATCTCCTTGCGGAGGTGGCCTTTTTTTATTGACGCTAGTTGGGTCAGACTTGAGTTATTTGCCTTTAGGGAAATTACAATAAAACTTGTCCGTCTCAGAGTCATAGATACACCGTTTCCCCAGGCTTCGGTCATGTCCACCGGCATGCATTTTCTCATGTTCTTCAGCAGTCATCTGTTTATGCCCTTTGGGTAAAATAAGAACATCTTTGTCTTTATTGCTACTGCTACCAACGCAACCCGCTAAACTGCCAGTGAGCAGCACGAATAAGGATAAGGCCAATACTGTTCCTGTGACTGAATTTTTCATGTTTTCCCCTTTTTGTAAAATTATGTCCACTCTGAATAGATCAAAAACTATGATAAGTAATTATCATTAATATTAAAATAACATGGTTAGTGTCAAGGAAGTTTCTGAGATTGTTATGGATTGCCAGTCTGTAACAGATGGTGTTTTACTCAAAAAACACCCGGTCAGTAATTCGAGCCAGGTATCTTTTTGGCATAAAATAATTGCCACTCTGGGAAAACCTGCTACAATTGCCCAGTTGTTTTTAGCAGGGGGCATAATGCCACACCTTTTCTTCGGGAGAATTGCTGAGGTTGATGAGATTAAAGAACGTATCTCTGTCTTGAATGATAAAATACAAAAAACAAGTAAACTGGATAGTTTTTTGATTAAGCTGCCCGGCAAAGGTGTGCCTAAATCCGTTATCCAGACATTTAACCATGAGACTCCGGCTAGACTGGATGAAATCGTGGTTCTTATGGGTAAGGGAGTTCAGGAAAACATCACTCTTCTGGAAGAGTTGTATGACAAGGACAAGCTTACTCTAATCTCGTAGAGGTTAGGCGAACAAGACATATATCTATTCGCCAAAGGCCACCTTAAAAAGCGCCTTGGTGTAGGGATGGCTTGGTCTTGCGAAGAGCTTAGAGGCGAGGCCTGATTCAACAATTTTGCCGTCTTTCATCACCGCAATTTCATCAGCTAATGCCCTTACCATGCGTAGATCGTGGGAGATAAAGAGATATGAAATATTGTACTTATCCTGGAGTTCCCGGAGTAAATCAACGATCTGGGCCTGTATTGTCATATCCAGGGCTGACGTTGGCTCATCGAGGACGATGAGCTTTGGTTTTAGGGCGATGGCCCTGGCGATTGCAATGCGTTGGCGCTGGCCCCCCGAGAACTCATGGGGATAGCGGTCGATCATGGTTGGTTCAAGACCAACCTCCTCAAGCAGAGCAGCTATTTTTTCCTGGCGTTCTCTTTTATTCTTGCCTGTGTGGATTGCAAGCCCTTCATTGATAATACTGCCAATAGTCATTCTCGGTGAGAGGGAGGAGAATGGGTCCTGGAAGACTATTTGTAGTTCAGATCGCAATCTGCGCATTTCTCTGGCTGAACAGTGTTGCAGGTCAATGCCCCGATAGATGATAGATCCTGTCGATTTTAAAAGACGCAGAAGGGAGTAGCCCAAGGTTGATTTGCCGGAGCCAGATTCGCCAACAATGCCATAGGTTGTGCCTGTCTTGATGGTGAGGGAAATGTCGTCCACCGCCTTTATTTCAGCAACCTTGCGTTTAAAAAAACCGTGCAGTACCGGAAAATAACAGCGCAGGTTTTTAATAACGAGAATATCCTTTGTCCCGGTGCGACTCTTTTGGATGGTTGTGGGAATGGCATCAAGTAACTGTTTTGTATAGGTTTTTGTGGGACTTGTAAAGATTGTTGCAGTTTCCCCCTGCTCGACAATCTTACCCTGGCGCATGATATATACCCGGTCGGCGAACCCCCTTACCATATTAAGGTCATGGGTGATTAGCAGAATGGACATATTCCGGGTTCGTTTTAACTCTCCAAGCAAGGCTAGAATCTGGGCCTGAATAGTGACATCAAGGGCGGTTGTCGGTTCATCGGCAATAAGAAGCTGCGGGTTACAGCCAAGGGCCATGGCAATCATAACCCGCTGGCGCTGGCCGCCTGAGAGTTGATGGGGGTAAACCCGCATCTTTTCTGCCGGGTTTGGCAGTCCTGTTTGTTTGAGAAGCTCAATACCTTGTTGCTGAGCTGTTTCCCTATCCATGCCCTGGTGAAGAATAAGAGGCTCTATAACCTGATCGCCGATGGTCTGCACCGGGTTTAGGGAGGTCATGGGTTCCTGGAAGATCATGGAAATGTCATGCCCCCGCAGTTTACGAATATCATCATCCTTAAGAGTGGTAAGTTCCTCATTTTGGAACCGGATGGAACCAGATCCGCTAAACCCTTCATGGTCAAGGAGTCTCAAGATAGAGTGGGCCAGCACAGATTTGCCGGAGCCGGACTCACCGACCAGGGCTACCGTCTCGTTGTTGCCGATGGCAAGGGTAATATCATCTAGAACCTGCACCGGGCCTGGGGCAGAAGAAAACCAGCCATTAAAATCTTTTATGCTGAGCATGGTATTGTCCATGTCGCTATTTTTTTCGGGGGTCATAGGTTTCACGCAGAGCTTCGCCAATAAAAATTAACAGAACCAGGGTCACCACTAGAACTGCAAAGGTGGACAGGGAAATCCACCAGGCGTCAATATTGGCCTTACCTTGAGCGAGAAGCTCACCAAGGCTCGGGGTGGGGGCTGGTACCCCAAGTCCCAGAAAATCTAGGCTTGTCAGGGAGACAATGGCCCCGGATAGGGCAAAGGGTAGAAAGGTAATCACCGGAGTCATACCGTTTGGCAGGAGGTGGCGATACATAATAACCAGGTTTGATACCCCCATGGCCCGGGCCGCAGTTACATAATCAAGGTTCCGTGAGCGGAGAAACTCAGCTCGGACATAATCTGATAGGCCGATCCAGCTAAAGAGTGACAGGAGGATTAGTAGTAGCCAGATAGACGGGGTGAATATGGTCGCAAAGATAATAAGTAGGTAGAGGGCTGGCATGGAGTTCCATATTTCTATCAGGCGTTGACCGATGAGATCAGTCTTCCCACCCAAAAAACCCATAAGAGCGCCAATGCTAATGCCGACCACCGTACTGATTGCAGTAAGGGCAAAGCTAAAGAGCACGGAGAGGCGGAATCCGTACAGTAAACGGGCCAGCACGTCACGGCCACGATCATCAGTCCCCAGAAGGTTAACCATTGTCGGGGGCGATGGTACCGGGACATCGAGGGCGTAATTAATGGATTTATAGCTATGGGGATTGACTGGGAAAATGGCAAAGTTTGGCTTGTGATTTAGCTTTTCAAGGATATACGGGTCACGGTAGTCGGTTGGGGTTGCAAAATCACCACCAAAGGTGGTTTCCGGGTAGGTATGCAGGTAGGGAAGATAGTAGTTGCCGTTATACCTTACGATAAATGGTTTATCATTACTGAGAAACTCTGCGCCCAGGCTGAGAAGAAAGATGATTGCAAATAAAATGAGGGAATAATAGCCCCGTTTATTACGTTTAAATTTATGGAAATGAGCTGATGTCATTGCTTAACCTTAATGGTCACTGGCATCAAAGGTGATGCGCGGATTGACCAGAACATAGCTGATGTCGGAGAGTAAACGGGCCACAAGGCCTAAAATGGAAAAGATGTAGAGGGTGCCAAGTACCACTGGATAGTCCCGATTCAGGATGGACTCATAGGATAGAAGGCCCATACCATCCAGGGAAAAGATCGTTTCAATGAGGAGGCTGCCGGTGAAAAAAGCCATAATAAAGGCCCCTGGGAATCCGGTAATCAGGGGGATAATGGCATTTCTGAAAACATGCCCGTAGAGAATCCTGTTTTCAGATACCCCTTTGGCCCTTGCTGTTGTGACATACTGCTTGTGCATCTCCTCAAGGAAACAGTTCTTGGTGAGCAGGGTCATGATGGCAAGGGAAGACACCGACATGGAGATTACCGGCAAAACCATGTGCCAAAGATAGTCAAGAATTTGTTTATACAGGGATAATTCGTTAAAATTATCGGAGACAAGTCCCCTAAGGGGAAAGATGTTCCAGAAGTTACCACCACCAAAAAAGACGATAAGGAGAATGGCCAGGACAAAACCGGGGATGGCGTAACCCACTAGAATAAGGGTTGAAGTGATAAAATCAAAACGGCTGCCATCCTTTACGGCTTTTTTGATCCCCAGGGGGATACATACCCCATAGGTAATGATAAACGACCAGAAACCAAGGGACATGGATACTGGCAATTTGGAGATCAGCAAGGAGAAAACCGAGGCATGGTGGTAATAACTGTCACCAAGGTCAAAAACGAGATAGTTCTTCATCATGGTGAAGAAACGTTCAACAGGTGGTTTGTCAAAGCCGTACATCTGCCTGATCCGTTCAACCTTGGTCTCATCAAGCCCTCGGCTCCCCTGGTAGGTCGTGCGGATAGCAGTAACTTCCCCACCATGCCCAGCACCAGATTCAAGCTCGGCAATCATCCGCTCCACCGGCCCGCCTGGGACAAACTGGGTGACGCTGAAGGTAATGATCATGATCCCAAAAATTGTGGGGATCATAAGAAGGAGTCTACGCAGTATATAACTTATCATGGACATTGATGGTCAAAGGGTAAAGGGGGAAAAGGTTTAATCTTTTTGCCACCAGGTCATAAGAATGTCGAAGGTCGAATAGTAGAGCGGTTTTGTTTTTGGCATGGAAAATTTATGCCAATATACCACCCGGTGGGCTGGAGCATACCAGTTTGGGATCACATAATAGCCGTACCAAAGGACACGGTCAAGGGCTCGGCAGGCTGCGGTAAGAGCCTGTTGATCTTTGGCATGAATAATTTCTTCAACCAGAAAATCTATGGCCCGGCTATTTACTCCGGCGTAATTGCGGGAACCTTGTTGACTGGCAGATTCACTGGTCCACATGGAGCGTTGTTCGTTGCCGGGTGACTGTGATTGACCGTAGACTGTCACCATCATATCAAAATCAAACTGACGCATATTGCGAACATAGAGGGCCATATCCAGGGTGCGATAGGTTGCTTTAATGCCAAGCCGTTCAAGGTTTCCGGCAAAGGGGGCCATTACCCGCTCAAAGGAGGGGGAGGACAGCATAATTTCGAAGGTGAATGGTTGTCCTTTCTGGTTGCGTAGAGCGCCATCGGTGTAATTCCAGCCCGCCTCATGCAATAGTTTTTTGGCAAGACGCAGGTTCTGGCGTAACTGGCCTTTTCTAGCGGTTGATACTGGAGTAATGGGGGTGGTAAACACCTCGGAGGGTAACTCATCCTTGAACTTATCTAGAAGTGTTAGTTCTTCCGGGCTTGGCAGTCCGGGGGCGGCATAGATGGAGTTGCTGAAATAGGAATAGCTCTGAGTATATTGCCCAAAAAACAAGGCGTTATTAGTCCAGGTGAAATCAAAGGCAAGCCCCAGTGCCCGCCGCACCCTCGGATCTTTAAACAGACCCCGGCGGGTATTAAACACAAATCCCTGCATCCCGGCATTGAGTTTATGTTCAAGGTAATGTTTCTGGATCTCGCCGGAATCAAACTTTGGGCCACGCATATCACGTACCCATTGTTTGGCAATATTAACGGCCATAAAGTCATAATCATGGGCCTTGAAGGCCTCCACAGAGATAATCTGGTCTTTATAAAATTTATAGGTGATGGTGGCGAAATTAAAACTGTTTTTGCGGGTGGGGTGATCGGTCGCCCAGTAGTTTTTGTTTTTCTTGTAGGTGATATTTTTACCGAGGCTATAGCTCTCTATGGTGTAGGCCCCTGAGGTAACAGGTATGGTGAAACCTTCCTCGGCAAAAGGATGGTTTGTGTAAAATGTTTTGGAGAAGATAGGCAGTTCACAGGCAATAATATGGACTTCTCTACTGGCTCTTTTAAAGAAAAAACGGATATGCTGCCTATCAATAACTTCAGTCCGCTCAACATCCTGAAAATAACTGGAGTAAAACGGGTGGGCCTCATCAGATTTAAGGATGGAGAGTGAAAAAGCCACATCATCTGCAGTGATTGGACTGCCATCGGAGAATGTTGCTTTTTTATTTATGGTGATAAGCATGGACAAACCGTTATCTGCAAGGTCGATGTCTTGGGCGATAAGTCCATAGCGGGCAAAAGGTTCATCCATGCTGGCCACGGTTAGAGAGTCGAAGCTTAGTTGTTGCAAGCCATCCGGGGCAACGCCTTTTAAGGTGAACGGGTTGAATTTGTCAAAACTGCCAAGTCCATGTAGGGTGAGATGTCCGCCCTGTTTGGCATTATTTGAAGTATAGGCAAAATGATCAAAGTTGGCGGGGTACTTTAAATTGCCATCAATGGAAACACCATGGACGGCTTGCGCGGTTTGCGAGTGGGAGAGGAATGCTGTAAGCAGCAGTACTAAAATTTTAATTTTCATTATTATCATCAGTTACTTGAATCGCATAATCATGGCTCACTGTCCGTAAAAGTCCGGCGAGGATATGGGCAACCACCGTCATGATATCAGCATCATGGGGGGTGAAATGATTGGAGATTTTGTCTGATAACTCTAAAACACCGACAATAACACCATTAATATAGAGAGGAATACCAAGCAGAGAGCCGATATCATCAATTATTTTAGTGTCTTTGGGGGAAGTGTCATGGGCGATTATCATGCCTTTTTGTAAAAATGCTGTGCGCCCATGGGAGTAGACCCAGCCAGAAAGGCCCTTGTCCATCCTGAGAATTTTCCGGGGTTCTTCTTCTCCCCCTGCAAAAAGGGCACAGACCAGTTCGTTTTGTTCACTATTGGCAAGATACAATACTGTTTTTTTGCAACCGATGGCCTCATTAATCATCTGCATGACCTGGTTGAAGACCCATTGATCCTGTTTTGTATTCTGGACGATCATGGAGATATGCAGGAGGAAGATAAGTTCTTCACGACTCAGGCTGGCAAGGAGACTCTCGGGTAGGAGTTGCGACAAAATCCCCAGACGTAGACTGGCCGGGTTCACCGCCTTCATCTGCATGAGGATGTCACCCAGTTGGCGTGAGGCTGGATTGTTGTTTGCCCAGTGAAAGAGACTATCCTGCAAGGCGGTGCCCGTTAGGGCGGGAGTCCTGTCATTGTCCCCCGAAATCTGTTTCTTCTGGGTTGCCAGAGCGATATCGAGGGTGTCTTTACTGACGAAATCAAGTTCCTGGAGAATTTCACCAAGTCTCTGCCACTTCACCTGTCCGGCCTGCATCTGGGCTGAGAGATTGGCTATGATATTTTCAAGGTAGGGATTGCGCCCTTCAGCAAAATAGGCGATGAGGTATTGATCCATGCGTCCCAGAAATTCCAGACGAGGCAGGACAATGTCCTGGTAGAAGCTTGTGGTGGCTGAGAGAAGTTCTTCGAAGCTGTCAAATATGCGTACTCCCTGGGCTGCCAGTTGTGGTTTGCCAAGGAAGACATAGGCCTCACAGAACTCTTCATAGAGATCTTTTAGGTGTTCCATATATTCAATATCAGCCATCTGGGCAATAAGGTCAGCAGTGGCGACTATTTTGGCAATGATGGACTCTTCAGTGTTCAGGTAGACCTGAAGGTCGGGTAAAGCGTTAAAATCTGTTGTTTCAATAATATTTAAAACGATATTACCAAGAGGGGTAGGGTAGTCATGCTGTTGCAGGTATAAAGCACAGGTATTCTTGCTACGAGTGGTATGAGCAAAGGAGTATTTGCCCCCAGACCCCTCCCGGTCTCCCCGATCCTTGATGTAGCCAGAATCATGAAAGAGACTGGCGATCATAAGGGCTGTAATACCTTGCTCGGAAAGGTTTTTGTCAGGATGCTTTTTATTCCAGCCACTGGCCATTCTAAGGGCAGCAAGGGTTACATCCAGAGCATGGTGGAAATTATGGTACGGAGCCTCACAGGCTTCAAATTCTGGCCATTTGCCCTGGTAGAGTTGTTCCACATCAAGGGCGATATCCCAAAGCTTGGTGTGGGCAGGAAAATCCTCGGTAAGGATGGTTATGATCGGATCTGAAATGGATTGTTTCAAGAGTCTCTAACTGGGTAGAATGGAAATTGTTTTTATGGGAAGGCAGCCCGATTATTATACTCGTTTTACGGACTAAGCCTAGAAAAATAGATGCCATTGTGGTAGATAATACACGCTGAATTCAAATGATACAAATCTAACAGATTATATACCTTCTATAAACTAGGTGTGGAGTTACTACTATGGGAAAAACTATATCCGAAAAAATATTTGCAAGCCACCTGCGAGATGCTCCCTCAGACGACAATGTGGTGCTTGATCTTGATGTTGTGATGTGCCATGAGATTACGACACCCATTGCCATCAATGATCTCGTCGAGCGTGGGCTTGATCGGGTGTTTGATCCTGACAAGATCAAGGTTGTAATTGATCATGTAACACCATCGAAGGATTCCAAAACAGCCATGCAGGCCAAGATTCTGCGTGATTGGGCCAAGCGTAACAAGATCAAGGACTTTTTTGATGTTGGTCAAAACGGGGTGTGCCATGCCCTGTTCCCCGAGAAGGGATTTGTCAGACCTGGTTATACCATTATTATGGGTGATTCACACACCTGTACCCATGGTGCCTTTGGAGCCTTTGCCGCTGGGGTGGGTACCACTGATCTTGAGGTTGGTATCCTGAAGGGAGTGTGTGCCTTTCGTTTGCCGCAAACCATGAAGATCAATATCGTCGGCACACTGCCAGTAGGCGTCTTTGCCAAGGACGTTATTCTGTATATAATTAAGGAACTCACGGTTAATGGCGCCACCGACAAGGTGATGGAATTTTGTGGTGAGGTGGTGGAGCGGATGGACATGGAGTCGCGGATGACCCTGTGTAATATGGCCATAGAGGCCGGTGGTACCTGTGGTGTCTGTATGCCTGATCGGGTGACGGCAGAGTATCTCTACCCCTTTATCAAGGATCAGTACACCAGCATAGATGATGCGGTTAGTGATTTTGAAAAATGGCATTCTGATCCAGATGCTGTCTATGCGGATGAACTTACCTTTGATGTCTCAGACCTTATCCCCCATGCAACCTATGGCTTTAAGCCGGATGAAGTTAAGACTGTGGTGGAGCTTGAAGGGACTCCGGTGGATCAGGTGTATATCGGTTCCTGTACCAATGGCAGGATCTCTGATCTGCGGGAGGCGGCGGCGGTTTTAAAGGGGCATAAACTGGCACCTTCTGTGCGCGGTATTCTTGCCCCGGCAACGCCGCTTGTGTATTCCACTGCCATGGAAGAGGGATTAATTAAGATTTTTATGGATGCAGGTTTTTGTGTTACCAACCCCACCTGTGGAGCCTGTCTTGGTATGAGTAACGGCGTTCTAGCCAAAGGTGAGGTGTGCGCCTCAACTACGAATCGGAATTTCAATGGTCGGATGGGCAAGGGTGGGATGGTTCATTTGATGAGCCCTAGGTCTGCCGCTGCTGCCGGGGTTAAAGGGTTTATCACCGATCATCGTGTGTTATAAGAAATCAGTAATGTCCAGTTAGACTCCCGGAGTCTACGCTTACCTGCAGAGGAAAGAATTGTTGTTTATCGTAGTATTTTGGAGTCTCACAGGTTCGCTTACCTCTTAGTGAACGGAGGCAACAATGTACCTTGTTTCAGTGAGAATTCACGAGATGCATTTTTGACGCAGTGAACTTAGGGAATCAAGACTTTTTTCTGCCACAAGCGGAGACAAATAACAATTCTTGCCGGTTTTATGTCCATGCAATTGCTTAACTGATGATAAAAAAAACAGACAAATTGTAGTTTAATAATAGGTAGAACTTATGAAAAAATTTAGTGGCGCAACGCTCTTTCTTGATCGTGATGATATTAATACTGACGAAATCATCCCTGCCAAATACCTTACTGAAAATTCCAAAGTTGATCTTGGCCCCTTTGTCCTTGAAGATCTTAAACTAGCTGGTTTAAGCCCAAAGAGTGATGTGGACAAGGCACAGATAATTGTTACCCGCAATAATTTTGGTTGCGGGTCATCCCGTGAACATGCGGTTTGGGTCTTTGAGGTCAATGATATTAACGTTGTTATTGCTGAGGGTTTTTCCCGTATCTTCAGACAGAATATGTTCAACTGCGGCATGCTTGCCATTGAACTTGCCCCTAGCGATATTGATCTGCTTTTTAGTCTGGGAAGTGCAGTGGAAATTACCGTTGATCTTGAAAAAGAAACCCTACAAGGCACAGGCGGGGGCAAGAGCCTTGACTTTGCCTTTAAACTGAACTCTTTTGACAAGGAGCTGGTGCGGGCTGGCGGTTGGCTGGCTTATGCTGACAAAAACTACTAAGCAGATCAGGGTTCTTGTTGTAGAACCCTATTATGGGGGGTCCCATAAGATTTTTTTAAATGAACTCAAACGACATCTGCCGTCGTTTGAGTTCATTTTTTTGACCCTTCCGGCCCGCAAATGGAAGTGGCGTATGCGCATGGCAGCCCCCTTTGTCGCAGCGCAATTACCGGCAACACGCCATGTCGATATCATTCTCTGCTCGACCTTTATAGATGTTGCCTGCCTGCGTGGCCTTGCTCCATCCTGGGTACAAGACACTCCTATCCTCACCTATTTCCATGAAAATCAATTTGCCTATCCGGTGCAACATAAGGGTGGGGATGATGGCCAGTATGGGATTATTAACTATATGTCGGCCCTGGCCTCAAATGGCCTGGCCTTTAATTCAGACTATAATCTGACCACCTTCCTGAAGGGATGCCTGGGGATTGAAAAACGTGCCCCTGATATGCCTTTGCACGGGGTCGAGGACATCAAACAAAAATCGCGGGTTCTCTATCCGGGGATGGATTTTACGGAACTGGATGGAATCGCTCAACCGGAGCGGGGAAAGGTGACCACCTTTGTTTGGAATCACCGCTGGGAGTATGATAAAAATCCCCAGGGCTTCTTTGCGCCCTTCTTTAAGCTGGCTAAAAAAGACATCCCCTTCAACCTTCTTGTCATGGGCCAGTCCTTCCAGCGCTATCCCGAGGTGTTCGACCAGGCGCGTGACCTACTGGGCCAACATATTCGCCATTTTGGCTATGCCAAAGACCGGACAGCCTATCTCTCCCTGTTAAAAGAGGCCGATGTGGTGGTGTCAACGGCAAATCATGAGTTTTACGGTATGGCGGTAATTGAGGCGGTTCGCTCAGGATGCAGCCCCCTTCTGCCCAAACGTTTGTCTTATCCGGAATTATTTGCGTCTGAGTATTTGTATAAATCGGCGGGGGATTTATTTCAAAAAATGCGCCATTTATGCCTGCACCGGGATGATCTTCCCGCCTGCAACAGCCGGGCGCTCACAGATAAATTTTCTTGGAGTGGGTTGGTTGGCAGGTATGGCAAGTGGCTTACGGCATATTTGTAGAGTGCTACTGAATATTGCTGAATCTAAACCCCTTTACTGCCCTTAAATAACACCGAAAAACCTTCAATGTAATTGCGGTTTAAGGCCAGAAATGGGCAAAAGCTAGGGGCATTATTTTGAGATTCCGGGCTGAAATCATCAAGTTTTTTAACCAGGACATTGGTCATGGGGATAAACTGGTTTTGGCCAAGAGCCGCGTTAAACTGGTATACATGGCCATTGATGTGGTAAATATTCCCCGCTACTGACCTGGTGATAATCTCAATTCCATCCGGGGTTACCCGTTTCTTGTTAATGGCTTGAGTCTGATCGTTATCGCCCATTTTATGAAACTCATCCTTGGCAAAGATGATTTCATTCATATCAATATAATAGGTGTCGTAGGAGAGTATCTTCTGCTCGTCAATGATAATATCAGCGTCACGTAGCTGCCTGAACCCTCGGTAGAGGGGGACATACTTTTCCGTAACCTGGGTGGAGGGGTGATTGAGCCAGGAGATAGTACGTCTTTCACGACACTCGTCCACGCTGAGCTTAAATTTGATGGTCTTTGCCGCAAGTTCAAGAATAACAGTCCATGAATCAACTTCCGTTACCTCTACCTCTTCTTTTTGTTTTTCGGACAGAGCTGTTTGAAAGATACGTTCCATATCCATGTGGTTTACCTTAACATTGAGTCTTGACTGCATGTTCCGTATGACTCAGATTAAAAAGAGGACGGAAGGAGCGACTGGGAATTATTGGCGGAAAAAGCAGTTGCTGCCTACTTTTTTTTGCCCGGTTGTGTGAAATTTCTTTCGATAAACTCGCATTCCTTTGGGGTAAGATCAAAATGGATCTCGGCCTTATGAAATGTTTCATTGAGTGACAGTAACGGGTCTTCCTCCAGGCATTCATTGACCCAGAGGAGAACTTTTTTTAGTTTATCACGATTTAGTGCTGGCATACTCCCCCCCCCCCCAAAAAAAAAACCGCTAATTTATTTATACACGGGTTTTAGTATAATGCCACTAAGTGGTGGAACTGCAACCAAAATATGTTGGTCTGCTTCGGCGTAAGGTTCATTGATGATCTGTTTGACATTGGGATTGGTGATGCCACTTCCACCATATCCGGCCTGATCCGAACAGAATATCTCAATATAGTCTGTTTTCTCTGGAACCCCGAGCGGGTAGTCGTAGATGACCTCAGGAGTCATATTGAGAAGTACCACCACATGATTCTTGGGATCATTGGCAAACCTTGCAAATGAGATAATCGAGCGATTTACATCCTTAAAGTCCATCCAGCGAAAACCATCAGGGTCAAAATCTTTTTGCCAAAGGGCTGGAGTCTCTTGGTAAACCTTATTTAAATCACTGACATATGTTTGCATTTGGCTATGGGCCTCCTCCTGCTCTGCCAGATGCCAGTCTAGGCTTGTCTTGCAGTTCCACTCGTTGATCTGGGCAAACTCTCCCCCCATAAACAGGAGCTTTTTACCTGGGTGAGTCCAGAGAAAGGAGTATAACAGTCTTAAATTGGCAAATTGTTGCCATCTGTCCCCCGGCATCTTCGAGAGTAATGATTTTTTGCCATGCACGACTTCATCATGGGAGAGGGGAAGTATAAAGTTTTCACTAAAGGCGTAGAGAAGTGAAAAGGTTAGTGAGTTATGATGATGCTTTCTGTAGATAGGATCCCGGCTGAAATAGTTCAGCATGTCATTCATCCAGCCCATATTCCACTTAAAGCCAAACCCCAGACCTCCCTGGTCGGCAGGCTTGGAGACACCATAAAATGAGGTGGATTCTTCTGCGATCATTGCTACATCAGGATAGCGCTGGCCCATTATGGAGTTCAAGTGGCGGATAAATTCAATGGCTTCGATATTTTCCTTGCCGCCATACTGATTGGGAATCCATTCGCCCTCATTCCTGCCGTAATCAAGGTAGAGCATTGAAGCCACCGCATCCATGCGGATGGCATCAATGTGGTACACCTCAATCCAGAAAAAAGCGCTGGCCATAAGGAAATTGGCGACTTCCTTGCGACCATAGTTGAAAATCAGAGTTTTCCAGTCAGGATGCTCTCCCTGGCGGGGGTCATCGTGTTCGTATAGAGCGGTGCCGTCAAAACGTCCCAGGATGTGACCATCAGCGGGGAAGTGAGATGGAACCCAGTCGAGGATCACGCCAATGCCACTAGCATGACATTCATCGACAAGATACTTGAAATCCTGTGGCGTGCCCATTCTGGAGGTGACAGAAAAATAGCCGGAAACCTGATAACCCCAGGATTCATCAAGGGGATGCTCGGTGACCGGTAAAATTTCGATGTGGGTAAAGCCCATTTTTTTGACATACGGCACAAGAGTTGCGGCAATTTCCCGGTAGGAGAGGAAACGGGCAGGATTACTCGGGTCACGCTGCCAGGAGGCAAGGTGTACCTCGTAGGTGGACATGGGCTTTTGATAGATGGAGGTTTCCTTGCGTTTTTTTAACCATGTCTCATCCCGCCAGACATAATCGTCCTCAGTTCCCCAGACCACCGAAGCAGTTTTAGGTCTTAGTTCGCCAAAAAACTGGTATGGGTCGGCCTTTTCAAGGAGGGAATTGTTTTCGCTGAGTATTTCATATTTATATATCTCACCCTTACTGATTCCGGGCAGAAACAACTCCCATATTCCTGAATCACCAATGACCCGCATCTGGTGGACACGACCATCCCAGTAATTAAAGTCACCGATGATTGAAACCCGTTTGGCTGATGGAGCCCAAACCCTAAAGATGGTGCCGGAAACACCATCAATGGTGGTGGGGTGAGCTCCTAATTTATTGTAAATTTCATAATGATTGCCCTTAGCGTAGAGGTGGCAGTCATATTCAGAGAGTTGGGGCAGAAAGCGGTAGGGATCCTCAAGGCTGCGGATGGTATTATTGGGACAAAGTGCTTCAAAATGGTAGGTGTATCCTTCCTTGTAGTTGGCAATGACAAGTTCAAATAATCCTTCCTCCCGCATCTTGTACATGTCTTGCTTCACACCACCCGAAACAAGTTTCACCGAATCTGCTAAGGGTAAGAAGGTACGAATAACGGCGCAGGATGGGTCATGTTCAAGCACATGGAGACCAAGGACCACAAAGGGATCATGGTGGGTTGCATAGATGACTTTATCGAGTTCTACGGATATATCAAAGCTCATTTACTCTCCTTATTAAAGAGTGGTAAAGTGAAACCTGCAATGCTTACGACTTGAAAGTTACACTATCTTTCAGGTAATGGGATTGGTAGGATTGGTATCCTGTTGCCGCAGGTGAGTTGTTATAATTTTGCTGAATTATTAATTAAAATGATAGCATATATTTTAAGGAAATATCTAATAAAATTTGTAGGTTGCGTAAATAGTTAGGGTAGGTGTTTTTTTAAAATTACTTATAAAAATAACAGGTTAGACACAATGAACTCATTACAGGGGATGTTTCTTATTGCTACCAATCAAATGGGTGACCCGAGGTTTAAGCAAACGGTGATTTTGATTTGCAACCACGATGAGCATGGTGCACTCGGTTTGGTTTTAACGAGTCCTTTTGCAGAGGTCTCGTTTGGGGATATTTTACGCAGTTTGAATTTGGAGTATGGACAAAACTCTTTGCCTGAGGTCTATTGCGGAGGCCCGGTTGCCCTTGATGCTCTTTTTGTTTTGCATGTGAATGGCCTGTTTGATTCCACCCCGGTTATGGATGGTGTTTACCTCGGTAATGATATTCGCTTTCTAAGCCATGTTGGCAATGGAGAGGATACCAAACAGATGCGATTTTTTCTTGGCTATTCCGGTTGGGGGGCAGGGCAGTTAGAGGAGGAACTTTCCGCTTGCGGTTGGCTTGTCTTACCGGCTTTAGCGGAAGATGTGTTCGACTGTCCGCCTGATCTGTTATGGCGCCGGGTAACGGGAAAACATGGAATTAACATTGATTTGTTTAATGATATTTCAGGTAACGCCTGATTATTTGCAAGTCGACTGTTAACAATCAGTGTGTCCGGATAGAAGATCGAAGTCTTGCTATCTACAGCACATTAAATCTGGATTTTTATGCCCCTTTAATCCGCTTTTACTCCACATTTTTTGATTTTCAAATATTTTATCTCCCCTTTTTATCATGCGAGTCCCTCGCTACGACCGCTAAAAATGGGAGACAAAATATTAAGAAAATACTATGAGATTTGCAGAATGACGCTCCATAAAGGGGGCATAAAAATCCTCCAGCAAGTTCTTAACCAGACATTGCTGGGTAACAAGAAAATATTATTTACAGTTTAGGTTGTTTTTTTATGAGTGTTGAAGACATTTTCAGTTGTGAGCAATGTGGTTACTGCTGTCATGGGGAGACCACCGTTTCCCTTGATGAGCATGATGTCAGCCGAATGTGTGAGCATTTAGGTTTAAGCTTTGAGGAGGCTAGAGCAAAATATTTACGGGTAACCGGTGACATTGTGCAGATGAAGACGGTTGACGGTCATTGCATCTTTTTTGAGGGCAACTGCTCAGTCCATCCGGGGCGACCGTGGCGCTGTCGCCAGTGGCCGCTCCACCCTGCAATTCTTGGTGATCAGGCAAACTTCACGGCTATTGCCAGTTCCTGTCCGGGGATTAAAAAAGAGGTCGGTTATAAGAAATTTTGTGAGAAATTAAAGGAAGTGTTGGAGTCGTGTTGCAAATAATCCATAAAATCAGCAGTGTCCAGATAGAAAATATATCCCATAAACTTCGGAGTTTTACACCCCTTTATGGAGCCCAAGTGAAATAAAGGGGCGTAAAACTCCTCGTGCACGCTTTATACGGACATCACTGATGAAAATAACGATTCTTTCCCCTGGAAAAACCAAAAAAAACTATTTGCGCCAGGCCATTGACGATTTTGTCGGGCGTTTGGATCATCTGGTGCGGCTTGATTATCAGGAGATCAAGGTGCGGGGGGCAAATTCCCGCCAACCTGATCCTCTAAAGGAGGGAGAGGCCCTGCTTGCCCGTATTCCAGATTCTTCCTATGTGGTTTCTCTTGATATTGGTGGTCGGTCGCTGTCATCGCTGGAATTTTCTAAATTTATTCAGGACAAGGAGCAACAGGCCGTTGCCAATATCTGTTTTTTGATTGGCGGGCCGGTTGGCCTTACCGAGGAGTTGATTCGTAGGGCCGATCTCCGTCTGTCCTTTTCCCCCATGACCTTTACCCATGATATGGCGCGCTTTCTTCTTGTTGAACAACTATACAGGGCCTATACCATTAAACAGGGGACGGGTTATCATAAGTAGGTGGAATTTAGGATATGAGAATTCAGCATAGCATTTTCCCTTGCCATTCTACTGAATCCTGAATTCAACATGATTGATTTCGGCTTAACTCGTAAATAACATCGTAATTACTTAACTATATACCAGGCGGAAAAGTTGAGCTTAAATATAAGCCATTCCGCTCGTATCAAAATCTTCTTCCCGCTCAATCCTGATGATTTGTTGTTCCAGATCATGTATCTCCTGCTGCCAGTAGGCAAAGTCTCCCCAGTCCTCTGTGCCGGGTAAACGATGATTATCCTTTTGCTGGTGGGCACACCAGGCGATGTAGTGGATGTAGCGCATTCCCCGCAGTGGCTCAATGAGGCTTAGTTCCCGGCGGTTAAAATGATAGAACTCGTCATATCCTTCAAGGAAACTTGCTATCTCCGGCAGGGAGTCTTCCCGATATCCGGGGAGTAACATCCAAAAATCCTGGACGGCAGGGCCCATGACCATATCGTCAAAATCAAAGAGTAAAAAGGACTCTTCCCCCCGATTGAGGATGTTGGCCCAGTGGCAATCTCCGTGCAGGCGAATAAGTGAGAGATCTTTAAATCGCGGGGTTATAAGGTCGATGAGTCTGGCGCAGGTGTCGGCAAATTGCTTGCGGATTTCTGGTGGAATAAAATCGCCTTCGGTCAGATACATCACCTGACTGGTGGTGATGTCCTGGGGGGTCAGAATATTACGTTTTGAAACGACTGAATTTGAGGAGACAAGGTGCATTCTGCCGATCAGACGACCAAGTTCATGCCACTGGTCAAGGTTGTATTCATCCAGGTATCGCCCTGATCTCTTGGGGAAAATGGCAAAGGGAATACCCTTATAGTCACCCAGAGTTTCAGATTCAGCGTGAAGGGGGAGGGGAGGGACGACAGGTAAATCATGATCCGCTAACTCCTGGACAAAATGATGTTCTTCCTGGATCATCGCGATCGACCAGCGATCGGGCCGATAAAATTTTAAAATGAAACGTTCCTTATCTTCGGTTTCTATTTCATAGACGCGATTGATATATGAGTTTAACTGACTGTAGTATCCTGTACAATGTTGCCCCAGCGCTAACTCGGCAACATCGAGAACAGCATCGGGGGTAAGAAGGGTGAAATTGACCATGGTTTAAGCGATAACCTTGTAGTAGCGCCCTGAGTAACATTGTTTACACAGAGTTTTGCTGTCATGGGTAACTTCACGGCAATCCTGGACCCAGTCTCCACATTTAGCACATTGAACCCGCCTTAATGGCCGCCCCGGCAGATCTTCTTTAGGGATATCAACTGCGACCTGTTCAATCTTGAATAACTCGTCCTCCGGCATGATGATATAGGCCTCGAGTTGTTGTTCATATTTACCCTTGGCCTCGGGGATATATTTCTTAGCCAGTTCCCGGGATTCCTCACGGGCCGTAATCCGTACCGCCTTGCCTGTGTCAAGATTGACAAAGGTGGCAGCCATCACCCCGTAGTCGAGCCACTTTAAGGCACGTTTACCCAGGGTGCAACCGGTAACACACTGGATTGCATCCGTGGCGCAACGGTCAATCTCAACAATAACATACAGTTTCTTGCGATCAGCGCCCTTGGGGTCAGCAATACCAATTTCACGGAGGCCAAGCATGGATAGGCGAACACCGATAACTTGACCGGCACAGGTGTGACCATGGATGGTTGTGGAGTGTTCAAGTAGTTCTTCGAATGTCTGCATAGTTAAGTTGTTTAAGTGAATGGTTAAAAGCAAAAGGTGTAAGAGCTGGTGGCACCAAAATCATATCCTCTGTCTACCTCTTACACTTTCAACCTTATCCCTTCAACCTAATTCACTACTCTTCCTTGATGGCCAGGAGCGGTTCAAGGCGGGCAAGACGCATCACAGGCAGGGCGGCACCAGTTAAACAAACAAGAATACCGGAAACCAGGCCGATAATACTGATAACAACGGAGCTTGAGGTCAGGGCAGCCTCTGTATCAAGTTTTGCCAGGAGACTGAAGTCTGCGGCGAGATAACTAATGAGATAATGGCCGAGGAAGATGCCTATAATTCCACCGAGCAGGGAGATTATAAAGGCCTCCGACAGGAACAGGTTGACGATATGGCCCTTTCTGGCCCCAAGTGCCCGCATTATGCCAACTTCACGTCGCCGTTCGTTGGCTAGAGCCGAGAATGTCGACCAGGCGAGAAGTACAGCCAGGAGGGAAGATATGGAGATGGTAATAATGAAGACCCGCAGGATGTCTTTTAGGGTTGTGCGGATATCAGCACCAATATTACCCCTGGTCATAATGCCAATTCTGGGATTGATATCGCGGATATGACCAACAACAACATCGATATCACGTCCCTCCTTGATCTTTAAAAAAATAATTGAAATTTGGCCCTTTTTATACCGTCCAAGCGATGATTCGGTAATATTATCAAGGTCTTCCATCCGCATAAAGATGCCATGGTCTATGCCGGTGCCGGTGGTTTCAAGCTTGTCCACCATCTTAATTTTGGCCCCAAAGAGGTTCATGGTTTCGATAAGTCCCAAATATTCCCAGACATAATGACCGACATACACCTCATCTTTTTTTAATTTGGCGGGATTATCCATCCAGGGTGTCACAACAAAGTCACTCTCCTGATCAAAAGCAATGACCTGGCCCTCAACAACAGAACAGCAACCTGAATCCAGGGTGTTTAGATAGATTTGATAGGTGGATGCGGCAATATCGTCCATGTCCTTGATCTCATCGTAAACTGAGCTATCCATGTAGAAGATCTTTGATTTTGATTCAAGGATGAATTCTTCAGCCATGGATTTGGCCTTGGGAGGAACGATGACAATATCAGCACCCAGACGCTTTGTGGCCTGATCAATATCATCTTCAACAGCGGACTTAAACAGGAGGGCAAAGACCAGCAGACTTACAAGGAGACCAACAGCAAAGACGAGGACAATGTTGCGAAACATCTTTCGGGAAACACCTTTCCAGGCAATTTGAGCAAGTGAAAGTCGACCTGACGACATAATAAAGACCTTTTTTAAGGATATAAGTAAATGGTGATTCAGCTATATTGTAAAAATTCCGGCTGGCCAGCACGAATAAGATTTAGGCCCAAACGGAGGGGCTTGCTACTTGCTTATCTGGTGGTTCGTAAAACAAAAAAGACGGAAAGAGCATACTGCTCCTCCGTCTCGGGCCATCAGGTATAGAAGGGGGGAATTATTTAAATTCAGCATCCAGACCACAGAGAACAGCGTGGACGCCGTCGTCACCTGGGCCGATTTCTTCGTTATGGCAGGCAAGACACACAGATGTTGCTTTACCAATGAATTTTTTGGCCTGAACATCATAAAGTTTCAATTGACCATCCATCAGAAAGTCATCTGGTCCTGGGTGGGAAGGATCTACACAGGATTCGTTGTAAACGACCTTGGTGCGGGATGCCGCCACGATGTACCTGTCATCCGGAGTAAACATGGCGTCGTGGACCTGCTCAAGTGGCCCCATGGTCTCAGAGTCAATGGTCTCAAGGGTGTTTGCATCAATGAGGAACATGATGTCACCGGTGCCGTTGGCGATCATGGATGAGTCATTTGACCAGTACTGACGAAAAGATATGGTCTTTTTGACATTACCATCCGCCATGCCGGAGGCGAGAAGTTTGACTTTACCTTGAGTCAGGGCCTCGGCATCAAGCATCTTCAGGTGTAGTTTACCAACACCGGTTCCATAGTGGTCAACAGAGCTTGAATCAGACTCGTTGATGGTAACGAGCATCTTCTTCATGTCCGGGGAGGTTGTGCCATGGAAATATTTATATGGAACCTTGGGGTCAGCTTCAGTTCCTTCAAGGAAGACACGATGCTTTAGTTCAAGATCTTTTTTGCTGAAAACGTCAATGTAGGCCGGGTTGGACATGGTAACTGGCATGTAATAATCAGCAGTTTGACCTGAGGCGCAATACATTTTCTTGGTTATTTTAACCCTGTCCGGGGTTGGGACGTTGATATCCTGAATCACTTTACCCGTTTTCAGGTCAAGTTTACCAACGTGGGTCTTACCCGTTTCAGGATCAAGTTTGTAGGTGGCCCAGAACATGGTGTCACGGTCTGTGGCGTCGATACGGGCATCATGAACAGGGTGGCTTGTGCTGGTGCCAATGTCGAGCTTTGTAAGTTTTTTTACGGTGATTGGCGTCTCTGCCGAGGGGTCAATGGTACATTCAGCTTTGGCAAAATGACCACCCATGCCGGCAATGTAATAAGTTACTTCATACCTGTCACTGGCGGCAGAGATACTTGCAATACCCATGGTGAGTGCCGCGACGGCGAGGGTCGAGACCATGCTTTTTTTTGAAATCTTCATACTTTTCTCCTTGTTTTTACATCTTGAGTTGCCCCTTGGGGTGACTCAAGATAATAAAAGCCATTAATCAGAGACAAATGATAATGGCAAATGAATACTTGGCGACAATGGCTGGAATTTTCACAAGCCAGGCTCCCTCTATCATCCTGGCAGTTGGAAAAATATTGTCTTTTTCTGTAGAAGTGGCAATATGTCCCACGTGGCATTTTGTCACACCTTGTATGTAACATTTAAATCAAAAAAATATATTTGCAAGGGAAAAACAGCTACCACTGTATAAAAAACACCATTGGCGGAGGGTTGTAAATCGGATACCGTGACTACCTCCTTGAAGATTGACCAGTTGCTATCCTTATAATCTAGAGGGCTCCAATTGCTTATTACATGCACTAATTTACTCAAGACATACCCTGCGGAAGGGCAGATCCTTAAAGCGGTCGATACAGTTAATCTTGATATTGACAGAGGGGATTTTGTGACTATCCTGGGTCACTCAGGTTCTGGAAAGACTACCCTGCTCTCGCTTATCGGCGGGCTGACAAGACCTGATAGTGGTACGGTGCATATTGATGGGGTTGAGAACTGGCAACAACCGGATACTGCTCTGGCTGATCTGCGCAACCGTAAGATTGGTTTTATCTTCCAGTTTGCAAGCCTGATTCCAACCCTCACTGTGGTCGAAAATATTTTATTGCCCCTTTCTTTTGCTAAAAGTCCTAAGGGGAACCTCGGGTATGCCATGCATCTTCTGGAGCGTGTAGGTCTTGGTGGTCGGGCTAATAATTTGCCGGGGCAGTTGTCAGGGGGGCAGCAGCGCCGCGTTGCCATCGCCCGGTCATTTATTAACCGGCCGGAAATAATCCTGGCAGATGAACCCACAGGGGATCTTGATGAGGTCACGGAAGATGATATCCTTGCCCTTTTTAGAGAATTTAACCAAGATGGGGTAACATTTGTTGTTGTAACCCATAATGGCGGTTTGGCCAGTACACAACGGACACCACGGATTCTTAATATGTCACAAGGAGTTTTGGCCTAAGATGAAAACAGTCCTGTTGCTCTTTCTCACCCTGGTTCTTTTGGTAAACTGTGGCGGTGATAAACCGGATAACACCCTGAAAATTGGCGATCTGGCGCCCTCATTTAATGGTTTGGATTTGCAGGGTAACTCTTTCAATCTACGCGATTTTAAGGGTGAACCTGTTGTGGTTCGTTTTTGGGAGACCGATTGCAAATACTGCAAGGCCGACACCCCGGTCTTTAACAGCCTGAACAGTCGGTTTAGGGATCGGGGTTTGCACATTGCCTACATCAACACCCTGTCAAATCTTGACGAGGTGCAACAGTTTGTCGATGAGCTGCAGGTGGAGTTTCCTGTCCTTATGGATGAGGGTGGGGTGATTGCCAAACTCTACCATGTCCGGGTTGTGCCCCAGACCATTGTTATCAACAGTAAACACCGGATTATTGCCGCTATTACCGGCGGGGTGACTGATGATGTTATTCTTGATCTTCTCGGAGGGGATTTACAGTAATGAAAAGACAATTCAGGTCTATTTTTTTAGTATTGTTCCTCTGTGGCAGCGGGCCGATGACTCAGCCAGCGTTGGCTGATCCGCCCCCGACCCTGGCACCCCGGACCAGATGCCAGACCTGTGGTATGTTTGTGAATAAATTTCCGAACTGGGTCACCATGCTAAAGACAAGTAAAGATTACCGTTATTTTGACGGGATGAAGGACCTTATGGTCTTTGTTCTGAACAGTGAGCAGTATGGCGTGGCCCGGCAAGACATTGAGGAGATATGGGTCAAGGATTATTATACCCTTGACTGGGTGGATGGCCGCACCTGTTTCTATGTGGTTGGCAGTGATGTTTACGGGCCAATGGGGCATGAATTTATCCCCTTTGCCACCAGAGAGGGGGCTGAAAATTTTAGGCATGATCATGCCGGTCAGGAGATACTTGCTTTTTCAGCAATCAGCAAACAACATGTTGAGTCCATGCGTGTTGGCCAGAAGATGCGCTAATGTTTGCCCTGCGCCCGGCCTCAGTCTTTGCCCTTGTCCTGTTTGGCCTGCTTCTGCTTGATATGTCCCTTGTTGGTCATACTCTTTTGCAAAGAAATAGTCAGAGGGAACAGGAGATGTATATCCTTACAGAGACACTGGGTATTAGTGACCTCTGTCTAGCCACCGAGGCCAGGTATACCCGCCATCTTACTCTAAGCGACGGGATCGCACCCTTTATGGACCACCCGGTCGCCCTTGAACATTTTCCCTCAGGTTCATTCTACGGGAGAGTGGAATGAGTCTTGGGTTTCAGAAACAGTTGAATATTCTCGACTATGGTCTTGCGTCATTATGGCGCCGAAAGACCAAGAATATCTGTGTCATCATTGTTTTTTCCCTAGTTATCTTTCTCCTGTCCTCCTTCCAGTTTTTGACGGGTGCCCTCACCTCTGTTGCCGAAAAGACACTTCGTTTTGCCCCGGAAATTACGGTGCAAAGGATGGTCGCCGGTCGCCAGGAGCAGATTCCGCTGGCTTACGTGGCTAAGTTGCAAAATATTTTTGGCATTAGAGGGGTTGAACCCCGGATTTGGGGCTATCATTTTTCCACGGTTACCGGTGCCAATATAACCGTCCTGGGGTTGACCTCTTTTGATAAACGCTTGGAAAAATCCTTGCTTGTCGGGCGCCTGCCCCGTTTTGGGCAGGCTGGTGAGGTGGTTCTCGGCCAAGGTGTTGTCCGCGATTTAAACCTGCAAAATAGACGCAAATTCGCCCTGTTCAGGCCTGATCTTAGTCAAAAGACGTTTACTGTTGTGGCTGAATTCAAGCCAGAATCGGAGCTACTTACGGCGGATATTATGCTTATGTCCATGGCTGATGGTCGTGATTTTTTCAATATGAGTAGTGATTTTGCCACCGACCTTGTGGTGCAGGTGGCAAATCCTGCGGAAATAGAAAATATTGCCAGAAAAATTGGGCAAATTTTAGCAGATACCAGGGTGGTGACCAGACCCCAGATTCAAAAGACTTACAGCCTGGTCTTTGGCTGGCGTTCCGGTTTTGGCTCAGTCTGTTTGCTCACAAGCCTTGCCGCCTTTATTATTCTTGCCTGGGATAAGGCCTCCGGTATGACTCCTGAGGAAAAACGGGAAATAGGAATACTGAAATTACTTGGTTGGCAGACAAGTGATGTCCTTGCCGTGCGGTTTTATGAGGGGTTTGCCGTATCTGTCCTGGCCCTTGTGTTGGGCTGCACCCTTGGCTATGTCCATATTGCTTTTTTTGAAGGAGTTCTCTTTAGGCCCCTTATGTTTGGCTGGTCGGTGCTGACTCCAAATTTGCAATTGTCGCCGGAGATACACCTTACTGACGTCCTGCTTGTTACCTGTTTCAGTGTTCTGCCGTATCTTGTCGCCACAGTGATTCCAGCCTGGCGGGCGGCCTCCGTCCCTCCTGATTCTGCCATGAGATGATTATGATTGTTCTAAAAGATCTCTGTAAAATATACAACAAGGGCCAGGTTAATGAGGTGGCAGCACTTTCTGGTATCAATCTGCAAATCAGGGAGAATGAGGTGCTTTGCCTAAAAGGGTCTAGTGGTTCCGGCAAATCAACCCTGCTGGCCATTATGGGCTGTGTCTTCCCTCCCACCTCAGGGGTGGCTGAGGTGGGAGGGAAAAAACTCTCCCGTCTGCCAGACCGTTTTCTCACCCTGCATAGACGGGGGCTTATTGGTTTTATCTTTCAGCAGTTTAATATTCTGCCCCAGTTAACCGTGCTTGATAATGTCATGGTTCCCTTGATGGTTTTGGGGTATCCCCCTGTTGCACGGCGCAAAAAAGCTCTTGCCATCCTGAAGCGACTAGGTGTCTCACATCGGGCTGATTTTCCAGCCTCGCAGGTCTCCGGGGGAGAGTTGCAACGTGTAGCCATTGCCAGGGCATTGGTTAATAATCCTGCCATTATCCTTGCCGATGAACCCACCGCCCACCTGGATCACAAACTAAGTCTTAGCTTTCTTGATTTTATGATGGAATTAAAGGAGGAGGGCAAGACCATTATTCTGACCTCCCATGATCCGCTTGTCGCTGATCACGTCTGTGTCGACCGGATCGTTGAGATGGCCGATGGGAGAATAATCAGTTCATGTTCTTAAATTCATGGGCCATTGCCTTAACCATCGTCAGCTTCCTCAGTTGTTTTCTGATGATTGTCGCCGGGAGAACGGCGCTCAGGGTCTTGCGGTTTTGGGATTTAAGCTCAGACGCAAACACCCAGATCAAGCTTGAAGGTGAAATATGGCTCTCCTCAACCCTGGTTATGTACGGGGCCTGTTTTCAGATAATTTCCCTTGTACTTCTCGTCTTTACGGCGGACTATTTTGCGGGATTTCTGCCGGGTGCCATGTGTGCTACAGGGGCGCTTCTTGCCAGTAACTACGGGATGCCCCTGCTCTATGTGAAACTTGTCGCAAGTTTTGGGGCCGGGTTGTGGATTGTGGTGCATAGACTGGATATCAGTGTGGAAGAGTACCCTCTGGTTAAGTTTAAGTACGTTATGCTTCTGCTCCTTGTCCCGCTTCTTCTTGGCGATCTGTACCTCCAGACAAGATATATCATCAGTCTTAGTCCTGATATTATAACATCCTGCTGTGCCATTGTTTTTGATAATGCCCAGTCTGTTTCCACCCTCTCAGGGGTAGTGCAAGAGCCATTAATCCTGTTTTATAGTGCCGGGTGCGGGATGTTGGTTTGGGGAGTGGTATGTCGGAGGGTTATGGGTAGAGCGTTTGTTATGCTGTATGGTTTGGGTATGGTCATTTATCTGCTGATTGCGGTGGATACCATTATCTCAACATTATCATCTTACATCTACGCCATGCCGTACCACAACTGCCCCTTTTGCATTGTTAAGGGCGAATATCATTTTATCGGTTTATTTCTATACGCCTCTCTGTTTGGCTCGGTGTTTTTTGGTGTCAGTTCAGCCTTTGTTCAGCTTTTCCACCGGGAAAAGAGCCTAGCAAACAGTATCACATCAGCAGAAAGATTCTATCTTAGCTGTTCAAGTGTGTTACTGGTGTTTTTTATCCTGCTATCATCCTACCATTTGCTGATTTATCGTTTTTTCGGCGGTGAGTAAGGTGGCTTGGTTTAGATCAGAATCCAGACCTCTGGCTTCTAAACAAGTGGTGGATATTTCTGGAGTTTTCGTTGCAGTGTGCGTCTGTGGATACCAAGTTTTTTAGCCGCTGCCGAGATGTTGTTGTCGCAGTCGTTTAAGACACGGTTGATATGCTCCCATTCGACCCGAGCCAGGGATGGCGGGGTGAGTTTTTTTGCGGTGTTTGGCCGCTTGTCTTTGCGCAGGGTGTCTAGTATATCGTCGATATCGGCAGGTTTGGTTAAATAGCCGATAGCCCCAAGTTTGATGGCATCGGTGGCGGTGGCTATGGAGCCATAACCGGTAAGAACAACAATCCGGATCTTCGGATGGTGACGAATCCCCGTCCGGATTACCTCAAGCCCCGATTTGCCGGCCATTTTCAGATCGACGACGGCGTATTCAGGTTTTTGTTGGGCAATTATTTCGACTCCGCCTAAATAATTTGAAGCGGTCAAAACGTTATATTCACGTTTAGTTAAGGCCTTAGCCATTCGATTGCGAAGTAAATCGTCATCGTCGACAAGGAGGATGGAATGATGCTGGTTGTTCATGGTGTAATGTGATCCAGGGCAAAGGTTATGGTGGCGGTTGTTCTTTCATCAGGAATAGATTCAAAGGATAAACCGCCGCTGAATCTATTACAAATGGAATTTGCCAAAAAAAGACCAAGCCCCATGCCTTCACCGGCCTCCTTGGTGGTGAAAAATGGTTCGCTGGCCCGTTTTTGAACCTCAGGTGACATGCCGTGGCCATTATCGGTAACGGCAAAGCAGAGATGTCTTTTAGTGGTATAACAGGTTAGTTGAATGGACTTGGAGCTACCTTTAAACGCTGTTGCATCCATCCCGTTTTTCAATAATCCCTTGATAACCCAGCTGACCGATCTTCTTGGCAGTTTGAATTGTTGGTGGGGAACCCTGTTGTCTACGGTGATACCACTCCTGCTAGGCAGAAGTTCCAGCGCCTCCTTGATGAGTATATCTGATGTTAAGGTCTCAAGGGGTTCTCCCTGGAGGGAACCGGCATCAACCGACATCTGAAAAAGAATATCCTTACAGCGATGAACCTGATCTTTGATAAGATGGGCATCTTCCTTTAAATCTTCGGAAATGTCCGGGGACTGTTTGCAATCATAGACAATTTCACCGGCGGCAATACTTATGATAGTAAGGGGGGTGGACAGTTCGTGGGCTGCGCCGGCGGCAAGGGTGGCAAGTGAGCTTAACCGTTCGTTGTTTAATCGTTCATGTTCAAGTTGGCTTAAGGTGTCGTGATGATTGGCAAAGGAGCTTTGGATCTTGGCGACAAAGAAGGTAATAAGGCAGGAGGCTATGGCAAAGGCTCCCCACATCCCCTGAAGGTGGCGAATCATATCTCCCTGATTAATATCGCAGATGCTTTTTATGCCAACGTTAGCTGTGTCTATGGCAACATTCAAATGGGGGATAAACAGTAAGCCGTAACAGAAAATGGTAAAAAGGGTAACACCCCAAGAGGTTCGGTGGGGCAGAAGGATGGCTCCAAGGGTAAGGTGAACCATAAATAAAAAGGTAAATGGGTTCATGGGGCCGCCGGTGAGGTGGAGCATGGCGGTGAGAAGCAAAATATCCAGGATTAAAATTGCCGGAATAATCGTTTTTAAAAGATGCTGTCTTAGGGATGCTAAACGTAATTGTAAAATGATGTTGGTGGTAATTTCTATAAGGAGAATTCCAGCCACAGCGGGGTAGGGTATGGCAAGATTAAAGAAGAAAACACTTGTGACGATGGTAATAATTTGCCCCAGAACAGCCCACCAGCGTAGTTTTATAAGCCATTGGATGCCAAGCCTGGTTGTTGTGCTGTTAGATGTCATA
Source organism: Deltaproteobacteria bacterium (assembly GCA_024277655.1). GTDB lineage: Bacteria > Desulfobacterota > Desulfobulbia > Desulfobulbales > SURF-16 > JAJRUT01. The sequence goes on along the minus strand of JAJRUT010000054.1, from coordinate 19,439 downwards.
GGGTATTTATCGTGTCGTGTAAATTGTTAAAATAAGGTTTAAAAAATATTGTTCTGGGGTGCTGGCTCGGTGCGACAAAATGCCACACCAGGTGAGGGTCAACCTACCAATAGAGCATATTTTATTGGATCGGGGTACCCCTCTGCGACAATTTGCCACATTTGAAGCTTCGAATTCGTATGGTAAGCATTTTCATGCTGAATTAAATCATTCAATTAAACCATTTATCCTTGGTAGTTACTGGTGGATAAGTTGGAAACAACAACGAGCCTTGATATTATGTCCCAGGAAGCAGATCAGCTATCACGCGTCTTTAATTTTCTAGCCCAGGCAACTCGCTATCCCCAGGCCGATTGGTTCAATACTGAATTTCTAACAGTTTTAAACTCTTTTCTCAAGCAACTGGAGGTAGACTCTGGTCAGTATGATCTCCCTGCGGAAGTTTCCGAACAATTTCTTGAAGATGTCCAGGTTGACTATACTCGCTTGTTCATTAACGGCAATCCCCATGTAATTGCCCCCCCGTACGGATCAATGTATATTGATGGTTCCCTTAATGATACCACTGCGGACGTGACCCGAACATTTTACCGAAAACATGGCTTTGACACCACTACCCAGGAGTTTCCGGACCATCTCACCACCGAGCTTGAATTTCTTTCCCTAGAATTTAAGGAGGATAATGGGGTAGCACAAGAGTTTATTAAAAAATTGTTTTTGCCCTGGTTTGAGATTTTTAGAGACAAGGTGTTGGCTGAGGCGGCAACGGACTACAACAAGGTTGTCGTTGACTTAATAGATTTTTTCACCAGGCCGGAGACCGAAGCTGCAGAACTCGCCACGCCGTGATGAAATGTAAACTTATTTTATTATATGATTACCACCGGTCTTCAGCCTCGTAACATTTCAATGTAAAAATTGTTTTTTTCAACCGAAAAGTGTCCGTGGAAAAACTAAAAAATCTTTGCATCTTTGCGATTGGTTTTAATGTGTTACGTGTCTTGTGTTTTCTCCAATTGAAAATAACTTAAGTTGAGTAGTAATTAGATTTTATTAAGAAGTATGATGAGTGTTTTATATTTTTAAGTGCCTATTTTTTTGAGACTTATTTAATGGATATGTGGTTTTCTAGATTGTACCGCTACAATCTAATATATTCGGCCTTTTATATGACTTTGGAGGATTATAAAATAATAAGTTTCAAATCTAAAAAACCTGAGGGAGGGAAGAGAATATGGCTTTTAAAGTAACACGACGTAAATTCCTGCAAACAGCGTCCATCGCTGCTGCATCTGTACCACTATCAAAGGTGGCTACAGCAAAGGCTGGGGTTGCCAAGTCGCCGTTTACTGCACCAGGATCGTTTGCAGAGACTAAAACTGCCGTGGGCGGTATCTGTGAAATGTGTTTTTGGCGTTGTCAGTTGGTGGGCAAGATCCGCGACAATAAGCTTGTCAAGCTTGAGGGTAATCCAAAGAGTATTGACAATGGTACGTCAATCTGTGCCCGTGGCAATAGTGGCATCAAGCTTCTTTACGATCCTGATCGTTTGAAGTATCCCATGAAAAATGTTGGTGAGCGCGGCAAGCCAAAATGGAAGCGGATCTCCTGGAAAGAGGCCCTTGATGAGTGTGGTGACAAACTTAATGCAGCTGTTAAGAAATACAGCGCTAGAACCATTGCCATGTTCCCTCACGGCTCCTCTGCCAAGTACCCCATGCATTATTTTGAGCACACTGTGGGTACCCCAAATGTTTCCGAGGCGTCATTCTTCCAGTGTCGTGGCGTGCGGGATTACTCGTGGCTTTCCACCATCGGTACTGGTCCCGGGGAGAATGTTGACATGGCCAATGCCAAGGTGATCTTTGGGCTTGGTTGCCATTTTGGTGAGAATGTTCACGTTTCCCATGCCAAGCGTTACCTGAAAGGCCTTGAGAATGGTGCCAAACTTGTAATTGTTGATCCTCGTTTCTCAGCCTCTGCTGCCAAGGCTGATATATGGGTCAAGATCAAGCCCGGTACCGATACGGCTTTTGTCCTTGGTATCATGAATTACATGGTTGCAAATGGTAAATATAATAAAAAATTTGTTGAAGATCATGGAGTTGGCTTTGCTGAATTCAAAGATGCCATTAAGGATTGGAGTTTAGCAAAGACAGCCAAGGAATGTGACGTGCCTGAAGCACAGATCAAGGAAGTTGCGGAGCTACTTGGTGCCAATGCGCCCAATGTCTCTGTTCATCCAGGGCGTTTTTCCTCTTGGCATGGTAACGACTTTCATCGTGGCCGTTCCCTGGCGTGTCTTGCTGGTATGCTTGGAGCCTTTGGTGTTCCTGGTGGTTTTGTTAAAGGGAAAGGCCCTAAGGGTTTTGGCAAGGTTAAGTGGCCTGCAGGCCACGAGCATCATAAGGCCCTGCACCGCGAAGCTGGAATCTTCTTACAATCTCCTGCGGGCACCCCTACTGATCTTATTCGTGACTGTGCTATCTCCGGTAAGCCTTATCCCATCAAGGCCTGTGTTATCTGGGGCCAAAACCCCATGCAGACCATTCCCAAGCAAGAGAATACCATCAAGATGCTCAAGCAGATGGACTTTGTTATGTGCGTAGATGTTATGCCCACAGACATCACCATGTATGCTGACATCCTTCTGCCTGAATCCTCCTATCTTGAGCGTTTTGACTATATCAAGAAAGGCACCCAGTGGGATTTCAGTGACAAGCATCAGCAGTTTGTATCTGCGCGTATGCCCATGGTCAGGGCTGACTTTGAACGGCGCGATCAGGTGTACATCGTAAACGAGTTGGCCAAACGAATGGGTCACGAGAAAGCCATTCCGGTACAAACCGTTGAAGATATGGTTGATGCCATGCTTAAACCTGCCGGCCTCTCCATTAAAAAACTCATCGCCGAAGATGGAATACATCTCCAGCCAGGCAAGGATCCTTACGGAGTTAAAGAAGACTTTGAGGTGCAGTTCTTTAATGAAGAACTTGTTGAGGAAGGTTATGCCGGTGCCCCTACCTATGTAGCCGTTCCTGATGTGCCTAAAGGGTATATGCGTCTTCTCTCCGGTCGATCTCCACTCCATACTTTTAACCGTACCCAAAATAATGTATGGTTAAACGCCGGCATGCCCGAAAATCCTGTCTGGGTTAATGACAAGATTGCCAGTAAGATGGGGATCAAGTCCGGCGACAGGGTTACCATGGTGAATAGTGAAGGGATTAAGTCAAGCTCCACCTCACACGCCCTTGTAACCCCTGGTATCCGAGAAGATTGTGTGTTTATGGCCCACGGTTTTGGTTCAAAAAATCCGGCAATGAGCGTTGGTAAAGGAGCTGGTATGGATGATCAGGAACTTTGTTCTATCCTAGTGGTTGATCCTGAAACCGGTTGTAGCGGGATGCGAAACAACTTCGTTAAACTGATTAAGGCCTAATCCCTGTCTCATTCGACAGTTTTTAACAGGAGGAATTATACGATATGCAATATGCAATGGTAATTGATTTAAATAAATGTGTGGGCTGTCACGCCTGCACAATCGCCTGCAAGGCCGAATGGGATGTACCTGCCGACAAGGGGAGAAATTGGGTGAAGCGTTTGGGCCCGGCTCAAACTCCAGAGGGTTTGGCCTCAACCTACTATCCGGGTCTGTGTAATCACTGTGACTCACCCGCCTGTGTGCCGGTCTGTCCTGCTGATCCAATCCAAAAGACCTTTAAGGATGCGAGGACAGGTAAAACCACAACGCTGGAAGTTGCGGCGACCTATAAAGAACCATTCAATGGCACAGTTCAGGTTGATAAGGAGCGTTGCCTTGGCTGTGGTGAGTGTGCCAGCGCCTGTCCTTATGGTGCCCGTTACGTCAACGAGAACCAGATTAACGAGGAACTTGGCTCTGACGGTACCATCGACAAGTGTACTTACTGTATGCCCCGGGTTAATGCTGGTCTTGATCCCGCCTGTGTCCAGACCTGTCTTGCCGGTGCTAGGATTTTCGGTGATATTACCGATCCTAACTCCGAGGTGTCTAGGTACAAGAAGATGGGAGCGAAAAACCTGTCGTCTACTGCGGTTAATATTGGTTCAAATGGTTATTATTACGCCAATAAACGTGATGACAGTCTGCTACGCTCGACCTCAACTCCAACCGTGATGGCCTCGGTGAATCACCGTCGGCAACTCCTGGCCCGGATGAAGCCTATGATGAACAAGGCCAAGAATCTCGGCATGCTTGGCCTTGTTGGTGCTGTTGCCGTTAAAGGAATGAGTGACGATAAGGAGTAAGTTTATCTGATCATATTCGCAGTGAAGAGGGGTATTTTCTATTTTAATGGGAAGTACCCCTTTTTTTATGTTTTAACTTTGCTGAGTGGTGCACAAGAAGAGCACAATTAATGTCTCTTTTTCCTTTTTACATGGATGGACAGGATAAGCAGGATAAAAAGATAAATCCTGTCTATCCTGTCCATCCATGTAAATTATTCACCATTTGGACCTCTGGGGGGGGCTTGCGGTGTGTTTTGTGTTTTTGCTCACCGCAGAGGCGCAAAGGAATGGCATTAGATTATTTGGGAAAGTAAATCTCTGAGTTTCCTAATCTTTAGTTTTTTCGATAAACTCGTCAAGGTTGGTCCGTTCCATAAATCGTGCTGTTCGCTCTTTTTTGCGGGCATGGGCGGCGTAATAGGTAAGGCAGCGTTTAGCCAAAGCGAGTACCTCAGCCGTTGTCAGATTCTCGGCAATCACATCACCAATTCTCGGGTTTCCGCCTCCGTTCCCGCCAAAAATAAGCGTCCAGCCCTTCTTTTTACCGTATATTCCCAGATCCCGAACATAACTTTCGGTGCAATTCATGGGGCACCCAGAAATACCAACTTTAGTTTTGCCAGGAAGATTCATTCCCATTAACGTTTCTTGAATCATCTCGCCAAGACGCAGTGAATCCTGACGACCATATTTGCATAGACCTGCCCCAGGACAGGCCTGAACATAATGTATCCCCACAGGTTTTGTTAGGCCATCAGGCTCACCAAGTTCTTGCCATACATCATTGGCGTCGTCTGGGTCCATGCCAAGAAAGGCCAGCCTTTGGGCCGAGGTGATTTTTAGTATTGGGATATTGTATTTCTTGGCAACGGTAGCAATTTTTACAAGGTGATCAGGGCTGACAAGTCCCATTTTTATGCCTGGAACAACGTTGTATGTCTTTTTTGTATCTTTGCTCATCTGATTTCTCCTATTTTATCTAAGAACTATATGATGCTCTTTACCACACCAGATCACCTGGGAACATTGATATATGTCAAAGAGGTTTAATAATCTATTGAGGCACCATTAACGTGATAAAATATCAGCACTGAGCGGTTGCATGGAGGAGTAAATTGTGATAATCGTTTCAATTATTAATTAATTAGTTACCTATGGGAGTTGTTTATGGAGATGGGAAAACTTTTTTCAGGGGCCATTGCAGGTCTTGCATTTGGCCTTGCTCTTAGTGTCTCTGCGTCAGCTGATCCAAGGGATGACTGTATCCTGGATATGTTCAATAGGAGTGGCAATAGTATGACGATTGGCGAGATTAAAGAGGCCTGTGGTGATTCCACCCCTCAGCTTGGTTCCGCCGCAAATGCCAGTCCTGTCGGAAACCGTCTCGACCATGATGATAAAAATAAACTAGAGCCATTTACCCTCATGGCCCACAAGCCTAATTTCTTTATGGGGACCTACGACAGTTCACGGGAAGATGTCGTGGATTATGGTGGGGTGGGGTACACCGCAGAACTTGATAATGTCGAATTACAATTTCAGATCAGTATAAAGACACCTCTGGCCATTGATCTGTTTGAGCAAAAAATTGATTTGTACGCGGCCTATACCAATCGTTCCTTCTGGCAGGCCTTTAATGATGAAGATCAAAACTCCGCTTTCTTCCGGGAAACAAATCATGAACCTGAGATTTGGGTGCAAAAACGGCATGATATAGTTCTGCCCCTTGGCTTTCACTACAAATTGACAGGTCTTGGCTTCAATCATCAATCGAATGGTAGGGGTGGTGATCGTTATCTGAACCCCAACGCCCTGTCTAGAAGTTGGAATCGTATTTTTGCTAATTTCATTATTGAAAACGGCAATTTTGTTATCGGTATCAGACCTTGGTACCGCGTTAAAGAGGATCGTGAAGATGATGATAACCGTGATATCACCGATTACCTTGGTCACGGTGAACTGCGGTTGGCCTATAAATTAGGGAAACACACCTTCGCCATGATGAGTCGCAACAATCTCGAGTCTGGTTTTAGTGACGGGGCGATTGAGGCGAGTTGGAGTTTCCCAATTGGCACCTATCCTTATGTGAAAGGCTATGTTCAATATTTCTCCGGATACGGTGAGAGTTTAGCCGATTACGATCAGTATAATAGTCGGATTGGTTTGGGCGTTGCCCTGTCGGACTGGTTGTAGCAGGTCTTTGTTGTTTCTAGTGCTGTTACGTTGTATACAGGTTCTTGATGACAGGTTCATTAAGAACCTTTTTGTTTGTATAAGTCAAATATGGTGGAGATGAATGGTTAGTTATCTTGAGCAGGTTGCCTTTGTCCGGGACCATGTTGTCCTGCAGATTGTGATTCTCTTTATTGTCTATGGCAGCATGGCAATTCTTGCATCCCTGATACTCGGGAAAATAGCCAAACACCTTGCCCACTTTAGTAGTTCTGATCTCGATAATAAGATCATTGATTGCCTTCACCCAGCAGTAAGTTGGACGATTATTGGTGTTGCTTTTATTCAGTCCTTAACCGAATTGAGTATACAGGATAAATCGGCTCATATTTTCAATATGATCTGCCTATCGGTTATTCTGGTGGGTTGGGTGATTGCTCTACGTAAAACTGCCCAAATCAGTGTTGTTCATTTTACGGCAAAGAATAAGGGGGTTGGTCAGGATTTGCTCCTGCTCCTCCATAAACTATTTATTATTGTTATTTTTCTCCTGGGTGTTTTTTTCTTCTGGAAATATGGAAGGATAATCTGACTCCCCTGCTTGCCTCAGCCGGTATTGCTGGTATTGCTATTGCAATGGCGGCAAAGGATACCCTGGCTAACTTCTTTGGCGGTATTTCCCTGTTTCTCGATAAGACCTATAAGGTTGGTGATTATATTATTGTTGATGATAAGGATCGGGGGGAGGTGGTCACCCTTGGTATCCGCTCGACTCGTATCCTAACCCGTGACGATGTTCTGGTGACGGTGCCCAACAATATCCTTGCCAATTCCCGGATTATTAACGAAACGGCACCATACCCCAGGTATCGCATAAAAATTCCGGTGGGGGTGGCCTATGGTTCCGATCTAGATCAAGTTGAGACTATTTTACTGCGTATTGCCAGTGGTAGCTCAACCATTTTACCTAAGCCCTCTCCCCGGGTTCGGGTTCGCGCTCTAGGAGACTCTGCGGTTAATTTTGAACTGCTAATCTGGGTTACAGACCCGCGAGAAAGGGGCCTTAGGACCCATGAATTTCTAAAGGCCATCCATGCGGAGTTTAACAAGGAGGGGATCAGTATTCCCTTTCCCCAGGTTGACGTACACCTGGACCGAGCCAATGTGGGGCATTAACTAAAATAATGGCGCAACATCCCGTCCTCACAGATACCTGTCTTCAAGAACTAGCCAGTGGTCCCGGTGTCTACCTTATGTTTAATAAGCGTGGACTGGTTATCTATGTTGGCAAGGCTCGTAACCTAAAAAAACGGGTCACCTCCTACGCCAGACTGAGTGGGTCATCCCATAACAAGACCAGGGCGATGGTGGCAAAGATTCAGGCCATTGAAACGATCCTTACCCGCACCGAGAAAGAGGCCCTTATTCTAGAGGCCTCGCTGATAAAGAAACATAAACCCAAATATAATATCGTCCTGCGGGATGATAAGAACTACCCCTATATCCGTGTATCTGTGCAGGATGAATGGCCTAGGGTTGCCATGAGCAGGCGTAAAAATAAGGATAAGGCCCGTTATTTTGGCCCCTATTCCTCTATTTCTTCCATGTGGTCCACCTTGAAACTGTTGTGGAAGTTGTTTCCTCTCCATCGTTGCAAGACGGTGCGCCTAAGGCATAGGCCCTGTTTAAATGGCCAGATGGGAAATTGTCTCGCCCCCTGTCTGGGTGATTCCAGACGTGATGAGTATATGGAGAATGTCGAGAGAGTTCTCCTTGTTCTTGAGGGAAAATCAAAGAAGATCATTCTCGACTTGCAGCAACGGATGGCTCGGGCCGCCGATGAAATGGCCTTTGAGCAGGCAGCACTCTATCGGGATCAGCTCAAGGCCCTGACAAAGACCCTTGAGAAACAGATCGTTGCCGGTTCCGGGCAGGAGGAGATTGATGTTTTTGGATGCACACGTCTCGGGGGAAGTCTTGCTGTTTCGGTGCTGTCAATCCGGGGAGGGCTTCTTGTTGGCAATCGCAGCTTTTACTTCTCGGAGGTTGTTGGTGATGACGGCAAGGTCATGGGTGAGGTGCTTGAAAGATATTATTTAGAACGATATATCCCGAGTTTAATCCTTATTCCTTGGGCACTGCATGAGGGGGTTTTACTTGAGGTTCTTACTGAAATAAAACAGGCAAAGGTTGAAATCCGCAGACCACAACGGGGGGATGGGGTGAAACTTGCCGAGATGGCAACCCTTAATGCCAAGCAGGTCTTTGTTGATCGCAGGAAACGCCAAAAGTCATGGCAAATGGTTGCCGAGGGACTGCAGAAAAAGCTCCATCTTGTAAGGGAGCCTGTACGGATGGAGTGCCTTGATATCTCTAATACCAGTGGCAAACAGGCCGTTGGCTCCCTGGTTTGCTTTATTAAGGGTGATAAGGCTGGGGAAGAATATCGGCACTATAAAATTAAGTCAAAGGATACGCCGGATGATTACCAGATGATGTACGAGGTGCTGAAACGACGCTTTGCCCCCGACAAGCAGGCACCATTACCTGATCTTCTTGTGGTTGACGGGGGGCGGGGTCAACTAGGAGTTGCAACCAGAGTTATAGAGGAGTGTGGTTTGGTGGGAGAGCTTGATCTTGTAGGCATTGCCAAGGGGAGGGGAGGGGATGAAAAACTGTTTATCCCCGGTCGTAAAAATCCTATTATTCTTGCGCCTCATTCGCCACTGCTACTTTTACTCATGCAGATCCGCGATGAATCCCATCGTTTTGGTATTACTTTCCACCGAAAATTGCGTGCCAAGAAAACAATGCGCTCTGTCCTAAACGATATTCCTGGCGTGGGAAAGGTCAAACGCCACGCCTTACTAGCTCATTTTGGCAGTGTGAAAAACGTCCTTTCTGCAACTATCCCTGAAATTGCCAAGGTGGATGGTTTTGGCCAGGTTACAGCAATGGCAGTTCACGGCTTTTTACATGATAAGAATTGACACCAGCCCCTGGCGTTGTTACTAGTTCTACGTTGTAGCCATTGAAAAAATAAGGCGGCTTATGGCGCTTTAACTATATTCGTTTTACGAGGTTTATTTATGTGGGATTATACTAAAAAGGTTCAGGATCACTTTCTGAATCCGCGAAATGTTGGTGTTATCGAAGATGCGGACGGCATCGGGGATGTCGGTTCCCTCTCCTGTGGTGATGCCCTGAAGTTTTACTTTAAACTTGGTGATGATGGCAGGATAGCTGATGCCAAGTTTATGACCTTTGGCTGCGCTTCAGCCATTGCCTCCTCCTCTGCCCTGACCCTTATGGTCATCGGCAAGACCCTCGAAGAGGCCGAGAAAATCACCAACGAGGATATTGCTGATTATCTCGGTGGCCTTCCCAAGGAAAAGATGCACTGCTCGGTGATGGGACGTGAGGCCCTTGAGGCATCCATCGCCAATTATCGTGGAGTTGAGTTACCCAAAAAAGAAGGTGAACTTGTCTGTGAGTGTTTTGGGGTGACCGATATTGATATCAAACGGGCCATTGCAGAGTCAAATTTAAAGAGCCTTGAAGAGGTCACCAACTTTACCAAGGCCGGTGGTGGTTGCGGGAAATGTGAGGATCGTATCCAGGAGATTCTTGATGAAGCAAGGTCTTCATCCAAGGTCATCCCCATGCAGGTGCCACGTATGACTAATATGCAGAAAATCAAAAAGATTGAGGATCTGTTTGAACGTGAAATTCGCCCTAATCTTAAACGTGATAGTGGCGATATTGAACTGGTGGATGTGGATGGCAACGATGTCTATGTCTCTTTGCGCGGGGCCTGCGTTAGTTGTGCGAAATCTCAAATTACCTTAAAAGACTACGTTGAGAAGAAACTCCGAGAAGAGGTTCTTGATACACTAGTGGTTAAGGAGGCATAGAATGACTGATCAAAAAACCATTTATATGGATAATAATGCCACAACCCGCGTTGCCCCAGAAGTTCTTGAGGCCATGCTGCCTTATTTCTCTGAGTTGTACGGAAACCCTTCATCCATGCATCGCTTTGGCGATCAGGTTCGTAAGGCTATTGAGGTTGCCCGCAGTCAAGTGGCAGAACTGCTTAATGCCAAGCCTAGCGAAATTGTCTTTACCAGTTGCGGGACGGAGAGTGATTCCACCGCTATTCTTTCTGCCTTGCAGGCCTCCCCTGAAAAACGCCATATTATCACCTCACGGGTGGAGCATCCTGCGGTTAAGAACCTCTGTGAGTCCCTTGATCGTTTAACCGGGCACAAGCACACCATTACATCACTCCACGTTGAGAGTGATGGCACAATCGATCTGAAAAAATACGAGAAGGCCTTCACCGAGGAAACGGCTGTAGTTTCCATGATGTGGGCCAATAACGAGACCGGGGTTATCTTTCCCATAAAAGAGATGGCCGCCATCGCCAAATCAAGGGGAGTTCTGTTTCATACCGATGCGGTGCAGGCCGTGGGTAAGCTACCCATCGACCTTGTTGATGTGCCGGTTGATTTCCTGTCTCTATCAGGTCATAAACTCCACGCCCCCAAGGGTATTGGTGTTCTGTATGTTCGTAAGGGCACACCCTATATGCCTTTTCTTATCGGCGGACACCAGGAGGGTGGCCGTCGTGGTGGAACCGAAAATGTCACTGGCGTGATCGGTCTTGGCCGGGCCTGTGAGCTTGCTGGGCAGATGATGCACACTGAAAACACGGTGGTTCGCGCCCTGCGTGATAAGCTTGAAAGCGGTCTGATGACAAAGGTGCCAAACACCATTTTGAATGGCCATAAAGAGGATCGGTTGCCCAATACCACCAATGTCAGCTTTGAGTACATTGAAGGTGAGGCGATCCTGCTCCATCTTGATCAGTTTGGCATCTGCGCCTCCTCCGGCTCGGCCTGCACCTCAGGATCCCTTGAACCATCCCATGTCTTGCGGGCCATGGGAGTGCCATTTACTGCCGCCCACGGCTCCATCCGGTTTAGTTTATCCATCTACAATACAGAGGACGAGGTTGATTATATCCTCGAAAAGCTCCCCCCCGTAATCGCCAACCTGCGCGCCATGTCGCCATTTTGGGCCGATCGTGACAAGATTGCCGGTGGCGGGTCGTGTTCCAGTTGTGGTTGCGGAAAATAGATTCCCCCCATTTTATGTTTCAAGTTGCTGTTTTCGTGTTGCTTAATCTAAAACCCGAAACTCCTTACAAGTAATTTTTATGATTGTTGTCCCTCCATCCACTGAAATCCTCTCCCACCTTGACGAACAATCCATCCCCGTGCGTATCGAGGGATGTGGACGCCTATGTTATAAGAGTGAGGATAAGATTACGGCTGAATCTGCCCCTGATTTTATCAAAACTATTCTGAAGCATGGCCATAATTCTGTCGCAGAGATGGCGGTGGTGTCCTTAGAGGTTATGGTTGAAAAGGAATCCATTGCCGCAAAACTTTATGCTGTACTGCCTAAATATCTGACCATTGATACCCTTGATAAAAACGTTCTGCTCATTACAGCCTCCATGCGCGGTTTTCGTGAGTTGTATATGGATCATGGGAATCTGAAAATCGTTAAGGCCATGACCGGCTACCTTTTGCAGCATCACAGGTTGTTCTTTGCTGACATTACCCCTGAACGGGGTATTGTTAGTCAGGCCGGAGTGATGGTTCGCAAGCTCTATCTTTCAGAACTCCTGGAACTCCCGCCATTTATCACGGCACGGCACCGCTTTGTTGCGGTCAAACTCACGGTAAATCGCGCTGTCACCCACGAGATGGTGCGCCATCGCCCCTGTAGCTTTTTGCAGGAAAGCCAGCGCTACTGTCGTTATGGCACGGAGAAGTTTGGTAATCAGGTGACCTTTATCAAGCCGATGTTTTACGCCGAAGACTCAGCGGAATACAAGATATGGACCAAGGCCATGGAAGATACGGAAGCCCTGTATCTGAAACTTCTGGAGACGTCATCGCCCCAAGCCGCCCGAACAGTCCTGCCCAACTCCTGTAAAACAGAGCTCATTGTCTTTTGCAGCCTCATTCAATGGGCCCATATTTTCAAGCTCCGGGCCACCAAGGGCGCTGACCCATCCATGCGGGAGGTGATGATACCTCTCTTTAAGGAGTTTAGAGAGAGATATCCGAAGGTGTATGGGGAACTTGATCTTGATCTGACCTGATCTATTTTGTACCTCTGTAAATTTATTTTAAAAGCCTGTTACCCTCTCTGTAGGTGGGTAATTATACCAAAAGTACGTACTTATGCGGATTGATCTCGTTTTAAAAGTGGTGTAATCACACCAAGGCTTTTCTTAATAGACCAAAATCACAATGTGGCGTTTTAGTCCATTATAACAATAACCATGAGGAGAAGAACATGGCGTTAGACCCAACCAAACACGCGGACTGGGAAATTGCAGAAGATGCAGAGAAGAACATGAAGACCATCTATGAGGTGGCCGATCAGCTTGGCATTGAAAAGGAGGAACTCCTTCCCCACGGTCATTATTTTGGTAAACTTGATTACCGCAAGATCCTTGATCGGACAAAGAACCGGCCAGATGGAAAATATGTAGATGTAACTGCTATTTCACCAACTCCACTCGGTGAAGGAAAGTCTACCTGTGTTATGGGCCTTGTTCAGGGTCTTGGTAAGCGTAACAAGTCTGTTGTTGGTGCTGTGCGCCAGCCATCTGGCGGCCCTACCATGAACATTAAAGGTTCTGCTGCGGGTGGTGGTTTGGCCCAATGTATTCCTCTGACTCCATTTTCCCTGGGCTTTACCGGTGATATCAATGCCATCATGAATGCCCATAATTTGGGCATGGTTGCGCTCACCTCAAGAATGCAACATGAGGCCAATAAGACCGATGCTCAATTAAAAGAGATTGGTCTCAAAAGACTTGATGTGCATCCTAAACGCGTTGAATTTGGTTGGATTATAGATTTTTGTGCCCAGGCCCTGCGGGATATTACCATCGGTCAAGGACCAGGCAAGCTTGACGGCTTCACCATGAAATCCAAATTTGCCATTGCCGTAAGTTCTGAAATCATGGCTATTCTGTCAATCTGTAAAGACCTTAAAGATATGCGTGAGCGTATTGGTAAGATCGTTGTTGCTTACGATCGCCAGGACAAGCCAATCACCACAACCGACCTCGAAGTTGCCGGTGCCATGACTGCCTGGATGGTTGAGGCCCTTAATCCAAACCTTATGCAAACCCTCGAAGGTCAGCCTGTCGTTGTCCATGCTGGGCCTTTTGCCAATATCGCCATTGGTCAGTCTTCTGTTCTTGCTGACCGGGTTGCCCTTAAAATTGCTGACTATAACGTTACCGAGTCCGGCTTTGGTGCAGATATCGGTTTTGAGAAGTTCTGGAACCTCAAGTGTCGTTACTCTGGTCTTAAGCCAAACTGTGCTGTTGTTGTTGCTACGATTCGCGCGCTTAAATGCCATGGTGGTGCCCCAATCCCAGTTCCCGGTCGACCAATGCCAAAAGAGTATGATGGCGAGAACGTTGGTTGGGTTGAAGAGGGTTGTGCCAATCTTGTTCACCATATCGAAACCGTTAAGAAGGCAGGAATTAACCCTGTTGTTTGTATTAACGCCTTCCACACCGATACCGATGCTGAGATTGCTGCGGTTCGGCGCATTGGTGAGGCAGCTGGCGCCCGCGTTGCTCTTTCCCGTCACTGGGAGCATGGTGGTGCTGGTGCTCTTGAATTTGCTGACGCCGTTGTTGACGCCTGTGAAGAGCCAAACGACTTTAAGTTTCTCTACGATCTTGAGATGCCTCTTGATGATCGTATCGAGATCATTGCCAAGGAAGTGTACGGCGCTGATGGCGTTTCCTACACCCCTGAGGCCAAGCAGAAACTTGAGCGTTTAAAGACTGATCCTGAGATTAATGAGCTTTCTACCTGTATGGTTAAGACCCATCTCTCTCTTTCTCACGATCCATCCCTTAAAGGTGTACCTAAGGGTTGGACCTTGCCAATTCGTGACATTCTCACTTACAAGGGCGCTGGTTTTGTTGTGCCTGTTGCCGGTGCCATTAGCCTTATGCCTGGTACTGGTTCCAATCCTGCCTATCGCCGGGTTGATGTTGATGTTGAGACCGGTAAGATTGAAGGTGTATTCTAGGTTAGACTGTAGCTGAAGTAGCATCATTAAAAAAAGGGTCATGCAGATTTATCTGTATGACCCTTTTTTTGTTTGAGTCCAAGGGGGTAAAATTGTTAAGCTGTTAACTGGCTATCAGTTCATAAATTTACGACCATTGAGACCATTTTTTTATGCCGACAACAAGTGCCAAGAAAAATAAATCCAGTCTTTCTGCTTCGGTGAAGGATCAATCCGGGGTAGGAAAACTCAAAATTGGTGAGATCCTGCGAAAAGAAGGACAGATCACCTCCAGTATGTTGGCTCAGGCTGTTGACAAGCAAAAGAAGGGTGGGGGGCGTCTCTCTTCAATCCTTCTGCAAATGGGACATATCGAAGAGGAAACCGTCTGTAAAATTCTCAGTCGGACTATGAATTTTACCACCATTCGCATCGAGGAGCAGCACCCCAACGCCGAAGTTCGTGAACTGGTGAATCTCGAGCTTGCCAAAAAATATCTTATCTTCCCTATTCGCCAGACGGGTAAGACCTTGATGATTGCCATGAGTGAGCCTACGGACACACAGGCCATTGATGAAATACAGTTTGAGCTGAAGCTGGGCCTTGATGTTTGTGTCGCCACTGAACGTGATATTGGTGGGGCGTTGCAGAAATATTACAACCTTCCCGATGAGGAATACCGTGAGATCCTTGGTTTAAGTGATCAAGATGATGAGGAAGAGGAGGAGGAAGTCGCCAACATTGCCGACTTTGGCTCCCTTGCCACTGAGGTTGCCGAGGATATGGCCATTGAGTCCACTGATATGGATGATGGCCCCGAAGAATTTTCGGCCTCCGATGCTCCCATCATTAAGCTTGTTAACGGTATTCTTATCAAGGCCGTACAGGATGGTGTTTCCGACGTTCACATTGAGCCGTATGAAAAAAATCTCCAGGTTCGCTATCGCCTTGATGGTTCGTTGTATAAGTCGATGAACTTGCCGGTGGGGATTAAGGGGGCACTGACCTCACGGATTAAAATACTTGCCACCCTTGATATTACTGAAAGACGTATTCCCCAGGACGGTCGTATCAAGATGCGCATTGGTCGCAACAAGGTGGTGGATTTCCGGGTTTCAACCCTGCCGACGTTGTGGGGTGAGTCCATTGTTATGCGGATTCTCGATAAGGCATCCCTCAATGTGGATCTGACAAAACTCGGCTTTGAGGTGTCAACCTTTGAGGCCTTGAAGCGCAGCCTTATCAAACCTCAAGGGTTACTCCTTGTGACCGGGCCAACCGGTTCTGGTAAAACGGTAACGCTCTACTCTGCCCTCAACTCGCTTAACACTGAAGACACAAAGATTCTCACCGCTGAAGATCCGGTGGAATTTAACTTTAAAGGGATTAACCAGGTAAATGTCCACCAGGAGGTTGGGATGACATTCCCGGCAGCATTAAAGGCATTTCTGCGTCAAGATCCCGACATTATCATGGTTGGTGAAATTCGTGATATGGAAACGGCTGAGATTGCCATCAAGGCCGCCATGACAGGCCATCTTGTCTTCTCAACCTTGCATACTAATGACTCAGCAGCCACCATTGGTCGTCTGGTTGATATTGGCATTCCACCCTTTATGTTGTCCTCTTCCCTTACCATGGTGCTTGCCCAGCGATTAGGTAGGCGGCTGTGTCAAAATTGTAAAGCCCCTATTGAGCGACCACCTGATAAAGAGCTACTTCGGCATGGTTTTACTGAGGATCTGCTTGCAACCGAGTTCCAGCTCTTCAAGCCCAAGGGGTGTGAGGTATGTAATGGTGGAGGATACAAAGGCCGGGTCGGTTTCTTTGAGCTTATGGAGGTCACCGATGACGTCGCAACCGCGATTAATGCTGAGGTTCCCGAGGATCAACTCCGCAAAATTGCCATTCAGGCCGGGATGAACCCTCTGCGCTACGCCGCTCTCCTGAAGGCCAGTCAGGGTGTAACGGATATCCATGAAGTGCTCAAGAAGACGGTTATTAACGAAGAGAGTCTGCCGGCCTACCTTGTTAATCCTGATATAGAGGTGTACGAGGATGGTGATGATATTATCCATCAGGGTAATAAGGATATTGATTTCTTCCAGCTTCTCCAGGGCACGGTTATGGTGGTTAAGGATGGCAAGCGTATTGCTGATATCAAGGAGCCGGGCGAATATTTTGGTGAAATGTCAGCCATCTCCGGAGAACCGCGTACTGCCTCCATTGTTGCCAAGGGTAAGGCCAAGATTAAGCGTTTTCCCGGTGATAAAATGATGGAAATTATCGAAAAACATCCCAAGGTTGCCCGGCATCTCTTTAGAACTCTGGTGACGCGACTGGGACAAACCAGTGATATTATTGTTAAATTAGCTGAAAATGCCGGGCGTTAAGCTAATGATACTGACCACTAAGTCATTCTTTTCAATACCACCTTGAGGGGTACGAAGAAAAACAAATTACATGGAGCGTCGCTTCACAGCGATAAAAGAACAGAATAATCCTGTATATTTTGTGCATCCCTGTCAAGAAGCTCCTACACTGATTGGGCCAGGGTAGTTAAAAGCTTACATGGGTACCCATGTCAAACCCGCTTTAAGATAGATCTATCTACGACTCAGGCGGTATCATCAACCTGGCGCTTGCCAAGCTTCGCTTTATTCAAAAGTTAGTTCCCTCCCTTTCTCTTCATGTTCATCCCCTTACGTATTACTACCGACCGGAGATAGGTAATAATACCAGCTCAGTAAAAACAAAGTAGTTTTGCAGGGTTAAACCTCAATGAAATCGAAAGAGTTACACTAAAAACAGTTGCCAAAAATAAGAAAATTTACTATCCTTTGCGGGTTTAATTTTGAGGCAATACCCAGGTGATGTCCCGTTTTGTACTGAGCCTGTTACTTTTTTTCAAGCAACAGCGTAGGGGTGACGCTTGGGATTCGTCTTGTTGGGGGTGTTGTTTTTTTTGCATCCCAGGTGAACCAAACTGATTTTAATTGAGATGGTGTAGTTATAACCAATCTATCATTTCATAAGCAATATTAAGGAGATTCAATGAGTGCCAAGATTATTAGCGGAACCGAAACTGCAAAAGCAATCCGGGAAGAGTTAAAGATAGAAGTTGCAGAGCTTACAGAAAAGCATGGCGTTGTTCCCGGTCTGGTGACCATTCTGGTTGGTGAATATCCAGCTTCTCAATCATATGTAACAGCTAAGAACAAGACAGCCCATGCCCTTGGTATTCACTCAGAGCAAGTTACCCTTGATGCTGACACACCAGAGGAAGAACTCCTGGCTCTTGTTGATAAGTATAATAAAGATGACAAGATTAACGGTATCCTTGTGCAACTTCCTCTGCCAAAGCATATCGACGAGGCCAAGGTTCTTTATGCCATTGACCCTAAAAAGGATGTTGACGGCTTTCACCCTGTAAATATCGGCAAGATGGTTCTCGGTGAAGAGTGCTTCCTGCCTTGTACTCCCCACGGTATCCTTGAACTCCTTATGCGTTCAGGCGTTGAGACGTCCGGTGCCGAGGTTGTGATCGTTGGTCGTTCCAATATCGTTGGCAAGCCCATGGCAAACCTTATGCTGCAAAAGCGTGATGCCGGAAACGCCACAATTACTCTATGTCATACTAGAACCAAAGATATTGACTTTCACTTGAAGCGGGCTGACATTATCATCGCTGCTGTGGGTGTTGCCAATATGATCAGCGCCGATCAGGTTAAGGAAGGGGTTGTTGTTATCGATGTTGGCGTTAATCGCGTTGGTAAGGCGGCAAATGGCAAGGCAATTTTGGCCGGTGATGTTGATTTCGACTCGGTTAAAGAGAAAGCTGCGGCTATCACCCCTGTACCCGGTGGAGTTGGGCCAATGACCATCACCATGCTGATGAAAAACACCGTTCAGGCTGCTCGTCAGGCCAACGGTCTGTAATTCTAACAAAGTTATAAGAATCACTAGTTAAGCACGAATATGTGTAAATAACAGTTTCGGGGTTAATTAGTGTCTATCGGAGTCTCACAGGTTCGCTTATCTGTGGTCCGAAAAAATACTATTTTGAGGGTAATATAGATGGCTTCTTCAAGAAATGAATGTGAAGGATGTGCGGATATAACCTGTGCTTCTGCCAAATTAGTTCTTGCACAGGACATAGCAAAGGACACCAAGACGGCCTATGATCGTATTAAGGCTCGGGGTATGTCCACATGTCTCTTCGGTTCAAAGGGCACCTGCTGCAAGAACTGTAATATGGGACCTTGTCAGATTATTGATGGTGTCGAATCCATGGTCGGTGTCTGTGGTGCAACTGCTGATACGGTTGTCGCCAGGAACTTTGCCCGTACTGTGGCTGGTGGCGCTGCCTCCCATGGCGATCATGCCCGTGAGATGATTAAGGGTTTTATTGAGACCGCTAAAGGCAATACCCCCCATGAGATCAAGGATGAGGTTAAACTCCATAGCCTTGCTGGAATCTTTGGGATTGAGACCGAGGGCCGTGACAAGAATGATATCGCTCTTGAGCTTGGCGAAAAGGCGCTGTCCGAATTTGGCAGCCAGAGCGATGAGCCAATTACCATGCTTAAACGTGCTCCGGAGAAACGCCAAAAAATCTGGAAGAAAATGGGCATTGAGCCTCGCGGGGTTGATCGTGAGGTGGTTGAGCTTATGCATCGTACCCACATGGGTGTTGATCAGGATTACGAAAACATTACCGACCAATCCTCCCACTGTGCCCTGTCTGATGGCTGGGGTTCCTCCATGCTGTCCACCGAACTGACCGATATTATGTTTGGAACTCCGGTTCCACGGCGCTCTGTTGTTGATCTTGGCGTACTTAAGGAAGATCAGGTTAACGTTGCCGTGCATGG
>JAJRUT010000053.1 GCA_024277655.1 Deltaproteobacteria bacterium | reverse complement strand
CATCCAGCAAATGACAACTATTTATGGAGAAATAAAATCACAAAATAACAATTACAGTAGAACAGCAAATCATAAGTAGCTAGGGTGAAAAACCGGACAAGGTAATTGTCGCGAACCGGACAAAGTAATTGACATCTGATAGGTAGGTGACGGTCTTGTCATCGCAAGACAAAATATCCTTTTCCTGAATGACGCCCTTGTATAAGTATCTGCCAAGATAAATGAGCGCCTTGTCTCCACTGCCCACATCCTTACAGTCAACAACCCATTGTTTCGGGACTTTCCCTGAAACACGCAGCCCCTTGGCAACAAGAGCTTCCAGTAGTTTTGCCCGGAATACCTTGGCCAGAGCCTTGTGGCTGAAAAGATATTTACCTGACTTTTTGACATCGTTACGAGTAAAGGTTTTCAAAACATCCTGAACACAGTCAAACATCAGGGAGTAAACAGTTTTCTGGTTTTTCCAAGCCAGGTTGGCTCAACCCAGAGAATCCGACAGTGTCAAAAGATAAAATTGTAGAAGAAGCTGCGTGATAAAACGCGACAACTATCTTGACAAACACCGCCCTTTTGTGATCAGCAACACCCGGCCTTGCGGCAATGATCAATCTCTAGTTCCAGGGTTGAGTGATCAATAGAAAATTTCTGCATGAGTTCGGCCTTTAGGGTGGTCTTGATGACCTCGGATGCACTGAAATCATTAATGACCACATGGGCCTCCAGGGAATTTCTATGTTCATCAAGTTGCCAGAGGTGAACATGGTGGACGTTGGCAACACCAGGGACACTCTCCATGATGCTTATTACCTCCTCGATGGAGATATCCTCCGGGGTGCCTTCCATGAGTATATGGATGGTTTTGGGTAGTAGAGTTGTGGCCTGATAGAGCACATAGCCCGCAATAAGCAGGGTTAATGCCGTATCCGTCCAATACCAGCCATAGACTAAAATAAGGCCACCGGCCACGATCACTCCGACGGAGGCCAGGGCATCAGAGACGTTGTGCAGGAAAGCGGCGCGAATATTCATGCTGTGTTTTGCCATACTGTACGTCAATATCGCCGTGATCACATCAATGACCAGGGCAACTCCGGCGACAATAACCACCAGCCACCCGTCAATAGCTTGTGGCTCATAAATGCGCCACAACGCCTCATAGATCAGATAAAATCCGACAATCACTAAAGTAACGAGATTGATCAATGCGGCAATGATCTCGGCCCGTTTATAACCAAAGGTCTTGAATTGGTCGGGTGGTTGCCTGCCGATCCTGCGCGCTATCCAGGCAATCAGGAGCGACGCGGCATCACTGAAATTGTGCAGGGCATCGGCTATTAGCGCCAAACTGCCGGAAACGATGCCACCGACTAACTGCGCCAGGGTCAGCACCATGTTGATAACAATGGCCCATCCCAGGCGACGGTCGCCCATTTTTTCTACGTCGTGATGGTGGTGATCGTGTGCCATTTTTTCTCACGCTACGACATGCCGATATTAATTTGTTAAAGGTATAGACGAATTTCAGGTTTGCCGGTGATTTTGGTTGGTTTTGATGTGTTCCCAGAAAATAAAGATCAGTCATTACCGGTTTTAGAGAAGGCGTGGTCACAAACCCTGCCGTTGTTATCAAAATCAATGACCAAAACTTCAGAGTAAGTCACGTTGCCAAAACCCTGAGCCTTTGCGTATTCAAATGTCCAGCGCTCTACACACCCACTGGGGTGACCGATGAGGTTTGGGTTGACGGAGTAGGGCTCACCAAACCATTGGCGAATCTGACCCTTATCCTGAACCCCGTTGGCAACATCGTCTAAATGGGTTCGATTGATTCTGTTTCCTGCCGATGCACAGGCGACGATTACAAATAGTAGCAGTAGGAGTATACCTATATTTTTAAACATACGGCCCTCTCTTCCGGCAGATTGAAAATTGGAGATTGGTGAAGCTAAACCGAGTCTGGAGATCTGGCCGGACTTAGATCGTCCAGGGCTCATTTTACGGAAGTAGGGATAAGGCTCCTTACAAAAGCCTTATCCCCAATGGCAGTTTCCACATATTGAACTAGAAGCCAACCTGAAATTGGAGCAGGAGGACATCATCAACATAACCCTTTGTAGTACCAGAGTATTTTGCGTTGCCGGTTACTGAGTTAAAGCCGTCATCACCGGAGGTGATAACATAGTTTACCTGGACGCGGGCATTGTACTTGGTTGCTGGGTTTATAAAGTAGTTAAAACCGATGTAGGTGTTACCAAGGTCTGTTGAGGTGCCAACATTTGGGTCATATTCCGCCTGGTAATGGCGGAAAACACCTTCAAGGGCGGGGATGATGCGGTAACCGGCATGCAGGTACCAAACCGTTTCATCCGTGCCATTTTCACCCTTTACATCACTACCAGCAATATATTCACCCTTCACGGTCAGGTCGTTCCACTTGTAGGACGCGGCAATATCAAAGACGGTATAATCCTCGTCAGCTGTTGTTATGGCCCAATTATCACCGGCAGCTTCTTCTGAAATACCGTACGACATTTCAACGTGGAGATCCTGCCAATCAACCATACCCCGAACCGCGTAGGCGTAGGAGTCGCCGCTTACACCATTACTTCCAGTAGCATCATTCTCTACAGAGGATGACCGGGTAGCAGGGTTAAAGATACCCACATCATAGCCAAAGACAACGGTGTTACCAATTTTACGACCGCTTAGCATGGCACCCAGGGAACGTTCAAGAACAAGCTTTTTTTCCATACTCCGTTTGGTGATATCCAGCTTGGCACCCGAGGTATTAAAGTCCATACCGACTGGGGTCTTGAATTGACCGACCTTGAAGGAGGCAGCATTATGGAATTTATAACCGACCTCAGCGTCCTTGATGGTATTGGTCATTTGGCCTGATTTTTTGTTGGTATTTTGCTGAAAATCGACCTGCAACTTACTAAAAACCTTACCCATGCTGAGCTTATAGCCCAGACGAACCCTATCAGCGTCAAACTTCACACCATCTTGGCTGTCAGTGGCGCTTGTTTCTTCACCTATTGTGGTGGTGATCTGCGAATAGCCGAAGAATTTAACGTTTAACTTCTGATCACCGATATCTTTGCTGATAT
>JAJRUT010000052.1 GCA_024277655.1 Deltaproteobacteria bacterium | reverse complement strand
GAGCATCAATAACCTGCTCACGCTGACGACATAGATGCTGAATTTCTATCTCAACCGGATCCCAGCAGGAAATTGCCAATGCGGCATCCTGCCCCTCCAACGACTCAGTAAAGGCTTGCAGGAGTTCACCATTGGCAAAGATAATAGTCCCGACATGTTCCCCTGATTTAATTCTCAAGGTACAGGTATTCTTGTCCAAAGATAACAACTGCATAAAAGAAGACAGGGAAACGCCAGTGATATGACCTTTCTCCGCAGCCGCAAGTCCTTCATGTACCTTTTCAATCAAAACATCAAAGTCAATGGGCTTTTCAACATACTGAAAGGCCCCCATGGAGTCCAAACGCTCTTCAATTTCAGACGAGCCAAATGCGGTCATAACGATAACAGGAATATCCGCATAATCATTACTCATGGCAGCCAGAAGCTCAAAACCATCCATCACCGGCATTTTAATATCAGTAATAACCAGATGCACCTCTTCCCCGGCGAGTAGATCCAGGGCCTCCTGACCATTATTGGCTAGCAGGATTGAAAAGGTATCACTAAATTCGCTCAACCCATCCTGCAAACTTAATAAAAAATTATTTTCATCATCAACAATTACAATCTTCTTCATAAACAACCTTCATTGAACTTTAAATATAAACAACCCAGCCTTAAGATCTGCGACAAACTACTGACTTAACGTCATTTTTCTCAACTCTTTCCGTGAGCCAGAATATTATTTGAATTCAGTACTAGGAATTCAGCACAACATATTTTCTTGCTATTCTACTGAGTCCTGACTCCTTAACACTGAATCCAACATGATTATCTTTGGCTTAACTCGTAAATAACGTCGTAATTACTTAACCATATACCAAGTGGGAAAGTTGAGTAAACTACTTAGCGCATGTTGCCCGAATCTGGCGCAGATCCGTATCTCCGGCAAGAACCTTCCATAAACCGTCCTGCATCAGGGTCATCATACCACCAGCAAGCCCTAACTCCTTAATCTCAGCCACAGGAGAAACATTGGCGATCTTCACCTGCAATTCTTCACCGTTTGTCAATAGTTCGTGTACTGCCAGACGCCCCTTATACCCTGTCTGACCACATTTTGAACATCCCTTGGCCCTGTGCATGGTGGCCGAATCAATATCAGCCTCAGACAAAGGGTACACCGGGTGATCACCATAAAGGAAGTGGAGCATCTCCCTTTCTTTATCATCAGGGGTATAGAGGTCCTTACAACTGACACACAGACGCTTGGCAAGACGCTGGGCCAAAACCCCCAGGAGTGAATCGGCGAAATTAAACGGGTCAATCCCCATGCCAAGTAAACGGGTTACTGTTTCAGGGGCGGAGTTTGTATGCAGGGTTGAAAAAACCAGGTGACCTGTGAGAGACGACTCAACAACAATTTCAGCCGTTTCCTGATCACGTGTCTCACCAACCATGATGACATCGGGATCAGCACGGAGAAAGGCACGTAGCACACGGGAAAAATCCAAATTAATTTTGGGTTGCACCTGAACCTGCCGCAGACCATCCTGAACAATCTCCACCGGATCTTCTGCCGTCCATATCTTTCTCTCCGGCGTATTGATGGTGGCAAGCGCTGCGTGAAGAGTCGTTGTTTTACCGGAACCAGTCGGACCAACAACCAGAATAAGGCCATAGGGTGTGGCGAGAATATCCTTAAAGCCTTTATAAACCTGAGGCAACAAGCCCATCTTCTCAAGGGGCATGGCCCCACTTGCCGCAAGGATACGCATCACGGCATCTTCATTACCACCCACTGTGGGCAGGGTCGCAACCCGCAATTCAATTATTTTACCCGCCCTGGTTTTAAACTTTATTTTACCGTCCTGGGGCATACGCCGCTCAGAGATATCAAGCTTTGCAATAATTTTTATCCTGGCAATTAACGGTCGCTTGAACTGGGCGGGAATCGTTTTATAATGCTGACATTCTCCATCCAGGCGAAAACGGATCAAGCTCCCCCGTTTACCGGGCATGGACTCAATATGAATATCCGAGGCATCACGGGCGTAGGCATCTTCGATAATTTTATTGACCATCTGAACAACAACACCATCGGCAACGGCCCCACCGTCATCAAATTCCTCATCCTCCTCAACATCTTCAACGAGCTCCAGTTGCTCAAAGACATCATCATCGTCATCATCGATGCTCAGATGGGAGGCATCTTTACCGTAATAGGAGTCTATAAAGAGATCAATATCAGAACGCAGACTAACAGCCAGGGGAATATCCAGCAGATTGATGGACATTTTAACATTATCGGCCCGCAGACCATCAGTGGGATTATCTATGGCAAGAAATAAATCCTGGCCCCCATGATAAACAGGAACACAACGATTGGTTCTGAAAAATTTTTCAGAAATGCCTTGAACACATTGCGGTTTAACAGGTGTGCCACCCTCTTCAAAAGCAATAAAGGGGCAGTTGTAATATTCACCAAGGGAGTCACCAATGATCGCATTTTCAATGGAATACTGATCAATTAAAACCGCCTCAATGGGTTTATTTTGCATCTTGGCGGCATTCTTGGCCTGCTCAAGATCATTTTCAACCAGATAACCGGAGGAAATCAACTTAAAGAAGCGGCCTGATTTTTCCGCATTGCGCTTGATTAGTTCAAGACGCTCTCCAGCATTACGAAAGGATGAGTCGATGGAGCAAACAGCCTCAAGGGCCCGGATGGCCTCCTTCATGGCACTGTTTTCTTCCTGAGTAACAGCTAACCTATCCAGTACCTCAAGACGATCCTGCTCGGCAAGATCAATATCAGACAAAGCCTTTTCAAAGGCTTCCACCGCAGCAAATGGTTGCTCCAGGCGATTATAACACTGACCGATACGGAAATGAAGAATTCCTGGCTGCAGGTCAGTCTCAAACAGTTTCTGCAGTTCTTCTATGGCCTGGGTGAAAAAACCAGCCTCAATCAGCCCATCACAGTTTTCAAGGAGTTTGTCGTCACCTAGAGACGCCACCCCGCCAACCTCTTTAATATGGACATTAGCCGGTTCACGGGTGGCAGCAAGCCTCTCTTTTATCTGCGCATAGAGTTTTTCGTGCTTCTCGGGCTCAAGCTTTTCAAGCAACTCGTCATAAATACGACAGGCATCCTCATCAAGGCCATGGGTTTTATACAACTCCGCCTCAGCAAGCCTATCTTCAAAATATTGTTTTGAGTCCGCCATTTCTACCCTGTTTTCTTTCGGCCAATAATCAAACTAATGCACGG
The DNA here is from genome assembly GCA_024277655.1 of Deltaproteobacteria bacterium. Lineage (GTDB taxonomy): Bacteria > Desulfobacterota > Desulfobulbia > Desulfobulbales > SURF-16 > JAJRUT01. The sequence continues at coordinate 36,953 of JAJRUT010000052.1, read as the reverse complement.
TATAGATGAAATTGCCTGTACCTTATCAGTTGCTCAATTTTCATCACGACGCCACAACAAGACAACCTCTTTTTAGGCAGTCATTCGCATCCTTTGTAACTTCAATACAAGATACCCTTCAACAGGGTACTGGGAACAATTATAAAAAAACAACTCCCAGCAAAAGTTCAAGCTAGAGTCGGCTGAGGTCAATAACAGGGATATTTACACCCATATCGTTGATGAGAAAGCCAGCAACAATTCCTTCCCTTCTTCGTTCAGGAACCCATGAGAAGTCCTCAACAACACTAATATTTTCAAGATCTGTCCCCATAAAAAGCACGGCCCCTTTGGACTGGGTAAACAGAACCACCACGTTTTTCCCACACTTGCCGTTCCCTTCAACAGGCACATTAATGACGGGAAACTCCAAGTTTGCAAGTTCCTTGTTTGTTTTATCAGCGAGATCACCCCGAAACCGTGATTTTAAACCAGACCAGGGCCACGACTTCAGCTTCTTTAACTCGAAAGAAATCATCTTGGCCAAATTGCCGGCAAAGAGTCCGGGCTTACCGTCAAAACAAACCTGCTCGGGAATAAATGCTACCCGCACACCCTGCCATGTTGAAGACAGTAGCACAGGCCATGGACAATCCGCATCAGGCGGTGTCGATGAAAGTACCTTTTTTGCTATTTCAGGCGGGGCGACATCCTGACCAGCAAGTATAGCCATAAGGTAATTCTTTTGATCTTTCAAACCACAGCGCACCTCATAATGCAGGGCGTGGAGCTTATCCTGGCCATCCATATTACCAAAAAGATTTTCAATGGGGGCAACCCTGCGCGAGCAATGATCAAGCACCTGCAGGTGATACTGCAACGCCCCCTGACATGCCGCACTAATATTAAGTGTCACAGGGACAGGGTTATTCACGGGAATTACAGAAGGGGCACTTCCGGCAAGAATCTGCTTCATACTTACGCGCTGCTGAACCAACTGCTCATTAACCCCCTTAATGATGACATAGAGTTTCATCATACTGGCAGCCTTGCCAAAAAATCCCTCCACCGGAAGCAGACGTTGCTTAAGCAAACTATCCAAACGCATAAGGTGATGCTTGAGGGCATCGTCAAGGACAGCAGGAAGATCAACCGAGGCAGCCACGGGATCTACAACCTGCACGGGGGAGGCCACAACCCCTTCGGGCAGGACTGAAACGAGGGCAGACTGCGCCTGTTCCAGCTGAGTGCGAGTCTCGGCACTGAAAGGCTGCCCTTCCATGGCAGCTGTCTTGATAGCTGTTAAACTGTTTTTCAGGGCAAGGGGGCCTGAGGTGGGAACATTATTAGGCGTCTCGCTCATTCGACCAAGGAGAGTATGCATTAAAGCAACTACCCCGCCCTCACTGGCTAGGGCACCGAGATCATACTCCTTCACAGTTTGATCGAGAAGGTCGCGCATATTTCCGACATTGGAGCGACTCACCTCCCAATCAAGGGTCATCAAGGCCTGATCGAGCTTAACAAGTGTTGCCTGTTTATCGGCTCTTTTAGGTTCCGGGGCAGTGGCAGCTGGTGCTGAATCTTCCGCCGGTTGGCCAGAAACCGCTGCTTCTTTTTCAGGAAGGCTACTGCCACCAATTTCTCTTACCTCGTTGGTGGCCGGATCAATCTCAATCTTCCGAACCGGATTAAACAGATCATCCACAGCATCGGCAATTTTCGCGCTAAAGTCATCTTGATTATTCGTATCTAAGCCCATTCACTCTTGCTCCGTCTAGTATGACACCCTGAAACAACCATCCCCCTGGCTTAACCGTTCAGAATGTCTATCGTCTGTAAAAGTTTCCTTGAACAAGGCACCTTAAACTTTTAGGTAGAAATTAGTTAGCCATTGAACAAATGTTTATTGGCGACATAATTAACCGTCCTCTTGCTAATTTCTTTTAGCGTCTCAAAAACACCGTCACCCTTTGTGGCAATAGCCTCAAAGCCAGGCACCTGATACTCCTGATTCAAGTCTTGCTCAAGCTCTTCGACCGTTAAGGTCGGAACAGGGGTGTCCACCAAATCCCGTTTATTGTACTGCAACACCAAAGGCATTTCAGTAAGATCAAGACCATGATCGGCAACATTACGCTTCAGATCATTGAGACTTTCGATATTTCGTTCCTGGCGCACCTTGAGAGGGTCAGCAACAAAAACAAGCCCATCAACCCCCTTCAACACCAGTTTCCGAGTCGCTTCGTACATAACCTGACCGGGGACGGTGTAGAGCTGAATACGAATATCAAAACCACTGATCTTCCCTAAATTCAACGGCAGAAGATCAAAAAACAAAGTTCGGTCACCCTTGGTATCAATGGTGAGCATCTTACCACGATCATTATCACTCATGGCGTTGTAGATATAGAGGAGATTTGTGGTTTTACCACATCGTCCAGCTCCATAATAAACAATTTTACAGTGTACTTCTTTCTTGCCAAGATCAATTAAAGCCATGTTTACCCTTCAAATATTTTCTGAATGAGTACAGCAAGCTCTTCCACGCGAACGCGAACAAGCCCCAAGGAGACATCATCACCAAAAATAGATACCAGAATCATCTCACCGCTAAGCCTTGCAAAATGAATATTGGCCTTTTCACCCTTGTGATACAGGAGGGAAAAATCATTCTCACCAATAAGCTTTGCTATTTGCGAGGTTGCCCCAAAATTAGCGGCGGTGAGGGCAGCTAGGGAAATAGCGTCCAGGCCTTCGGTATCTTTCCCACAATGGGCCAAAATATTACCAGCTCCATCAATAACCAGGACAGTCTGCACGTTGTCGTTAATCAATTTATCATTAATGACCTCTTTCACCTGCTGTACTGTCTCTGCAGTCAATATCATATCTGCCACAAGCCACCCCCCACACTATCTTTATTAGAACGTATCATTTGAGAACCTCTCCTTCATTCAAAAAACTATTATTTCTAGCGACTCCCCGGAAATACCTTAACACCAGAGAAGACACTACACCTACTCACACCAATAGCAATTCCATGCTCTAAACTTACTTAAATTGCTATGGTGAAAACGAGCCAAAGACCACGGAATAACAAAGTTATTCTATGAATTGATCCTAATCATTGTCAAGGAAGGCTTTGATATCACAAAAAGAATTCGAACTCGTTCTCTTTTACATAAGTACCGATATCCTCCCATGCAACATCTACTACTCACATACACGAACTTACCCCAAGACCATCCCAAAAGAAAACAACTACTCGGGAATCTTGATTACCAAGCTACCAAGCTGTAAAAAAACCAGGCCATTACACTTTCACTACTCCCCCCCGACAGGAATAAAAACAGCCTATCCCCACAAAACAGAAGAGCATATCTTCGATACCAACTTATACCACCACTGTCAACACCCATCTGTCCTTGTTTCTACTAGGTTTTTTTATTCTTTTTCTGTAATTATTTAGCACAATAAGCGCAGAGTTATTTTCCCCATTTATACGCAACAAATGGAAGTTGATAATTCAGGCCAGACACAGGAATGGTCAGGAGCAGGATGGTATTAGCTGGAGCGAAGTGTATTCCACCCAAATTCACATGCCATATTACTGAACAGCCCCACTTTGAGTATATTGACTGCATATTTTTTTTAAAGAAGTAAACAAGGAGGAATTACCATGCATACCCCAATCATTGGCACCCTGGGCTTCATTCTTTCAAGCGACAAAAAGCAGGTCCTCCTCATCCACCGCCAGGGCCGCGCAAACGACCACCACGCAGGGAAATTCAATGGCCTTGGCGGCAAAATGGAACCCCAAGAAAGCGTGAGCCAATGTATGGAGCGAGAGATTTATGAGGAAGCGGGAATTACCTGCAACACCATGAGTCTGAGAGGCACTATTAACTGGACAGACTTTGGCTCGCAAGGTGAAGACTGGTTGGGATTTATCTTTATCATCAGCTCTTTTTCGGGCACGCCAAAGGCAAGCAATAATGAAGGAACCCTGGATTGGCACCCAATTAATGAGCTAGGCGAACTCCCCATGTGGCCCGGCGACAGATACTTTCTCCCCCTTGTCTTTGACGGGGATCCACGCATCTTTCACGGCATTATGCCCTACAAAAACGGTCAACCAGTAAGTTGGCACGTCCAACGTTTCTAGGTCTTTTATATGCCAAACAGATGAAGCCCAATAAGTTTGCTTGACGAAGCTCCCGCTACACAATACATATGGGTATTTCAAAACAGACATAGCACACGCTTTACTAAACTCCACCCAAAGCAAGACCCTTATATTTTTATGAAATTAACCACTTTACACGATGTCCTTGACTCATCCTGTTCACAGTACAAGGATCTGCCCTGTTCAAGCTTTGCTCTGGCTCAGGCCATAACTTACGGACAAATGCACAAGAAGGTGCTGGCCCTTGCCCACATCCTAAAGGGAAAGGGAATCAAAAAAGGCGATAAGATCTGCATCCTAGCCGAAAATTCTCCTAACTGGGGTATTGCCTATTTTGCCATCATCAGGATCGGTGCCATTGCCCTGCCTATATTACCAGATTTCCCAGATGCCGATGTGCGCCATATCTTTAACGAATCCAAATGCCAAATTATTTTCACCACAAGTAAACATATCGACAAGACTTTTGAGCTATCCCAGGCTAGACTCAAGCTCATCATCACCCTTGATAACTCCAAAGAGCCTTCAGCACCCCATGATGTCTGCCAAGTGGAGACATTGATTGACAGCGCCCTCCCCTTGAGCCCTAAACATACTGACAAGCTACAACAACTCAGCAAAAAGGCTCACACCGATGATCTCGTTTCAATTATCTACACATCAGGAACATCCGGTCACTCTAAGGCTGTCATGCTGTCCCACGCCAATTTCTGTGCAAACCTTGCGTCCGTTGCCGTTCTTTTACAAAAGGTAAAGTCGGGCCTCACCTTTCTCTCGATTCTACCCCTCAGCCACACCTACGAGTTCACTGTTGGCTTTCTGGTGCCAATCCTTAAAGGTTGCCACGTTGTCTATGCCGCCAAACCCCCAACCCCGACCTATCTCGACAAGATTTGCCAAAAAGAGAAACCTGCCGTCATATGTGTGGTGCCCATGGTCATGGAAAAGATCTACAAGAAACGGGTTCTTAGTGCCATCAACAATAACCCCCTATTAAAATACGGCTGCAAAATTAAGGCTGTCCGCAAACTACTCATGCAGAAAATAGGTCGAAAACTAGAGTCCTTCTTTGGTGGCCAATTGCAGATCATGGCCATCGGCGGGGCGGCCATAAATTTTGAAACCGAACAGTTCCTCCGCGAGGCAAAATTCCCCTATCTCATTGGTTACGGTTTAACCGAGTCGGCCCCACTCCTTGCAGCTGGCCCCCTGGGTGACCCCGAGATTCCGGTGGGTTCCACCGGAAAACCAATTCCCGGTGTTGAACTTCGCGTCCACAACCCGAACCCACAGACAGGAATCGGTGCCATCCATGCTCGGGGGGGTAACATCATGCAGGGATATCTGGGCAACCCTGAGGCCACTGCGGAGACCCTTATTGGTGACGGCTGGATGACCACAGGTGATCTTGGTTTGATCGACAAACAGGGATATCTGTACATCAAGGGACGCTCTAAAAGTGTTATTGTTCTCAGTTCCGGTGAAAACATTTTCCCCGAGGCCATTGAAGACAAGATAAACAGCTATGAATTTGTCGAAGAATCCCTTGTCTCAGAAAATAACAATAAACTAGAAGCCAGGATCTATTTCAGTCAAGACGTTATTGACCGTGACTGTAAAGGCACGACAGTAACGGATCATGAGAAGTATACTGGGCAACTCCTGAAGCAGTTACAGACCGAAATTAACCGATTCCTACCTCGCTATTCCAAGATTCATCACTTTACAGAAATAAAAGAACCGTTTATCAAGACGGCAACACATAAAATTAAGCGATACCTATACACCTCATAAATTATGTGGATCTACCGAGGGAAGCAGGGGGGGATATCGCCCTATCAGCAAAGGGGAGAAAGAGAGTTATGACAAAAAGAATTTCAATACTGGCATTAGCCATGACAATTTGCGGTTCAAGTGCCTTTGCCTCTGGCTGGCGCATTCCCGAACAATCCGTTAATTCAACGGCCTTAAGCGCTGCCTATGTGGCAAATGCCAGTGGTGCAGATGCCTCCTATTTCAATCCAGCCAACATGGTCTTTGACCCCGAAAAAGTGAACTATCAGGTCGAGCTTGCACTTAATTATATCCATTTAACCGAGATTGAGTACGAAGATAACAGGTCTGCAACCCTGGATGCTGAATCTGAAAAAGAAAATTTCTTTATCCCCGTGTTCCATCTTGTTTCACCTGAATATAACAATCTCCGCTTTGGTGTTTCCCTAACAACGCCAGCTGGTCTGTCAAAGCGCTGGGAAGGCTCCTGGGCCAGTGGTTTTGCCGAGGAATTCACCCTAGAAGTTTTTGAACTAAACCCAACCATGGCCTACAAGGTAACCGACTGGTTTTCCGTTGGTGGTGGTGTGCGTGCCATTTATAGCCGGGGCAAGGTTACAAGTTCAAACCTGCCTTTAACAATTCCTGGTGTCAATGGCTATTACAGTCGAAAACTAAACGGCGACTCCATCGATTTTGGTTACAACCTTGCAGTTACAGTCAAGCCTGTGGACAATCTCACCACAGCCATAACATGGCGCTCCCGGGTTGATCTTGACCTGGACGGCGATAATGCTAGACTGAGCTATCAAGCCTCTGATTTTGGCACAGGAACAACAACAAGTCACACTTATCAGGGCCATGGCGATGTTTCGGTTCCAGTCCCTGCAGTCCTCACCGTTGCAGCAGCCTACACCTTTACAGCAACCACGGTCGAAATTGGTTGGGATCGTACCTTCTGGTCCGATTATGAAAATCTTGATTTTAACTACGATTCATCCGTATCCCCTCTTCTTGAGACTGTTTTTGGCACCCCACGGGCAAAGGATTTTGACGATACCGATGCCTTCAGGATTGGTCTTAGCCAAAAGATGATGAATGATAAACTGACCCTGATGTTTGGTTTTGCCATCGACGAGAATCCGGTACCAGAAAAGACCCTTAGCTTTGAATTACCGGACTCTGACGCCAAGATTTACTCCTGTGGCTTTAAATATAAATTGGATGAAACCTACGAGGTTGGTATGGCCTTTTTATATGACCAGAAGGATGAGCGCAAAGTCGCAAATAACGACAGCAGTATCGAGGGAGAATTCTCCAACGCCTCTGCCTACATGGTAACAACTGGCATGATGATGAAATTTTAAATTAAATATCATACCAAACCATGTTACAAAAACTTTAAGCCACGGGATAAATATCATCCCGTGGCTCTTTTTCTTTAAATACTTTAGGCCAAACAAAAAACTGTGACGACACTCGAATCATCTGACATCCACCGCATCAAACTTGACGACCGGGAAATAATCCTTGTAGGCACGGCCCATGTTTCGCAAAAATCGGTGGATCTCGTCCATCAGATCATTGAAGCCGAAAAACCAGACTGCGTCTGTGTGGAACTTGATGAGAAACGTTTCGAGTCCCTGTCACAAAAAGATCGCTGGCAAAATCTTGACATCAAGGAGATTATCCGCAAGAAACAGCTCGCAACCCTGATGGTCAACCTAACCCTGGCCTCCTACCAGAAAAAACTAGGCGACCAACTAGGGGTCATGCCAGGTTCGGAACTCCTCGAAGCCACCAAGACAGCCGAGGCTCATGGTATTCCCATAAGCCTCTGTGACCGGGACGTCAGGGTGACCCTGCGCCGGGCCTGGAAAAAGACGTCCCTGTTCAAAAAGGGGTATCTCCTGGCCTCCCTCTTTGCCTCCCTCTTTGACAAAACTGAGATTGATGAAGAGAAACTCGACGAGTTAAAGAACTCCGATGCCCTCTCCGAGCTTCTAAGTGAGATGGGTGACGCCCTGCCTGAAATCAAAGAGGTCCTCATTGATGAGCGCGACACATTTCTGGCGGAGAAAATTAAATCTTCACCTGGCAAGAAGCTCGTTGCCATTGTTGGGGCCGGGCATGTGCAGGGCATAAAAGAGGGCATCGCTGAAGACAGATCAAACCAGATGGAAGAGATTAATACCATTCCCAAGGTCTCAAACATCTGGAAGATTATGGGCTGGCTCATCCCCATTCTTATCATTGGCTCCATCGGCTATATCGGCTGGAGCAAGGGACTTACCGAGGCCGGGGCCAATGTCATTTACTGGATTCTAGCAAACGGCATCCCCTCTGCCATCGGCGCCCTGGTTGGCCTTGCCCACCCCATAACCATCATCAGCGCCTTTGTCGCCGCCCCCATCACAAGCCTTACGCCAGTCATCGGTGCCGGATACGTCTGCGCCTTTGTCCAGGCCATGATGCAGCCCCCGATTGTCCGCGAATTTGAAACGGCTATGGAAGATATGACAAGCCTCACAAAATGGTGGCAGAACAGACTACTCAAGGTCTTTCTTGCCTTTATTCTCCCCGGCATAGGCTCCATGGTTGGCACCTGGATAGGTGGCGTGGAGATCGTTAGAAATCTTTTTTAAATCAGGCCCGCCGTGCCCCTTACGCGCCGTAGCGTTAGGAGCGTAGTGCCGACCTTCAACCCCGTAAAAGAACATGGCTAAGAAAAAACAAAAAAAAGTACGCCTGGGAAAAAAACAGGTGCAATTTCTCCGGGGTAAAGCCCACACCATTACACCCCTGGTGATGATTGGTCAAAACGGTATAATCCCCACCGTCCTTGATGAAATTGAGTACGCCCTGGATCAACAGGAACTGATCAAGGTAAAGGTCCAGGCCACAGCGGATCTTGACCGCAAGGAGGTCGGCACAGAGCTTGTTAAACAGACCAATGCCGGGCTGGTTCAGGTCATCGGTAAAATGATTGTCCTCTATCGCCCCTCAAAGGATCTTGCCCCAGACAAAAAAATCCATCTGCCACGTTAATGAGTCGCACCGAAAAACTGCGCGCACTTCTTAAACAACCGGAAATTTTGGTTATGCCCTGCTGTTACGATGGGCTCTCGGCCCTGCTTATTGAACAGGCAGGCTTTCCAATTACCTTTATGTCCGGATTTGCTGTATCGGCAAGCCTTCTGGGCAAACCGGATACCGGTCTCATATCCTACGGAGAAATGGTGGATCAGGGGCGCGCCATATGCGCAGCCACCTCCCTCCCCGTCCTCGGTGATGGCGATACCGGCTATGGCAATGCGGTGAATGTCAAGCGAACCGTACAGGGCTACAGCCAGGCGGGGTTTTCCTGCATTATGATTGAAGATCAACTCAGCCCTAAGCGTTGCGGTCATACCGAGGGCAAACAAGTCGTGGAACGCCACGAGGCCTCCAGGCGAATTCAGGCTGCGGTGGACGCTCGGGATGAAGGTGCCGATATCCTGATTATGGCCCGCACCGATGCCCGAACCAACCACGGTTTTGCCGAGGCATTATGGCGCTGTAAAGAATTTGGCCAAATTGGTGCTGATATTATCTTTATGGAGGCTCCGGAATCCATTGCAGAAATGACAAAACTTTGCCAGGCAATAGATCAGCCATGTATGGCAAACATGATTCAAAACGGCAAAACACCCCTTTTAAACCAACAACAACTTCAGGACATCGGCTTTAAAATAGTGGCCTACCCGCTAACCCTGTTAAGTAGTGCCGTACAAGCCATCAACACAAGTTTATCCAGTCTCAAGCAAGATAAGTATCCCCACCACCAAGCGTTCTCAGCCCTCCAAGAAACCCTCGGTTTTCCGGAATATTACCGGGAAGATAAACGCTATAGGTAAAATAACTGCGGGCAACTCAGCAATGTTCCGTTATAAACTCGAAGTCTACGCTATCGGCAATTCATTGGCCGGACACGCTTAAACTGGGAAGTACCCTTTTTTTTCGCCCCGCCACTTGACCAGTCAGTAAAAGTTACTATTTTTAATAGACACCAACTTTTACCGGAGGTAGACCATGCTGAGTGTCGAGGAGTTAAAATCAAACAGGCCACTTTTAAATGAAGTTGACTGGGATATGACCCCTGAAAAAGCGATTGAGATGTATCTTGAATGGGGAAGCGGCTGGACAAGGGGTAATGACTTTGTTGCCAGTGCCAGCGCTGAGTCCCTGTATTTTGTCATTTTTGACTGGGAAGAACCCCAGGTAACTCTGATTAAAAGAACAATGGAGGGTGCTGAGGAACTTGCCAAGGTGCCTGTGCCCCAAACCCTGTTCGATGAGGCCTGGCGTGAAGACGGCCTTGTTCCGGGTGGCTCTGTACACCGCATCAACCAAAACCTCAAAGAATACCTCGCCAAAACCCTAAGTGGCCCCCCGGTGGATCTATCAATTACGAGCCATTAAGCTTACCCACCCTTCTCATTCTGCTTCTACCTAACGACACTGGACAGGAGCAGGGTGGAGGGGCCCCAACTTCTGCAACCATTTTTTTTGCTTTTCGCCCCACTTCATGGTTTAACCAGTGCCATGAAAAAAGATACCCTCTTCAAAAATGCCACATTAAACGAAGATTTCAGCTTCAACGAGCAGGTTGCTGAGGTCTTTGACGATATGCTGGAACGATCTGTACCTTGCTACCGACAGGTTATGGAGATGACAGCAAAGCTGATTAGCCCCTTTATCAGCGACCAAGATCACATCTATGATCTTGGCTGTTCCACCGGCAAACCGCTCATCACCCTTGCCAGTCACATTGGCAACGACACTATAAATTACACCGGCATTGACAATTCGCAGGCCATGATAAATAAGGCCCGTCGTAGGGCTGAGCTATTCACAACCAGTGAAAAAATCAACTTTATCCTCGGTGACATAACCAGTGCGCCACTCAAACCATGCAAGGTTATCCTCCTAAACTACACCCTGCAATTTCTTCGTCCCTTAAAAAGAAGTCAGCTCCTTGAAAAAACATACCAGGCCTTACAGCCAGGAGGCGTATTGATCTTAAGTGAAAAAACCATCTCCCACCACTCAAAGATAAACCGGGTTTTTATCGACCTCTACTTCGATTTTAAACGGCAACAGGGGTATAGTGAGATTGAAATCACCAAAAAAAGAGAGACCCTGGAAAATATTCTTATTCCTTTTTCCATCCGTGAGAATCTAAAGATGCTTACGGATGCAGGTTTCCCCCAATGCGAAACCTTTTTCCAGTGGTTTAATTTCACCTCCTTTATTGCCAGAAAAGACCAATGTTAAACTACACCAGCACCTCGTTTCTTGACCTGCCGCACGCCAACCATGAAGACCTACAGGCCCACCATGATTTTGTGGAGAAACGGGTTCTCAGTCTTAAAAAAGGCATCACCGCTCTGCGTGAAAAGAGCGAACAGTTTCAGCACCTTAAGGCCAAACATCTGGATTTCAGCCAAGATGCAATAACCATCGGTAGCCGGGACGAGATCAGTAGGGAGGAGTATGACGGCCTTTACCGCGTCCTAAAAGACCTTCATCCCTGGCGCAAAGGCCCGTTTAACCTCTTTGGGATTGACATTGATGCCGAGTGGCGCTCCAACCGCAAGTGGGACCGCCTCCTGCCCCATCTACCTGATTTAAAGGGTAAAATTATTGCCGATGTGGGTAGCAATAACGGCTATTACATGTTTCGTATGGCAAGCCACGAGCCAAAACTCGTGGTGGGATTTGAGCCCTACCTCAATCATTTCTTTGTCTTCCATATGCTGCGCCGCTTTTCAGGCCTTACGAACCTTGAGATGGAACTCCTTGGGGTTGAAAATATGGGACTGTTTGGCCCAAGCTTTGATGTCGTCTTTTTAATGGGAATTCTCTATCACCGCATCTCCCCCCTGGAGTGCCTCAAAGAGGTAAAAGAGGCTATGAGTCCAGGGGGCACAATAATTGTTGAATCCCAGGCCATACCAGGGGACGCCCCGGTGGCCCTATTCCCGGAAGAACGCTACGCCAAGGTCCCTGGCACCTATTTCGTCCCCACCGGACGCTGCCTGCAAAACTGGATGATTAGAGCCGGTTTTAGCGATGTGGAAATCTTCTGTAGCCACAGGATGAGTAGCACCGAACAACGCCAGACAGAATGGATGGAATTTGAATCATACAGCGACTTTATTGACCCTGAAGACTCCAGCAAAACGGTTGAAGGTTATCCCGCCCCCCTGCGGGTATTTTTGAAGGGCATAAAACCAACATAACGAGCCCCATCATGCAACCGCAACCTTGAATCTTGGCTGTGTCTCCGAAAAACACACCTCGACATCCTGGAGCCACCCCCCGGCCTGCAAGCGAAGATAATTTTCTTTTTTTAGCCCCATAAACAAGGACTGATCCCGAAAAGAGAGAATAAGACGCACCCCCTTTTTACCAGACCCAACGGCCTCAAATAAGGCCCGCCTTACCTGCTTAAAAAAGAGGCGGCTAAGGACAAGTTCGCCAAAGGCTGGGTGATAGGGCCCGGCGATAATATTCTCATGCAAGCTCTCCCCGGCCTGTAGCCCCATACGGATAACCGGAATGGACTCATGGTCAAGCATCTCCTTCATTCTAGCCACGACAACCACCGTTTTCGTAAGCGACCACGGTTTAAACAGCCCCGCCTGATACAGATCGGCAAGTGGTGTTTGGACCATAACAAGGGTCGGATAGATTCTTACGCAGTCAGGCTTTAGGACAATTAACCCCAGGCAGCTATCAATACTCCGCCTGCGGGTGTCGCCGGGTAAACCAACCATAAGCTGACCACCAACCCGAAGTCCGGACTCCTTTAAAAGACTAAAGGCGCGGCTCACCTGCTCTGGGGAGTGGCCCCGACCGCTGGCCTGAAGCACCTCACCGGCAAGCGACTGCACACCAATCTCGACAAGGGATACACCATACTCAAGAAGGAGAGAAATCCTCTCGCCATCAAGACAGTCTGGCCGGGTAGAGAGGCGTATCCCCTGCACCTGTCCGCTCCGTATAAAGGGCGACACCGCGCCGAGAAGATTGCGCTGATAGGAGAGATCAAGCCCAGTGAAGCTGCCTCCGTAAAAAGCCACCTGAACGGTGCGATTATGATCCCTGGGCCGTTGTAGCATTTTTTTAATTTCCTGGCTGATCTGGGCCGGGGTTACCGCCTGACCTACACCGGCAATACCATGCTGATTACAGAACACACATTGGTGGGGACAGCCGACATGGGGGATGAAAAAGGGCAGAATATACGGCGCAAAGTTGGAGTCAACCATCAGGATTTATGGAAACCAAACGTATCAAAGGCCTCAATGGCGCAGGCGGCGGCGTTTTGCTGGGCCTTCTTCTTGTTGCCAGCCTCTCCCTCAGCCAAGACCTGTCCCCGAAATTTCACCGAGAACTTAAATGTTCGATCATGATCCGGGCCTGTCACCGACTGCAATTCATAGGTTGGCCCCTCGTTAAAAAGAGCCTGCAGCATCTCCTGCAGCTTGCTCTTGGCATCGGCCCCAGTAAGACCCTTCCTGCGATCCTCGTACCACGGCGACACCCACCGCTTAACCACTGCTTCGGCAGCCGCATAACCACCATCAAGAAATACCGCCCCAATTAAAGCCTCAAAGACACAGGATAAAATCGAATTTTTCTCGCGCCCGCCGGAATGGTCCTCTCCTTTACCAAGGAGTAACATATCCCCCATACCAGCCTCACGGGCCATCCGCGCCAAATGCCCCTCCTGGACCAGAGCTGAGCGCAATTGGGTCAACTCACCCTCATTCATATCAGGATATTGCCTAAACAAACCATGACCAACCGCAAGATCAAGTACGGCATCGCCAAGAAACTCCAGATTCTCATTATCCTTTGCCAGGTCATTCCCCTGCTCAAAGGCATAGGAACTATGAATAAACGCTTCCTGCAAAAAGGTGTTATCTTGAAAGATATAGCCGAAATGATGCTGAAAATCACATAACCGATTTTTATTTTTGATAAGCAGGGCATCAAGCATTGTCATTAGAAAACTCGCCAGTATATATTAAATTAGGTCTCGTGCAAAAGTTCCCCATGACCTACCAACAATAACCTTGCTGTGCAAAGATAATTTTAGCAAGAGCACCAAAAAACCCATCAGGCAGAACCACCACTGAGAAACTGAATAAAGGCCAGAAAACGATCTTTAGCAAAATGGCCCACCATCTTCTCCTTCATGAGTACCAGGGCCTCAAAGGGTTTCCGGGCCCCATTATACGGACGAATGGTGGTGAGGGCGTCATACACATCGGCAATGGTGGTGATTTTGGCGTTATCAGATATTGCATCCGCTTGCAACTTCTCAGGATAGCCCGTGCCGTCAAATCGTTCGTGGTGGTGGAGAATAACATCCAGAGGGCCATCCCCCAACTTACCAGCCATAAGCTCGTACCCCTTGCGGGAGTGGGTCTTAATGGTGGCAAACTCCTCATCGCTCAGCCTGCCCGGTTTATTCAAGATGGCGTCGCTAATTCTGGTTTTACCGACATCGTGCAAGATCGCCCCAAGGGCCAAGTCACGCAGGTCAGCATCCGTACCGCGATTAATAAACTGAAACAGACCAACGGCAAACACCGCCACATTGATACAGTGGGTGAAGGTGTAATAATCGTGGGAGGAGAGGGACAATAGGGAGGAAATTGACCGATCGTCAGATAGACTGAACCTTATGATGTGATCCGTAATATTCTTTGATCTCTCAAGGTTTGCCCCACTGCGCGGGTCGCGAAACACGTCCTCCATGACGTTTGAGGCGCAACTATAGATCATGGCCGATTTACCCTCCACGCCTACCCCAGGATCATCAATAACGGATTCCAGTGAGCTCTCCATGTACGTATAGTATTTAGCAATCTCATCCTTGCGCACATACATCTTGTCAAATGGAAAGTCACGCAAGACCTCCTGAACCTTGTCAAGCAAGGTTCCGCTTTGACAGAGGATAACAGGTTCAAAGAGAGCCGCCTCTATACTGATATGATACAGATCAAAACCAAGCACCCCATCCCTGGCACACATGGCCTTACGGTTAAGGGGAATAAAATTATCCACAGACATATCTCCATATCATCAAATCTAAAAAAAACAGGTGAAGGCTAGTGAGTAGCAACCTGAATGATTCAGGCGTCAGCCCAGCAAAACTGTCAAAAGAGCCGTCCTGCATACTAGCATACCATTTACGTGGAAAGGAAGGAGTTAAAGGATTGTTTTACATTTGCTTTTCTGCTACCTTTTTCAGAACAAGACAGGGGGCTTAAGACAGTCATTAGCCCAACAAAAACTAACGTATTCACACCGTATCCCCAAAGGATCGCCATGCGCCATCGCCTCTACACCATAATCTTTTGTTTTTTTCCCGCCTTTACTCTTTTCCAGTCGCCACACGCCAGCGCCACCACCAATGAAGATATCAGCAAGAGTCTAGTGAAAATTTTTTCGGTGGTCAGTAAGCCTGACTACTATCGCCCCTGGCAACGGCAGACATACCGCTCCTCAGCCTCAGGTTTTATTATCGAGGGCAAACGCATCCTGACCAATGCCCATGTGGTGGCCAATCAAACCTTTATTGAGGTCCGGCGGAACGGTGATCCTAAACGGTATCAAGCCAAGGTACTCAGCGTCTCCCACGATGCTGACCTCGCCCTCCTCAGCGTGACCGACCCTGTTTTTTTTGCAGGTATTACCCCCCTTGAGCTTGGCGGTCTGCCCGAAGCGCAACAGGATGTCCGAGCCTACGGCTTCCCCACCGGCGGTGACACACTCAGTATCACCAGGGGTATCGTTTCCAGGGTGGAGCATGTGCAATACACCCACTCTAGCCTACAATTTCTGGCCGGTCAAATTGATGCCGCCATCAACCCCGGCAATAGTGGTGGCCCGGTAATTGCCAGAAACGGCAAGGTTGTAGGTGTTGCCATGCAGGGCAGGCGGGATGCCGACAATATCGGTTACCTGATCCCTGTCCCCATCATTCAACATTTTCTTGATGACACCAAAGACGGACACTACGACGGCTTTCCCGATCCAGGTATTATTGTCCAGGATATGGAAAATGACGATGCCAAGGAAAAGCATCAGATGGGCGACCAGACAGGGGTGATTGTTCGCTACCTTTTACCAAGATCTTCGGCAAAGGGGATTATTAAACTTGAAGACATCCTCCTGGCCATTGATGGCCATGACATCGCCGATGACGGCACCGTTGAATTTCGCCCCATGGAGCGCACCAGTTTCGGCTATTATGTCGATTTGCATCAGGTGGGCGAGGAGGTCAACTTCACCATCCTCAGAAGAGGACAGGTGTTGGAGGTAACCGTTCCCCTTGATGTTGAAGGGGTAAATCTGGCCCCCGCCTCATTTGAAGAGTATGACCGCGCCCCCCGTTATTTTATCTTTGGCGGCATTGTCTTTTGCCCCCTCACCAAAAACCTGATTCTTGAGTGGGGACAGGGCTGGCGCACCAAGGCCCCACCCGAACTGATTGTCGCCCTTGAGCAGCTACCCACAGAGGAGCATGAAGAAACGGTTCTCGCCCTACATATCCTGGCAACCGACATCAATAAGGGCTATCACAACATATCCCAGCGGGTTATCAAGTCCATTGATGGTAAGCCTTATCTGAACTTTAGAGATTTCTACGACAAGGTCAATGCCAGCCGCAACACCTACATCAGCTTCGAGGATGACTATCGCAATCAGTTTCTGGTGCACAGGCAAAAGGCCATTGCCAATCATGCCAAAACCCTACAGACCTACCAGGTTCCCCAGGACAGATCTGCCGATCTGCGGTAAAGTCCCGAATCAAACGCCGACATAAAAAAGCCCCACGGGATGATAGATCATCCCGTGGGGCTTTTTTGAAAGCAGGCCAGTGCTTTTTTAAGGAGTAAGTAGAAAGGCCATAATCAGCAACTAAAGCTTTAAGTTATGCGCTAGCGGGATCCGCAATCAAGCCCAGATGAACCAGCATGGCGATAATGTCCTTTATTGCCACAGGTTTGGTTAAATACCCATGACACCCGCCTTCGACATAGGCATTGGTGACATTTTCCCGATCATCGAGGCCGGTCATCATAACCACCTTGACAATATCCTCACTGGCAAGCCCCCTGTCTGTCTCCAGTTCCCGTATTTCCCTTAGAGCCTGTTGACCATCGAGGTCCGGCATCATGATATCCATACAGATCAAATCAAAAGGCTGCCCCATGTTACTGGCATCCTGAAAGAGATCCAGGGCAGAAAAACCATTTCCGGCAGATTCAACGGGGCCATACTCGGAAAAGAGCTCCACAAGGAGTTCCCGATTCAGCTCATCATCTTCAACAATTAATGTTTTCATAGGATTTATTCTTTGACGTTTAGTTAATACCCCTAACAGCATACTGTTCTGAAACAGGATTAGCAATATTCGTTTTATTTTTTTAATCACTGAAATAATAGCCCAACTCTGCAACAGGATAGCTATCACGTGTAAAGATGAGCAGAGGCTAATAGTTGCAAAATATCAAAGATTTCACTGGCCTCACCCGCGAGGAATGATTATCGTGCTCCTTTTTTACCCCCAATTCATTATTTTCAAATAAGTGATTTTTTTATGGAACTTTTCCTTCTCACCATCACTCTTGCCTATATTGTGACCACATCTTTTCCGTCGCAGTCCGTCCAGGAAAGCACTGGTCCAGATGAAACCACCCTCCATGTTCGCGCCGTTCTTGGCGGCGACAAACAGGCCTTTAACAGGTTGGTTCTTCTATACCAGTCACGGATTTACAATCTGGCTTTTAACTATGTCAAGTCAGAGGAAGAGGCCAAGGATGTGGCGCAGGACATTTTTGTTACGGCATACAGGGCCCTACCCAAGCTACGGGATGACACCAAGTTTGGCGCCTGGCTCTATCAAATTGGCATCAATCATTGCCGTAACCGTTACAAGAAACTTAAACGCAGAGGCTACTTTACCCAGAAATCCATAGATGACGAGAAGGCCCCTGTCCACCTTGAGGGCGGTGACTCCCCGGAGCAGAACCTGGAACAAAAGAGAACCATCAAGCTGGTACGGGACACCATTGCCCAGATGAATGAGTCCGAAAGAGAGGTTCTGGTACTCCGCGACCTGCAAGGTCTCCCCTACGATGAGATCAGCGCGGTCCTCGGTGTCCCTCTGGGCACGGTAAAGTCAAAGCTAAACCGGGCCAGGTTAAACCTGAAGGGTAAATTAAAACAAGCCTATCTCGACCTTTGATGGGAACTTTTTAGATTAAGCCAAATCATTATATAAAGCAGATTTTGAAGAACTTTTTTCAAAACAGAAGGTTACACGTATGAACTGCACAGACTGTCAAGAAAAATTCACTGAGATCCTGGACGACGATGCCCCAGCGGACATGGCCGCGGCCTTTACAGCCCACCTCACCTCCTGCCCCTCCTGCGCCTCAGAGTTTAGCGGTTTCAAAAAGACCGTGCAAACCCTGCAAACCCTGGCAAAGCAACAGGTTCCAGCCGATTTCCTCATTGGTATCAATGAAAAATTAGATAGTACAACCTTTACTAAAGTAAAAAACTGGTTTGCCTTTATGGGCCAGCATAAGCTTACGGCCTCAGCCACCGTGGCAACCCTTGTCATCGGCGTGATCAGTGCAACGGTACTACAGACACCAAACATAAACGAGATCCAGTTGTCGGGGGAGAGAGCCACCTACACCCAGGCCATCACCACCCAGCAAGAAGCCAAAATAAATGATCACAACTACTACCCAGGGGTGCCATACCTTGCCAGCAGACAACCTGAGCAAAAAAGAAGCAACACCATCCTCCCAGGGGTTCAATTTGCCTCAACCAGCACAGGCAAAAACAACTACCACTACGGCGTGCAACCCCCGCGTGGCTCGCCGAACAAATACGCCACAACAGCATACACAAGCCTAAATTTAACCAGAACAAACCCAAAGCCTGACTTCCATATTGTTGTCCACCCTGCATCAGCCAGCCAACAACAGAAGATTACCCGCACAGTTGCCGCCAACAGCAACTGGAAAACCCACCTCCACAACTCCACCCTCTTTGTAACCCTGACAGACGAGCAACTCCCAGAATTCCAGGAGCTCTTTCCACCGTCAGCCCCCCCTCATAAGAGGTTGGATTTAAGCCCGCTCACCCGTAATACAGACCGCCATCTTTTCACCATTGCGATCTCATTCAAATAAGACTTCACCCTAAAACCACAAGGCTTCGCATGAACCGTTTAAACCGTAAGTGCCAGATTCCGTCCGCATTTTTTCTTATCCTTACAGCATTACTCATCTTTGCTTCAACCCAGGGTGCCTGGGCCCAGATGGCACCGAATAGTTTTGCTGACCTCGTTGAACAGCAACGCAACACGGTTGTCAACATCTACACCACCCAAAATATCAAGCCCCAGGTCAGGCCAAGACTATTCAATGGGCCACCATCGTTATTTGATCAGTTTTTTGATGGCCAGGGACACCCTCCCGTCTCAAAACGAACCAGCCTTGGTTCGGGGGTTATCACCTCTGCCGACGGTTACATCCTTACCAATAACCATGTTGTTGAAAATGCTGACGAAATAAACGTCCGTTTGGCCAACCATGAGGAGTATACCGCCACCGTGATCGGCACGGACAAGGTCACCGATCTTGCCCTAATAAAGATCAACCCCAAGACATCCCTGCAATTTGCCAGACTTGGCAATTCACAGAAACTACGAGTAGGAGACTGGGTCGTTGCCATCGGCAATCCCTTTGGTTTCGAGCAGACCGTTACAGCCGGAATTGTTAGTGGTAAGGGCCGAAATATTGGCGGTGGTTCCTACGAAAATTTCATCCAGACCGATGCCTCCATTAACCCTGGCAACTCGGGAGGGCCGTTATTTAACCTTGACGGTAAAATGATCGGTATCAACACCGCAATCTACTCCCGCTCCGGCGGCAATATAGGTATCGGCTTTGCCATCCCCGTAAACATTGCCCAGAATATAATGACGCAACTAAAAGACAGCGGCAAGGTCACCAGGGGCTGGCTTGGCGTCCACATCCAGACTGTAACCCAGGATATTGCCGAACAATTTGGATTGGATCGCCCCTATGGCGCTCTGGTTGGTCAGGTGGGTAAAAACAGCCCGGCAGCAAGGGGTGGCATACAACCGGGGGATATCATCCTTGACTACGAAAACCAAGAGCTAACCGAAATGGCCATGCTCCCCACCCTGGTTGCCCAGACCCCCATAAACAAAAAAGTAACGCTGACTGTTTTCAGGAAAGGGCAGGAGAAAAAAATAGAGATCGTTATTGGTAAACTTGCGACAGATGGTCAGGAGGTAGTAGCACAAAACCTGCAAACAGGCCGCCTTGGCCTCACCGTCCAAAAGATCACAAAGGAACTTGCAGAAACCCTGCGACTTAAGACTGATAGCGGCATCATCGTTACCAATGTAAAGCCTGCAAGCCCTGCGGCCTACGCCGGTTTTAAGCGGGGGGACATTATCCTTGAGATCAATCAAGTCAGGGTCATAGATGTAGAGAGTCTCACCAGGGAACTTGCAAAGGTTGCCGGAAACCAAAAGATTCTCTTTCTCCTCCAGCGCGAGGAGACAACGCGCTACGTTATCGTCAAGAACCAGTGATTCGTTTCAGTGGTGTCGGTTAGAATATTGCAAACCTTGAACCCGTCCTTCGCTGAACCGCACGATTCTAACCAGACACCACTAAAGGGCAAGCTTTGCAACTTCATGAACCAATTGCTCAATCTTCTGAACATTTTTTTTACCCGGCGCTATTTCGATACCTGAATTAACGTCAACACAGAAGGGATGGACAAGGTTGATTGCCGCTGCAACATTTTTTTCATCAAGACCACCTGCAAGGATGAGCGGGCGCTCAAGCTTCAGCGTTTCGACCACGGCCCAATCAAAGGTTTCACCGGTGCCACCGGCCACATCTTTGCGATAGGTGTCAAGCAGGTAGCCCCACACCACATCCTTATAGCTTGCCAGAAGATTAGAGTTAAGCCGGTCGTTCACCTGAAAGGCCTTCACCACCCGGCGCGCCATCATGGCACAATATTCAGGCGGCTCCTGACCATGAAGTTGCAGAACCGTTAAACCACAATACCTGGTGATCTCACCAACAACACCCGGTTCTTCATTGACAAAAACACCAACGGCATCCACAAAGGGAGGCAGTTCACGGATAATTTCACGGGCCTGTTCCGGCCGGATATAACGGGGACTCTCTTTGACAAAAATAAAGCCAATGGCATCAACGCCTGCCGCCACCGCCTTTTCAACTTCATACATCTCCGTCATACCACAGATCTTAATCCGCGTTCGACCAGCCATGAGTAACCTCTCCTTATACGTTATGAATGCACTCCAATATTTAGACCCGACCAGAGACTTCTGTGTAATTCTTGCCATGCACGGCTCTAGGATCTTGTCCGAGAATAGGAAGCCGGCTACAAAGCCGAAGAAATTGGCCCACCTTTTCGCTTCACCTTATATTCTCGGACAATCTAGCGCCCCATGAGTGTTGCCAGAGCACCATCCTCTTCACCGGCTCGCATAAGGGTTTCACCCACAAGAACCGCTGCTATCTCCCGCTCAATACAGGCCTTAATATCATTAACATCACGAATCCCAGACTCGCTGACCAGGGGTAACCCCTCTGGCAGCATTTTTTGAAGCCGAAAGGTGGTGCTTAAATCCACCTCAAACGTTTTCAGATTCCGGTTATTAACCCCAAGCAGAGGACTCTCCACCGCAAGGGCGACCTCAAGCTCCGCCTCATTATGCACCTCGACCAGTACGTCCATGCCAAGCTCCCCGGCACAAGCCAGGAACTCAGCCATCTGGGCCTTACTAAGAATAGCTGCGATAAGAAGAATCGCATCCGCGCCGTGGGCATGGGCCTCTTCAATCTGCAGGGTGTCAATCATAAAGTCTTTACGAAGCACCGGCAGTTGTACCGTTGACCGAACCAGTGAGAGATAGGCCAGACTGCCCTGGAAAAATTTCTCGTCAGTTAGAACCGACATACATTGCGCCCCGCCCGCCTCATACCTCTTGGCAATCTCGGCCGGACGAAAATCTTCACAGATCACCCCTTTTGAGGGGGATGCTTTTTTCGCCTCGGCAATCAGGGCAAGACCGTCAAAGGAGGTCAGGGCCTTAATAAAACCACGGGGAGGATCTACTTCAGCCGGGGCATGAATGCCATTCTTTCTCAGCAGGGCTATTTCGAGTTTCTTCTGTTCTACTATCGTGTCTAAAATCATTTTATTAAACTTAAAGAGGCAAATTTAAAGGCAAAAGATGGCACCAAGGAAATTTCTACTTTCATATCGTCGTTTTACTGCTGTTCTTCGTAGTTTCGTGGTTAACATAATCCGAGAAAACCCTAGCGCTTACAAAACTCAACCAGAGCCTCCAGCTTGGCAAGTGCCGCACCAGAGTTGATGATTTCACGGGCAAGTTCAACACCGGCCTTTAAATTATCGGTGCAGCCGGCAGCAACAAGCCCTGCCGCCGCATTCATCAGGACAATATCAAGCTTTGGCCCGAGCTTACCTTCCAGAACCTCACGGAGCTGCACGGCAGAAAGGGCTGCAGTTTCGGCCCCCTGGATATCATCTAGAGTCGCCCTGGACAAGCCAAAATCTTCAGGGGTAACCGTGTAGGTACTAACCGTGCCATTATTCAGGTCAGCAACCTTTGTTTCACCGGTGATGGTTATTTCATCAATATTACCCTCACCACAGACAACAAGCGCCCGTTTCACCCCGAATTTACTTAAGACATGGGCCAGTGTTTCGAGAAGATCAGGTGTAAATACACCAAGAACGTAGACATTGGCTCCGGCAGGGTTGGTCAAAGGACCAAGTATATTAAAAATAGTCCGAATGCCTATTTCCTTGCGGGGGCCAATGGCATATTTCATGGCCCCATGCATCATGGGGGCAAACATAAAACCAATTCCCACCTCACGCACCGCGCGACCAATATCCTCTGGTGATAGCGCCAGATCAACACCAAGCGCCTCAAGCACATCGGCACTACCACAATGACTCGACACCGAGCGATTGCCATGTTTGGCAACCGGAACACCGGCCCCAGCCACCACAAAGGCGGTGGTGGTCGAGACATTAAAGGTTCCAGCAGAATCCCCCCCTGTACCAACAATATCAACCAGCACTCCACCCGGATCGGCGGCATCAACTACAGCAGCCTTTTCGCGCATTACCCGGGCAGCACCGGCGATTTCATCAACAGTTTCACCCTTTAAACGCAGGGCCGTAATAAACGCACCGATCTGGGCATCTGTGGCCTCACCAGACATAATCTGGCCCATGCTGGCAACCATCTCATCTTCAGTCAGGTCGATCCCAACGATTATTTTAGCAATGGCATCTTTAATCATCTGTTTCTCTTTATTTTTAGGAAGTAAAAAAGCTTAAGGGGCATAAACAAGCATTAACTTTTCTTCGTATTTATCTGGAGTCCTTACTTAATCAGCGAACCAGCTGCGGGTACTCTGGACTAATAAAATTCTTCAGGAGTTGTACCCCATCCGGGGTCATAATGGATTCGGGATGAAACTGCACCCCCTCCACCAGCAACTCTTTATGCCGTAGCCCCATAAGCTCCCCCTGATCGGTTTGCGCCGTAACCTCAAGACAATCGGGTAAATCCCCAGCCACAACCAAAGAATGGTAACGCATGGCCGCAAATGGTGATGGCAGAGAGTGAAAGACCCCTTTATTATCGTGGGTCACAGGGCTTGTCTTGCCGTGCATCACCCGGCCTGCCCGCACCACCTCGCCGCCAAAGGCCTCGCCGATGGCTTGATGCCCGAGACAGACGCCGAGAATCGGAATAACCCCAGCAAAGGCCCTTATAACCTCAATGGAGATCCCCGCCCTACTCGGCGTACAGGGGCCAGGAGAGATCAACAAACGATCTGGTTTCAAGCCGCGAATAAAATCAATATCCACCTCATCGTTCCTAAACACCTTGACCTCTTCGCCAAAACCACCAATGGTCTGGACGATGTTATAGGTAAACGAATCATAATTATCGATAATGACGATCATGGTTACAACCCCTTCTCGGCAAGGGTTACAGCACGGCGTAACCCACGAGATTTATTCAATGTTTCCTGATACTCCATCTCCGGATCAGAATCAGCAACAATCCCGGCCCCGGCCTGGACCCAAAGATCATCACCCACCATAATAAAGGTGCGAATGGTGATGCTAAAATCCATATTACCGGAGAAACCAAAATAACCCACTGCCCCGGCGTAAGGCCCCCGACGTTCCGGTTCAAGTTCCTCAATAATTTCCATGGCTCGAACCTTCGGCGCACCACTCACCGTTCCGGCAGGAAAACAGGCCTTTACCACGTCAAACTGATCACAACCGTCAGCAAGCTCCCCCCGAACCGAAGAGACGATATGCATAACATGGCTGTACCGTTCAATGACCATAAGATTATAGGTCTCCACCGTCCCGTATTTCGACACCCGGCCAAGATCATTGCGACCAAGGTCAACCAGCATAAGATGCTCGGCACACTCCTTCGGGTCGGCAAGAAGCTCCTTTTCCAGGGCCTTGTCTTCAGCCTCAGTCTTGCCCCGTGGTCTGGTGCCAGCGATGGGCCTAACCTCAACCTGCTCACCCTCAAGACGGACGAGGATCTCAGGGGATGAGCCAATCTGAATCACATCGCCCAGCTTGACAAAGAAAAGATAGGGACTGGGGTTAATATGGCGCAATGCCCGATACAGCAGAAACGGCGGAATTGTCGTTTTGGTGTGGAAGCGCTGGGATAAAACCACCTGGATAACATCACCGGCCATGATATATTCCTGGGCCTTCTTCACCATGGCCCGAAAGGCGGCAGGCGCCATATTGGCGGTAAATTCATGGGGCTCAAAACCAGTTCCCTCAACCATACCTGCGGGAACTGGTCTGCTTTTAAGACTCGCAATCACCTCTTCAATTTGCCGAAGGGCCGCAGCGTACACCTCATCCAAAACATCATTTTCACCCACAGGAACACAGTTGACAACCGTTACGACCTGTTTGAAGTTATCAAAGATAAGGATAAAACGTGGAACCATAAAAGACGAATCGGGGGAAGATTCAAGGGGCGGATTCTTCGCGGGTAGTCGCTCCATAAAGCGGACCATATCGTAACCCAGAAAACCTACCGCTCCACCAAAAAACCGGGGCAGAAATTCACTATCGGTGCAGGCATTAAACCCCTCAACAATTCGTTGCAACTCCTCCAGGGGATCCGTTGCACATTTACGCACAACGTCACCCTCACGGACAATAATATCTTCACCCCGACTCTCGAAGGTGAGCAGAGGATCATAACCGACAAAGGAGTAACGGCCCCATTTCTCACCACCTTGCAGGCTCTCCAGCAAAAAGGCATGGGACTCATCCCCTGCAAGTTTGGCAAATACCGTAAGAGGCGTCTCAAGGTCGGCAATAATCTCACGGCAGACCGGGATGAGACCAGCACTCTCTGCCAGTTTTTTAAAATCTCTTACATCAGGTTTATACATAGTCCCTACTCAACGTCAAAAAAAAAGCCACAGAGCCGATTATACGGTTCCATGGCTTTCCATAGCTCAAAAAAAGACATCCTGTTCTGCCCTGGCCTGGCACTTCACTCCCAGAACTAGAACGTAGCCTGTCATGATTCACAACACCCACCGTGAATTTTAGATTAGGCACTTGCAACAAAACGATTTACACGTTTTGTCAATCTGGAGATTTTCCGGGATGCTGTTTCTTTCTTAATGGTGCCTTTGGAGGCAACCTTCATAATCATGGGAATAGCTGCCTTAAGTGCAACCTGGGCATTCTCCACGGAATTCTCTTCAATCGCCACGTCAACCGCCTTAATGGAGTTTCTCATCTTGGTACGATTTGCACGATTACGGGCACGACGGACAGCATTTTGCCGATTTCTTTTTAACGCAGACTTATGATTCGCCACTATTCTTCCTCTGTTTAGTAGAAACTATAAAGTTCCAGAGATAGCCCTGGAACATAGTAATATTGTATATTTTCCAACCAGCACAAAACGCCTGATCAGACTGTTGTGGCGTGTTTTGCAGCCAATTCCAAACACACCTATTCGTCAGCAAGGACGCACGAAACAGCAATATATAAAGAGTTTTAGGCGGAGTGTCAAGGATCAGTTCACTTCTCTGCCTATTTTTTCACTCGTAAGATAAGACTTTGCTCCAGTACACCATAAGCCAAAACAGAATCATCATTTTCTTTCCAGCCACACTCTCTTTAACCTCGCATAATTCCATAATATTTAATATACTGTTTTCCATACAGATTTCAGCCAAGGATACAGACATACCCCCTAACCTGAAACCCACAACCCTGCCTTGCTCTGAATTTATAGTTGATTTCTACATTGAAACCCTAAATACGACATAGCCCTAAGCCATGCCAGAAGCCTTAACCCATTTCTTTCAGGTTAACCGCCTGCTCTTTGATCTCTTCGATATTTTTATCGTGGCCTTCATCATCTATCGTGTCATCCTACTTATTCGTGGGACACGGGCAGTACAGATGCTGGCGGGGATTATTGTCCTTACTGCTGTCTATTTTATTGCCAGGGAACTTCGCCTTCTCACCCTGTACTGGCTCCTAGGACATTTTTTAAGCTCTATATTTATTATCATCATTATTATTTTCCAACGGGATATCAGACGCGCCTTAACCCAGGTTGGCCGGACGCCATTTTCCAAAAACACCGACGAGGATCGATCAAAGACCATCACCGAGATTGTCGGTGCCGTTGAATACCTAGCCAAACGACGAATTGGCGGACTCATCGTCATGGAGCGGGACACCGGACTCAAAGACTACCTGGAATCAGCTCACTCCATTAATGCCACCCTAAGTAAAGAACTCCTGATCTCCCTGTTTCATACCTCTTCCCCCCTGCACGACGGTGGAGTCATCATCCACAAAGGAAGAATACTTAAAGCCTGCTCCGTCCTGCCCCTAACGAAGAACCCTTACATCAGCCGTTCTCTTGGCACTCGGCACCGGGCCGCCATTGGACTTTCCGAAGAGACTGATGCGGTTATTATTGTGGTCTCGGAAGAGACCGGTGCCATATCCCTTGTTATGCACGGTGGGATCACCAGTGATATGGATATCAACTCACTACGTAACCGCCTTGAAGCCATCTTTGCCCCCACAGAATTTCACAAGAACACATGGAAAAACTGGTTAAACAGAGCATAAACCGTATTTTCGGTTCGTGGAAATGGCCCAAAAACTGGGTCATCAAGCTGGTGAGTCTTATCCTGGCCACCTCCCTATGGTTTCTTGTGGCAGGTGAAGAGAAGGTCGACATGACCGTGCAAATCCCCGTCGAAATCATTAATCTGCCCCAGGATCTGGAGGTTGCCAACTGGGTCAGAACAGATCTCGATGTTACCGTTACCGGGCCCCAGGCCCTTATTCGCACCCTTAACCGTGATGTAATTCGCACCATTGATCTTGCAAAAGCAACTGCCGGGCCAGTAGTCGTTGAGAACAATATCGACTCGATCCCCATGCCATGGGGGGTGAGAGTTCTACGGATTAAGCCTGCCGAGCTGATCTTCAATCTTGACAAACTGGTAAACAAGAAACTCCCTATTCAAGCCATCACCACGGGCCAAATCCCCAAGGGATACACCCTGAGCTCAGTCATGCTCGAACCGGCCCATATTATGATTAATGGCTCTGAAGCCATTTTGAAAAACATTGAAGGCCTCCACACCAAACCAATAAATATCAATGGTTTAACCAAGTCGACCATGACCCATACCGAACTGGATGTCTCCCCGGAAATTGCCGACATTATCGGCACACCAGCCGTAACCGCCTCCATCATTATTGAGGAGAAGATGCTTCACAAGGCAGTCAATAAAATACCCGTTACCTTTGCCAAGAAAGAAAGCCCAGCAAATTTACAGCTGTCAAGCAGTGAGGTAAAAGTTCACACTATTATCCCCTACTCTGTAGCAGAATCCACCAAACAGCTCAGATCCCTGTTCACGGCATCTGTAAACACCAAGGACTTAAAACCCGGAACCCATAAACTAAAAGTTGAGGTTGCAGTTGAAAAGGGCATAAAACTACTTGAAATACAACCCGAGTTTATTACCGTAACGGTTCCAGAAACAAAGGCCAGACCCAGCAAGTCCAAATAACTTGGGAATCTACCTTGCCAGCAAAAAGCCAGACATAACCTCCCTGCCTCCTTAAAAACACACAGGAATACTATGCGTACACTATTCGGCACTGACGGCATCCGTGGCGTTGCCAACGTCCACCCCATGACCACTGAGATTGCCATGCAGATCGGTCGGGGTATCGCCTTTCAGGTTAAATCAAAACAACACCGCAACCGGGTTGTGATCGGCAAGGACACGCGACTATCCGGCTATATGCTGGAAAATGCTCTGGCCGCAGGCATCTGCTCCATGGGGGTTGATGTGATGCTCCTTGGACCTTTACCCACTCCTGCCATTGCCTTTATCACCGCCTCCATGCGCGCCGATGCCGGGGTAGTTATCTCGGCATCCCACAATCCTTTTCAGGATAACGGTATTAAAATATTTTCCCGTAACGGCTTCAAACTACCAGACCAGCAGGAGCAGGAGCTGGAGGAACTCATCTTTTCTCAAAAGATGGAAGCATTGCGCCCCACAGCCGAGGAAGTGGGCAAGGCTTTCCGGATTGATGACTCGGGTGGGCGCTATATTGTCTTTCTTAAACACACCTTCCCCAAGGAATACACCCTGGATGATTTCCATATCGTCCTTGACTGCGCCCATGGAGCAACCTACAAGGTGGCCCCCCACGTCTTTGAGGAGCTCGGAGCCACTGTAACCACCATTGGCGTTAACCCGGATGGCACCAATATCAATAAAGAATGTGGCGCCCTGCATCCGGAGCGTATGGCTAAAAAGGTAAAGGAACTAGGCGCAGATATCGGCATTGCCCTCGATGGCGATGGCGACCGCCTTATTGTCTGCGATGAAAAAGGCACCATTGTGGACGGCGATCACACCATGGCCATTTGTGCAAACCTCCTTATCGACCAGGGAAAACTCAATCAAAATACCCTAGTTGCCACCGTCATGTCTAACATGGGACTTGAGACAGCCATGGCCAATATGGGTGGCAAACTCATCCGCACCGATGTGGGTGATCGCTACGTGGTGGAGTGCATGCGCAAACACCAATACAACTTCGGTGGCGAACAATCCGGCCACCTCATCTTCACCGACCACAACACCACGGGTGATGGAATCATGGCGGCATTACAGCTTCTGGCCACCATGATTAAACAGAACAAGCCCCTGTCGGAGCTTACCACCATCATGGAGTCATTCCCCCAGGTTCTAAAAAATGTCCGGACAGCCCAAAAGATGAACCTTGATCTGGTGCCCAAATTCAACAAGACCGTGCAGGACTTTGAGAAGAGACTTGGTAGCGATGGCCGTATTCTCGTCCGCCACTCCGGCACAGAGCCTGTGGTACGGGTCATGCTTGAAGGCAAGAACCTTGACACGATTGACGGAATGGCCGATGATCTTTGCGAGCTTATTCACAGGGCCGACATTGCCTAAAATGAAAACCCGCCTAGATACCCTTCTCGTTGACCGGGGATTCGCTGACACCATCGCCAAGGCCCAGGCCTTAATTGGTTCCGGCGTCGTAGTGGGAACAAACACCATCCTTGACAAGGCGGGGATGCAGGTTAAAACCGATATTGAATTGGCAATTAAGGGTAACAACTGCCCCTTCGTAAGCCGGGGTGGGCTTAAACTTGCCAAGGGAATAAACCATTTTAGCCTAGAACCCCAGGGCTTGATTTGTGCCGACATCGGAGCCTCCACCGGTGGCTTTACAGATTGCCTTCTCCAGCATGGCACCAAAAGAGTATACGCCGTTGACGTGGGCTATGGGCAACTGGACTGGTCACTGCGCTCTAACGCACGGGTCGTTGTTCTTGAGCGCACCAATGCCAGACATTTAACAACCAAGGAAATCCCTGAAAAGATTGACCTTGCAGTGATTGACGCGGCCTTTATTTCCATAAAACTCCTCATCCCCCCCCTCATCCCCCTATTTTCTGAAAACAAGGTACACATTATCTCCCTTATCAAACCCCAGTTTGAGGTAAAAAAGGGCCAGATTGGCAAGGGAGGTGTGGTGCGCGACCCTGCCCTCCACGAGGCGGTTATTCAGTCAACCATCGAGTTTATCACAGGCCTCGGTCTTACCCATAGCGGGGTTATCGACTCACCAATACTAGGTCCTAAAGGAAACAAGGAATTTCTCATCGAGATAACATCCCGCAGGCTTCCCGAAGCCTCCACCCTGTCCCGCAAACCTCTCGCTACCTGAGATAAGCGCAGACTTCGAGCCCGTCTTTACCAGATTTAAACGGCAGTGGTTGTCATATTTGTTGCAACTATGTCCGGCGGGCGTATAAAATTCAATTCCATAAAATACGCCAACCGCTCTCTTTAGTGGATGGCGGTTGTTGTTTGGTTCGGGTGGGGGGTCGGCTAGAAGAAGTGCAGTGCTTGTGGTGAGTGGGTACCCATGCTTTGCTATTGTGGGTTTGCAGCTCACATAACGGGTTCTATGTTAAGCTGCAAGTTTGTTGGCCAGTTCCATTAGAGTTTGGTGGCAACTCTAACATAAAACTCGTTATGACGACATTGACCTTGCGGTGTTTGAGCAGTGGTGGTTGTGGCAAGGCCACCGCTGTCTTAAGCGGATGGTTCTGCCTGATTTGGCACTTCGTATCGGCTGTAATAACCGTTGGTGGCTGTGCCAACTCTGGAGCCAGCCTCTTTTGAGTTCAACAGCCACCTGAAAACAATACAGAAACAGCCTCAAAGGTCAACGGCAGACTTGACCCCCTTCCCTCACTGCGGGAATATAGATCAATCACCACTGCTAGATACAGATAATAAAAAAGCAATCCCCGACCTTGGGACCTGTTGCGTTATTGACTTGCTACCCATAGGGTGCTATTTTAACTACAGGTTTTATATCCATTCAATCATCAAGGAGTTGCCTTCACCATGAAACGCCTTACCCTGAAATTATCTGTCGCCATTTCTTGTACCATCCTGGTCGGCCTAATCCTGCCCCACAACAGTTTTGCTGCCGAATACGTCACCGTTATCAAAGATGGTGTCAACGTGCGTTCACAACCCTCCACCAAGGGTGAAGTATACTGGGAGGTCTTTAAGGATTTCCCCTTGAAGGTGATTAAACGTAAGGGCGACTGGGTTAAGGCCGAAGATTTTGAAGGAGATACCGGCTGGATATATGGGCCGCTTCTAACTAAAAAGAAGAAGGTTATTGTCAAGGTCAAGAAGGCCAACCTCAGGGTTGGGCCCGGTAAAAATTATGAAATTAACGCCACCGCCCTCTACGGTGTGGTCTTTACCCCAGGGCGCCGGGATGGCAAATGGTTGCAGGTCACCCACTCAGACGGCACCAGGGGCTGGGTACACGAATCCCTCGTCTGGCCATAATCTTTAATGATATGCTCTATTGTTTCAAACATACCCCGACTCTTAATTGATTCGGGGTCTTTTTTTATATGACTACCACTATTTTTAGCCAATGAGTTCTCCGGAAATCAGCATCATTGTTGCCATGGCACAGAACAGGGTTATTGGTAAAGATGGCACCATTCCCTGGCACATCCCGGAAGATCTACAACATTTTAAGGCCATGACCATCAACCACGCCGTTATCATGGGACGCAAGACCTGGGAGTCAATTGGCCACCCCCTACCCCAGCGCACCAATATCATTATCTCCAGAAAAAACATCACCACCACCCATGACAGCAAAACCGTGCCCTCGCTGAACCTTGCCATTCAATACGCCGCAGCCCGTCACGACAAAATTTTTATTATCGGTGGTGGCGAGATATATACTGAAGCCCTTCCGCTGGCTGACACCATCCATATTACCCTCCTCGACAGGAACGTCAGTGGAACCGTTTTCTTCCCCAATCTTCCGAGAAACAGGTTTATCCTCCAAAATGAAGAACAATACCGATGGGCAGAGCCTGTGACTTTACAGCGTTTTAGCCGCCGTAACAAAAAGGCCTAAACTATGCATGAGCTTACCATCGCATCCCACATCCTTGAACTGGCAGAGGCAGAAGCTCGCAAGGCAGGATGCCGGACAATTACTGGTATTGAACTTGAAATCGGCAAGCTGGCAGGGGTTGAGCATGAGGCCCTGCACTTTGGCTTTACGGCTGTTTGCCGGGATAGTCTGGCTGAAAAAGCCAGTTTAAATATCATCACCACACCTGCCACAGCAAAATGCTCTGGTTGTGGCGTCACGTTTCCAGTACAATCTTACTTTGACCCATGCCCAAAATGCGCTAGCAGCCTGAATACTATTATCCAGGGCGAAGAACTACGCCTTGTGACCGTCAATGCTGAATAAAAAAGGTGTAAACCCATGTGCGACTCATGCGGCTGTGAGCCCAATGCTCCAACAATCACAATATATTCTCCAGGTGGCGATAAACATAGCCACATTGAACAAACGCACACCCCAAAACAAATTCAGGTTCAGCGAGACTTACTGTCCGGTAACAATAGCATTGCCAAGCGCAATCGCGCCTTTTTCTCTGACCATAATATCAAGGTCTTAAACCTTGTCTCCTCCCCAGGTTCAGGTAAAACAACGTTTCTAACCGAAACCATAAAGAGAACAACACAGACAATTAGCGTTATTGAGGGCGATCAACAGACGGCAAACGATGCCAAGCGAATCAAAGCAACAGGCACAAAGGTGGTGCAGGTGAACACAGGCTCAGGTTGTCATCTTGACGCCGGTATGATTGCAAGAGCCATCAAGCAATTACAGCCCGAAGATAACTCAACCTGCATGATCGAAAATGTTGGCAACCTCGTCTGCCCGGCCCTGTTTGATTTGGGAGAAAGCGCAAAAATTGTGATTATCTCCGTCACCGAAGGTGATGACAAACCGGAAAAATACCCAGCCATGTTCCATGCTGCAAAAATCTGTATCATAAACAAGATGGATCTCCTACCCTACGTTAATTTCAAGCTGACAACCTGTAAGAGG
Source organism: Deltaproteobacteria bacterium (assembly GCA_024277655.1). Lineage (GTDB taxonomy): Bacteria > Desulfobacterota > Desulfobulbia > Desulfobulbales > SURF-16 > JAJRUT01. The sequence goes on along the minus strand of JAJRUT010000052.1, from coordinate 3,748 downwards.
TTGGCTAGGCAGGTTAATCCTGAGCTTATCTTTTTTGAGGTTTCTGCGATAAACGGAGCAGGAATGACAAAATGGATCGACTGGCTTGAAGATAACTAAACGACCACCAGCCAAAGCAGGTGGGTTTTATTTAGACCGAAGAGCGAGGGCAACGCGACGACTGCTAGCAAAATAGACACCAGACTACCAGACACCGCTACGCTGTTATTCACCCGGTAAGTGAGGGACGATACTCCGAAAGGCTGAGGTTTAACCCTATACAGAACAATAAATATTGATCTTTCAACACCCACCGTCCATCTTCGAATATGGACGGTGGAGGTTATTTTTTTTAAACCCTCTCTTTTAATGAACTTATAAACAACTTATGTGCCTAGCCGTTCCCGGAAAACTAATCGAAAAATTTGCAGACACAGGCCTCAAGATGGGCCGGTTTGACTTTAATGGAACCATCACAACAGCCTGCCTTGAGTATGTGCCCGAAATTACAACTGGTCAATACGGAATTATCCACGCCGGATTTGTTATTACAGTGCTAAATGAAGAGGAGGCCAAGAAATCATTTGCCGCCTGGCAGGAGTTAAATGAAAAAATGGCGCACCTATGAAATATCTGGCTGAATTCAGAGATGGCCAAACGGCCCGGTCACTCCTTACCGAAATAAAAGCCATCACCACCAGACCGTGGACCATTATGGAGGTATGCGGTGGTCAGACCCACGCCATTATCAAGAGCGGCATTAACCAGCTACTACCTGCAGAAATAACTTTAGTGCATGGCCCTGGTTGCCCGGTCTGCGTTACGCCTCTGGAATTTATTGATAAGGCCATTTATCTCGCAGGTCGACCAAACACTATCCTTACCACCTTTGGCGATATGCTCAGGGTTCCGGGAAGTTCTGAGAGCCTCCTTTCCAGGCAGAGCGAAGGGGCTGATGTGCGCATGGTCTATTCGGTACTGGATGCCATAAGACTTGCCCGTGAAAATCCGGATAAAGAAATCATCTTCTTTGCTATCGGTTTTGAAACCACGGCACCTGGAAATGGCACGGCACTTATCCAGGCAAAACGTTTAAATCTCACAAATTTTTCCATGCTCACCTGCCACGTTCTCGTGCCACCCGCCCTGCGCGCCCTTTTAAGTGGCGAAACAGGCAGAGTTGATGGCTATCTTGCGGCAGGCCATGTCTGCACCATCACGGGACTTACGGACTACAAGACATTATGTCATGATTTCAAGGTTCCCATCGTCGTCACCGGCCTTGAACCGGTTGATATTCTTGAGGGAATTCTCCATACCATCCGCCAACTTGAAGATGGCAGGGCAAATCTTGAAAATTGTTACACACGCCTTGTGAGCGATGAGGGAAACCTCCATGCCCAAACAACATTACGGGAGGTTTTCAAGGTTTGTGACCGTAACTGGCGCGGCATGGGTACAATCCCCGAAAGCGGCCTTAGCATTGCGGAACCTTTCAAACAATGGAATGCCGAGATCAAATTTGACCTTAGCCATATAAGCGCCGAGGAGTCAGGAGAATGTATCGCAGGACTTATTCTGCAAGGACTAAAGAAACCAAGCCAATGCTTAAGCTTTGCCACAGACTGCACCCCACAGAAGCCCATGGGGGCGACAATGGTATCTGGTGAAGGTGCCTGCGGTGCTTATTATAAATATTCCCGTTTTTTGCAATCAACCACAACCACCTGACAAACCCTATTACCCGCACCAACCATGACCAAACCAGCAAAAAAATATGACAATCCAACTAAGCCACGGTAGTGGCGGAAAACTATCTGCCGATCTTACCCGCGATCTACTCCTGCCACGATTTGCCAATGCCGCCCTGAACCAACTGGAGGATCAGGCCGTCCTCTCCATGCCCCCCGGCAAGATTGCCTTTTCCACCGACTCCTTTGTCGTTTCCCCCCTATTCTTCCCCGGTGGCGACATTGGGGAACTTGCCGTTAACGGCACGGTGAATGACATTGCCATGTCAGGCGCTAAACCATTATATCTCAGCCTTGGTCTTATTCTCGAAGCGGGCCTTGCCATAGCAACCCTTGAGCGGGTCCTCGACTCTATCGCAAGGGCAGCAAAGACGGCGGGTGTCACCATCGTTACCGGTGACACCAAGGTGGTTGAACGTGGTAACTGCGATAAGCTTTTTATTAACACAAGTGGTATCGGCGTGATTCAGGCCGGGATAGAACTTGGTGTCAAAAACATCCGCCCAGGGGACAAAATCATCATTTCAGGAACCATCGGCGACCACGGCATAACCATCCTTAATCAACGTAACAAACTTGGCGACAACATCTCCCTCAAAAGTGACACCGCCCCCCTAAACGGGCTTATTCAGACCATGCTCGAAACCACAAGGGGCATCCACACCCTGCGTGATCCAACCAGGGGAGGCCTTGCCATGACCTTAAACGAATTCAGTCAGGGTGCCGGGGTGGGAATCGAGTTATGGGAAGAAAACCTGCCCATAACCAGTCAGGTTGCCGCAAGCTGTGAACTCCTTGGCATCGACCCGCTCTATGTCGCCAACGAAGGTAAACTGGTGGCCATTGTTGCACCAGATGGGGCGGACAGTATCCTGCAAACCATGCGCCAACATAAATATGGCAAAAATGCCACGATAATAGGAGAAGTAGTGCCAGACCATCCTGCCATTGTGACTATCCAAACCAGCCTTGGCGGCAAAAGAATTGTTGATATGCCAGTGGCAGAACAGTTACCCCGTATTTGCTAAAAAGAATTGACCAAGTGCAAGTAACCCACTACATATCCACATGGGAGCCGGAAAAACTAAGAGGCAAGCCTCTTGAAGTCTGGCAGACTTTAAGAATTTGGACGGACAAAAAAACACCATGACCATCATCGGCATTATCGGGACTAAAAACTCCAACACCTGGCAAGCGGTTCAGCAATACAACCACAGGGCAGATATTCGCTCTTTTCCTCACCATGCAGCATTGGCTGAAAGCTATGACCGGGGCGATATAGACCTTATGGTTCTCCCGGTCTATAACACTAAAATAGGTGGTATTCTTCGCTCCTTTCAGGTCATGGAAAAGATGGAGGAGGGATACTGGATCGACAATATTGTTCAGCCCATCACTCTTTCCCTGGGCAGTCTGGACAAAACCGGCCCACTTACAACCCTGACCGCGACAGGGCAGGTCATGCAGCAATGTGAAGAATATCTGGCCCAGAGTTACAGTGACTGTTCCCTTTTGACCACAGTCAATCTTGAGGATTACATCGAAACGATTAAAAGGGACAACCTAACCCATCTTGGCATTATTGAGTCTGAGGAGTTCCTTAAGAGTCACGGCTTTACGCTTCGGGAGCGGGAACTTACCCCCCACAATAAGACGCGCTATGGCGTAATCGGCAGAACCCCGGCTAGCCGTACCGGCTATGACGCCACCTCCCTGCTTACCATTCCCCTAAAAGATCGGGTGGGCATGCTCTTTGATACCCTGGGCCAATTCACCAAGAGGGGCATCAACATTCTGGACATGCGGGCTGAAACAGATGCCAAAACCCAGAAGCTCCAGATCTTTATTGAGGCCGAGGGACATCTCGAGGATGCGCCGCTTACAGAGGCCTTAAAGTCCATCAGCAAAACAATCATTCAGGAGCCAGGCGGCATAAAACTGCTCGGCAGTTACCCCAGGGTGGATATGCGGGTCAAACGCATCAACCATTTCGGATTTATCGGTACTGGTGACATGTC
>JAJRUT010000051.1 GCA_024277655.1 Deltaproteobacteria bacterium | reverse complement strand
TTGACAAAATTTGTTTGATAATCGGCCTCTTTGGCCGCTGAGTAGAAACAATAGCCATCTGCCGTCATTAAGAAGAGGTCATAATAGCCGTACATTTCCACATATTTTTTATAAAACTCATTGCCCTTTTCGTCCACCGGGATAAATGCCTCTGCCACATTTATTTCAGTAATAATGGCCCAAGTGAGATCCAATATTTTAACGGAGTCAAAGGACGCAAGAACAGGATTGCCGTTATAACCCATAATCACATCCGTACCATCCTCGCCTGCTAAGGCTTTACGGGTGGCTTCAGTGTCGATCTTACCCTTATCCGGATTGGCAAAGGATGCCTTAACAGAACGGTTTGCCGGATCAAGGAAGGAATCGGAACGCATCAGGTTATCCGGGCCAACCAGATAGGTTTCACCGGTCTTACCAAGCCCTGATCTATTGCCCATAATTTTATTAATGTGATCGATGGAGAGTTGCACCACCATAACCCCTACCATCTCGCCATTTTTTTGGATGGGTACGCCGACAAAGGACGCAGGCTCGTTATTCCGTGGTGCATACGGGGCAAAATCAACAATTGATTGTTTGCCAGATCTCATCGTCTTCTCCCACACCTTGGCCAGACCGCTGTTGCGTAGACTTCCATGCTTTAAATTCTCACCCAGATCACTTTCTTTCGCAGCCGAGTACATCACATGACCATGCTTGGCGCAGACGATAAACACATCATAATAGCCAGAGTCCTCATAGAAGGCGTTGACATTCTGGCCATATTTACTGTACAGGTTCTGATATTTTACGGTAGTCACATCATAATTTCCCGTGGCTTCAACATGGGTGGCATTATGATATTCAACCAGCTTTGTATAGAGATGTTCCACATCTTTAGAACGGGCCATTATCTGCATATCGAGCAGAGCCTTGTTAAAATAATCTTCAACTTGGTCGGTCTTAATATCATGGGAGGCATCGATCCGACTGAACGCTTCTTGGCGGAGCGTCATTACCGTTTCAAGTAACACTCCCATCCCCCCCTTACGCTCTGCAAAAAACGATTCTATTTGCGCCTTCTTAATGGCGCGTACCCCCTCGAGCTGGTTATGAGCCGCCGTGTTCAAAGCAGATTTCGCCTTAAATAACGAGGTGAGACCAATGGTGGCAAAGGGAATGACCCCCACCGCCAGAAAGGCCAAAAGTAGCTTGGTACCGAGCTTCATATTTTTAAACATTGTTTATTCTCCCCATGCATAAAATTTTATAAAAGCAAACCACATATAAATCTGTTTACTGATTACTCTTCGCACCCTTTATTTGGGCTGAAAAAACTAACCAGATCCGGCAACATCTTCTTCATCGCCCTTACCACTAAGCAAACACTGACAATCAAGCAGGATCTTCACATCTTCGCCAACCTTACCCATACCGCTAACGTACTCACTGCGGTCATTTTTACCGGTTGCAGGAGGTAGCTCAATACTCGCTTCCGGAATATCGAGTACCTCCTGCACCTGATCCACCACAATCCCCACCGCCATATCCTGCATATCAACGACAATAATGCAGGTTCGCTCATTATATCCCACAGGCGCAAGGCCAAACCGTTCACGCACGTCCATCACCGGGATGACCTTCCCGCGCAGGTTAATCACGCCCTTAATAAACTCTGGCATATCCGGCACCTCTGTGATCTTCTGGATACCAATAATCTCAGTCACATATGCGATATCAAGGCCATAATCCTCACCTGCCAAGTGAAAGATCAAATACTTATCTTTCTGGGTATCTTCTTCGTCATCATCCCACAGCTCATCATCGTCTTCTGCCATGTTCCCCTCCGACTATTTATTCACGCAAAAACCACTAACATCAACTAGGCCTAAATCACGCAATTTTTGAAAATGATCTCGGTCCATACCAAGGACATGATCCAGCAGCCAACTTGCCAAAAAGACCAGCAATTCCTCCGAAATATCTCTCTGTTTTTGAATGTTACCGGTGGCAGCGTAAATCTCTTTAACAAAATAATAATGCGCCCTCCTATGGAGAGCATAAATCGCGGGTTCAAGTTGCCAATACTCCTCTTCGGCCTTAAAGTGATAATCGACATACTCCACCATAAGCTCCAGGGCCTGCCCACCGGCGTTGGTCTTACTGTCGCCCTTGCAGGCCTCCACCAAATTCCTGAAAATCAGAAATAGTTTTTTATGCTGGGCATCAATCAGGGCAACCCCCAGCTCGTAATCAGGAGACCAGGTATATTTTTTAGGAAAATCGCCTTTTAGAAAACTATCTACCTTGCTCATACAATACCTTCCCCCTCAGCCTCTACCAGATAAGACTTAGCCCCACAGTCATTCTTGTCCACCTGGGAGATATCAATAATCTTCTGAACATCAAGGATTAGACAGACATCACCATTGCCAAGGATAGTACAACCGGACACGCCACCAACATTGCCGTGTTCGCTAATATATTTTGACAAGCCCTTAATTACCGTCTGTTGCTGACCTAAAATCTGATCGACAAAGAGACAGACCCTACGCCCGGCATCCAGGACAATAAGGATACCATCCTCAAGCCGTGTGGCGTCAGGGGCAATACCGTGTAAGGCGTGGAGACGATACACCGGCATGAGGTGAGAACGCACCTTAACCACCTCCTGACCATCCGGGGAAATGGTAATCATGGAGGAAGTAGGTTGAAATGATTCGCGGATGGATAATATCGGCAGGATGTACTTGGATTTGCCGGTACGCACCATCATCCCTTCGATGATGGCGAGGGTCAGGGGAATACGCAGGGTGATGGTTGACCCTACGCCTGGTGTCGATTCAACCTCCACCTCGCCGCGAATTTTAATAAGATTCTGACGCACCACATCCATCCCCACCCCACGACCAGAGATATCAGTCACCTTGTCTGCGGTGGAAAAGCCAGGGGCAAAGATCAGTTGATACACCTCAGAATCGGACAGCGCCGCGGCTTCCTCTTCGCTATACATACCGTTTTGCACGGCCTTGGCCCGAATCTTTTTACGATTAAGCCCCCTGCCATCATCGGCAATGGAAATCACAATAGCTCCCTCTTCGTGCGCCGCTGATAAACGCACAACACCCATTTCATCCTTATGGTTTGCTGTGCGCTCTTCAGCCAGTTCCAAACCATGATCCATACTATTTCTAAGAATATGCACCAGTGGATCGGTGATAATTTCAATCACCGTCTTATCTACCTCGGTCTCTTCTCCGGAGAGTTGCAGATCAACCTTTTTACCTGATTTCCGTGACAAGTCGTGAACCAGGCGAATCATCCGTCGAAAGAGCCCTGCCACCGGAATCATGCGGATGGTCATGGCCATTTCCTGCAGATCCCTGACGAGCTTTGTCATGTGTTGTGAGGCCTTGGTGAAGTTTTCAAGCTCAAGGCCATCCAGATCGGGGGAGTTAATCAGCATATTTTCGGCAATCACCATTTCACCGATGAGATCAATCAAGGCATCGAGTTTGCCAAGGTTGACGCGAATATCCTGCTGGGTTGCCGCCCCATTCCTTTTTCTCGCCTTTTTTTGTTTCTTCACCTCTTCCTGCTTCACCAGCGCCGCATCAACCTGCTCTGGTGTGGCAACACCAGTTTCAACGAGAATCTCGCCAATCGGCTTTTGCTGAATGCCAAGGGCTTTTTCAATATCCTCCTTGCCCACGGCTCCCTGGGCCACCAGAATATCACCCAGACGTTCTGGCTCACTGGGCTTATTGTCGATACCAAGCCTCATGTTTGCTGGCAGGAAATCGCTCAGCATATCAAGGTAGATACCAAGTCCGTCAATACTCCCGCTCTTACCTTGGGAAATATCGACTATGACCTCTTTCGCCATACCAATAAATTTAAGCAAACTATCCGGGGCAGTGTCCGGCGTTAAACAGACACCATCACGTAGTGACTCTGACACGGTCTGCATGTAATAACTGAGCTTTTCCAGATCCCTATAACCCATAAAATCACAATTGGATTTCAGGGTACGCAGACCACGGACCACAGATCTGATATAAGCATCCAAGTCACCATTCTTTTCGGCAACACGGATCAGGCTACCCTCCACCGAGGTGATGAGTTCCAAACATTCTTCACTGAACCGACCAACCATCTCGAGATCAGGCCTTTCTTCGGGAGGTGCATCAAGGTTAATGGCAGGAGGATTGCCCCCAACATCCCCGGCGTCACTTGCCGAAGCGCTTAACGGATATTCCAGGGCCGCATCCAGTTTAACCTTGGTTTCAAGGGCCTGCTCCTCAAGGGACATATCCTCAAAAAATTCGTCCACATGATCCAGGGCCTCTTTTAAGAAGTCACAGCCCAGACAAAAGAGATCCACATGCTCAGGCATAAGGGTTAATTCACCTATGCGGATCTTATCGAGCAAATTTTCCGCTGAGTGGGCCGTGGCCTGGATATGATCAAATTTAAGAAACCCGGCAGCTCCCTTGATGGAATGGAAGAGACGGAAGATCGAATTGATGAGTTCCCTCTTCTCATCCTCGTCCACGTTATCTCCCAGGCAAACCTGCTCCATGGTGAGAATATCAGGCTCCAGCCCCTCAAGGAGCTCCCTAACCTCCTGAACAAACTCACGGACAAACTCCTGCTGTTCACTATCTGGTGGCGTCATTTTGCATTATAAGGTATAATTTTCATCGGAATTCAAGCCAAGCCCTAGCACTCAAAATTAGCTTTTACGCTTTTATTACAGCATAATTTAATGGTGGCTGTGCATTTTTTTAATTTCCCTATAGTTATCAACCACTTAAAGCAATCAGAATGAGAACTATTCCTGACAAAACAGCCCTTAAGCATAAATGGGACGTCACAATGGCCATGGCTGTTCTTGAAAATAAAACCGTTGATGCCGATCTCTGGGCCGAGGCGGTGGAGTGGCTCATGCTATACGGGCCACCCCAAATAAAAGAGTTGCTGAGTCAAGCATCAAGCATGGCCACAGGCAAAGAATTTCCCGAACTACACCCCACTGAATACAACGAAGACGGAGAGCCACTCTATGATATGGCAAAATTGGCAGAAAGCCTGGGAATTTCTGTAACAGAGGCAACAGAGCGCCTCCAGCAGAAAGAACAGGAACAAAACGTCCAGCACCTCTTCTCCAAGGCTGACTCCATGAGAATTCAGTAGGATTAATTTGCTCCATCTTTTAAGAAAATGTTACCCTCTCATAATGGGTAGCTTGAAAAAAAATCAAGATATACACTCTTATTTCTGAGGGAACAATGACATTCAAAAAAAGGCTGTCACCGTCATTGACGGTGGCCATATAGCCTGTAACAAGACCTGCGCTGCCATCAAGGAGAGGGGGTTACCCCATCAGGATATCTGGCTTTATTTAAGCCACCTTATCCGTAACGTCGAGTATGAAGAAGACCTGAGTCTTGAGCAACAGGAAACAATTATTGCCCTCTTTGATGAATATCTAAAAAACATCCAGGATCAAAAAAACTCCACAGCTGTCCAACATCAAGGTCTACTTTTTTTGGAGGAGATATCCCAGTTACGCAACAGCAGGCGCGAAGGAAAAATCCGCGAAGAGCAACTATTTAACGAGGATCTCCTCCGCACCATCAGTCGTCACCTTGAAAAGATTTATTCTGGGCTCCATGCCCAAAACACAACGACACTCATCGAGACATTCAAGAACAACACCATCTGCGCTATCCGCGAGGCACCAAACAAAAAACGCATTATCGCCCTCGTGGAAGAGAGCTTTAATCAGGTCAATCTAGCCGTTGAGAATAACATCGCCACCATCAGGGATGGGGTGGAATCCATGTTAAGTCTTGAGTCAAAAGCATTACTCGACCCCCTCACCGGGCTACTCAATCGACGTTTTTACGACCAGGAACTCCCCAAAATAGTACAGACCTTCTGTAAACTTAAAGGAGAGAAACCCTTTTCAATCCTGGCAATTGATATCGACGAGTTCAAACAGGTCAATGACACCTATGGCCACCTTGCAGGTGATACTGCCCTGCAACGGGTGGCCGAGGTGATACAGAAGAATTGTCGGGCTGGTATTGATTCACCTATTCGTAATGGTGGAGATGAGTTTACCCTATTTCTGGTCGGCGCAACCGCAAAGATAGCATTGACTAAGGCTGAGAATATAATTGCCGATATAGCCGCAGCCACCATGCATTTTACCCGGCAGGACACTGGAGACAACCAGGCAGAAGAAAACAGCTTCAACGTAACGGTGAGTATCGGTATCTGTGAACTAGGTTCTGACTGGCTCAAGTTCCCGACCAAGGTTGCAAATCAGCCAGTTCTACGCTCAGATAACGACATGCAAGAGTACCACAGACTAACCATAAAACTTGTCAAAGGTGCCGACAAGGCCCTCTATGAGGCAAAGGAGAAGGGGCGTAACAGGGCATGTGTGTACACACCCTCACCAGAGGCGTAAAGATCAGGCCAGAAGCGTATGCTTTTCCATACAGTGGAGATGATGACTCACAATATCAGCAACCTCACCATCTGAGAGTTGCTCTATTGCCATAATCTGGGCATCAAGGCTCAACCCTTCCAGATAGGCCAGTGGACAATCATCCACAGTTGCCCGCACCTGGCATTGAACCACAAGTCCCAGAATTAAACCATTTTCATGTTCCCGCTCCAGCATAACTCCTCCCCAAGTGCAATTAAGCCAATAATCTGTTCCTAAAATAGCACGGAGTAACCAGCAATAACAAAATATTTTTCACAACTCTGGCAAACACTGACCTGGAAGCAGTTGAGCTACAAAGAGTAGCCCTTCATCTTCTGCCAAAGGTTCTTGCGACTGATACCAAGTACGGCAGCGGCCTCAGTCTTGTTGTTGCCCGTTTTAAGGAGTGCCTGAAGGATACACTTTTTCTCTGCCTGCGCCACCGCATGGTTCAAGGTATAGTTGCTGGTACCATCACGTCCATCAGCTCCCTGAACCTCAAAAGGCAAATCCCATAGCTGTATGGTGGGCGCAGGGGCCAATACCGACACCCGCTCAAGAATATTTTTTAACTCACGCACATTGCCCGGATAACGATATCCAGCCAAGGCCATCTTGGCATCTTTTGTGAGCAGAAAGGGAGTTCCCCGCTCCTGACTATACTCTTCAAGAAAAAAATCACAGAGTTCCAGCACATCCTGACCACGTTCCCGCAGGGGTGGAACCTCAATGGGAATAACCTGCAAACGATAATACAAATCCTCCCGAAACTGGCCTGTGGCCACCCGTTTTTTAAGATTTTTTGATGTGGCACAGATAACCCGAACATTAATATGAACCGTACCGCCGCCCAGTCTCTCCACCTCACGCTCCTGCAATACCCGCAGTAATTTTACCTGCAACTCAAGGGGCATATCACCAATCTCATCCAGGAGAATGGTGCCCTGATCCGCCAACTCAAACTTACCGATTTTACGCCCATCAGCCCCGGTAAAGGCCCCCTTTTCGTGACCAAACAACTCTGATTCCAAAAGAGTTGCCGGAATTGCCGCACAGTTAAGACGAATATACGGTTTCTGAGCCCGTTTACTCCCATAATGAATGGCTGCCGCCACAAGTTCCTTGCCCGTGCCACTCTCACCATGAATAAGGACTGAGGCATCGGACACCGCAACCTGACTTACAAGGCTCAGCATCTGCTGAATGACAAGGCTCGAGCCAATAATGGGTGTTGCCTTGGCAAAACAGCCCTTTTCACTGGAAATACAGCGCGCCTTAACCTCCTGCATCTCCACCAGACGTTTAATACGGATGGTCAAATCATCAAGATCAAACGGTTTCAAGATATAATCTGCCGCTCCTTGCTTGAGGCATTGCACCGCATCATCCGCACTGCCATACGCCGTCATCATAATCACATCAGTATTCGGGGCCTGCTCCTTGACAAGTTTTAAAATCTGGGTTCCATCAAAGCCCGGCATTCGTATATCGGACACCACAATTTCATAGGAATGTTGTTTCAGCAGGCCAATGGCGTCCGTGCCATCCATAGCATCATCAACCAAAAAACCCTGATCGCGCAGGTGGTCCTGCACCGTGACCCGCATAAGCTCATCATCTTCTGCCAATAAAATTCGGATGGACATCACTCTTCACCATTAATGTTGATCATCATTTACACAGGGAATCTTTAGGGTGAAACAAGTCCCGATTCCGACCTCACTTTCCACTGTAAGCTCGCCATTCATCTGGGCCACAAGGGACTGGGACACCGACAACCCAAGCCCCGTCCCCTCACCAACATCTTTGCTGGTAAAAAAAGGATCAAAGATATGCTTTACATCTTCAGAAGTTATACCACAGCCACTATCCGTAATATGAATTGTGAGTATACCATCTGCCAAACGACTTTGAACATGCAAGGTTCCAGGCTCCGTACCCATAGCCTGCATGGCATTCAGGCCGAGATTCATCATGACCTGTCGCAACGCCTCAAGACCAATTTTAACCCCGTCCTCTACCTGCAAGTCGTGGCTAATGCGAATATGCCGCCGACCCATCCCCACAAGCTCAAGACATTCCCTAATGACCTGATCCACACTGCCATATTGCAGGACAAGGGGGGCCTGGTGAGCAAAATCAAGGAGCTGACGCACCGTTTGCTTAATCCTGACAACCCCCTTGTCCAACAAGTCTATATACCGGATAACTCGCTTGGTATCTCCGGGCTTACGGGCCATGGTTTTAAGACAATTTTGCATCCCTCCAAGGGGGTTATTAATCTCATGGCTTATTCCGGCCACAAGCCGCCCCATGGCAGCCTGCTTTTCGCTTTTAAAGACCTGCTCCTGGCTCCTCTCAAGATCCTTCTGTGAGACTTCAAGGCGCCCGCATAAATCCCGAAAATGATAATCGAGCGCACCTATTTCATCACCACTATCCATTTCCTCAAGGCTTATCTGCTCGGGATATTTATCCATCCGCCGAGCAAGACGGGACAGACGCCGCACCACCAGAGTATCAAACAGCAAAAAGATGGTGAACCAGACCACAATAATGGTGGCCACCCCAATAATAAGTAACATCCGGTTATTATCACGGATATGGGTGTACGCCTTCTCCATGGGGATACGAATGGATAAACCACCACGAATATCACCTACTTTGTACCCCTGATAACCATGGCAGGCCAGACAACGTTCTTCGACCTTGAGGGCTGAAATAAAACGCAGATAAGGCCCCTTACCTGTCTGCTCGACTGCAATAGCCTCGACACCTTCACCCCGGGCAAATTGCTTCAGACCTTTGGTCTCAAATTCATCAGGTTCATTATCAGGATTAATCAAATTCAGACTAGTCACCTTAAACTGACCGATGCCCTCCCGTTTGGCATAAACAGACAGTTCACGCGTAACCATGGCCGGGTTTCGCAATACCAATTCGCGCCCTTTGGAGTCGATGATAGAACCATTTTCAAGATAGGGATTCACCTCAACGTCTTCTGTTTTAAGGAGGAACAAACCCTGGTGATCGGCAATCCATTGGCGGGTGATTCGCAGTTGCTGAAAAAGCATCCGCGCCTGCTGAACCGCCTGCTGTTTAACAAGATCTTCCTGGAAGGCTGACGTCCGGTAAAAAGTTATTCCATATGAACAGCAAATAATCAGGGAAATGAAGAGAATAAACTTTGACTTCAATTGCATAAATTTTGTACCATTTTTCACACAAATACTTTTTAAATAAAATTTCAGCATATTCAGCTAACTACTTGAAATAAATACAATACTGACCAACAGTCCCAAGACACAGGTTACCAAAAGGTAACACGGACTGTAGCAAAATGCTACCAAGCAGCTACACGCAGCTCCACCAAAGCCGCTAAGTGGTTGCTTTACTGTGTCACACAGTATGGCACGCCCGTTGCTATAGCTATTGGCTGATGCACCCCTGGCTTTTACTTAATTTTCTTCTAAAGCAGGAAGGCATTCATAGGATGGGAGAAATCAACAAACAAGTGACGGCCAATATGAATAAAATAACCCGGCTGTCCACAGAAAAAGGGAGGTGAATATGGAACTAGAGAAACCCGGAAAAACATCAGCAAAGACTAAGGTGATTGGAGGCATCGTTTTTGGTGCAATCCTCACCGTCTGTCTGGTGCTGGCCTCCGGGTTTATGATTGAAACCACGAATACGGATAAATTCTGTGTATCCTGCCACGCTATGACGCCCATGCGAACAGCCTGGTTGAACTCACCCCATGGTGGTCAAAACAGCAAGGGTGTTGTTGCCCAATGTGTCGACTGTCACCTGCCCCATGGAAATTTCGTGGAATATCTAACCACAAAGGCCATTACTGGAACGAGTGATGTAATTCACAATATTACATTTGATCCGTACACCTTTGATTGGAAGGCCAATGCTGAAGAGAACAGATTGAACTTCACTTACGATTCTGCCTGTCTGCATTGCCATGAGAACCTCACCCCACCCGGACTGCCACGAGGTGGTCTGATTGCTCACCGCGCCTACCTGAATGGTACTGCCGGGAAGCGTTGTACCGAGTGTCACCCTCATGTTGGTCATAAGAATCTTATCGAAGAAACGGATCGTTATTTGGGGAAAAAGTAGCTATTCAGTGGGTCAGCTTCTTTAGACTGCACAAAGATTAGGCCTGTCGGGCTTTTTTCATAATAAAGTCCAACACAGCCCTATTTCCCTGACAGCCTACCACCTGACAACCTGAATAAAAAAATATTTTCTTAAGGAGAAAAAAATGAAAAACAAATTTACCGTAGCTGCTTTGGCGGGTCTCATGCTTTGTGCTGGGATTCCACTCGCCCAGGCAGCAGCCCCTAATCTGGCACCAAAGAAGATGGAAGTCCGTCGTGCCATGACAAAAGAAGCTGCCGCTTGTATTGAATGTCATGCCAGGGAAATGCCGGGAGTCGTCGAAGACTGGAAACTTGGAAAAATGGCTCATGCCGGAATTTCATGTATTGACTGTCACCGGGTTGAGAAGACATCGCCAATGGCCAGCCAATGTAAAGGAATCAAAGGAACAGATATCTATATCTCACCCATGGTTTCCTCCAAAACCTGTGAACGCTGCCACCCTGAAGAGGTCAAACAATTCCTTGCCTCAGCTCACGCAGATCGCTCACGCAATGCGGTATACGATGAAAAGAAAGCTGGCGGAAAACTGATTGCCCTGCAACTCCATCATGAAGGTGGTGAGTTTATGGGTATTGAGCCCGGTTCTCCGGCACACGGTGCTGCCCGTCAATCCGGTTGCCAGGTCTGTCATGGTTCTATAGTTAAGGTTGACAGCAACAATAAGCCTGTGCCAGGAACATGGCCTGCCGGAGTCGGAACCCTGTACCCTGATGGATCCGTGGGAACCTGTACCCCCTGCCATACCCGGCACAAGTTCTCTGTGGCTGAAGCCCGGAAACCTGAGGCCTGTGCATCCTGTCACCTTGGCCCGGATCATCCAAACATAGAGATCTACCTTGAGTCCAAGCACGGTCAAAGATACCTGACCGAAGGCGAAGACTGGGAATGGGATTCTGCCCCTGATGCCTGGGAGCCGGGTGATTATTCTGCGCCAACCTGTGCAACCTGTCACATGTAAGGAATTGGTGAACTCACCGTAACCCATAATCCTGCCGAGCGTTTAAAATGGGATCTCATGCACAAGAAGTCCGTAATTCGTAGCGGTGCTATGGGAGACGGAACCAAGGGTGAAGCTGAGATGAAGAAGGTTTGTGTCAACTGTCACTCCGAATCTCTGTGGAAGACCAGCCGCAAGACCCTTGACGACTCTGTTGCCCTGTACAATGAATACTGGGACCGAGCCGTAAAGATGAAGGCCGACTTGAAGGCCAAAGGCCTCCTTGGTGATGACCCATGGTCTGATGGTTTCCAGGAACTTATGTACTACCTCTGGCATCATGCTGGGCGTCGGGCCAGAATGGGTTCTGCGATGAATGCCCCTGATTATGCGCATTGGCATGGTTTTTTCCAAGTCATGCAAATATTCAAGGATATGCAGGCCATCCATGCCTACCGTCTGAAGCATGGTAAAATCGAAGAACTCTCCCACGTGATGAGTACAGGACCAACTTGATCTAGTCCTGAATCAGCCAGACTGTCTATCTAGGTCTGGCTGACCTGCTTCTTTGTAAAAAAAGGGTGGTTTCTTTTGACTAAGAAACCACCCTTTTTTTATGCGCGTCTTGACCATTTAGGTAAATGAACTATGATGGGTCGTCTAAATAAGCGAATGGCTGAAAAACCTTTCCCTCCCACAACCACTATCCACGACAAAGTGAACAGTATGTCATTACAACAGCAAATCAAAAGTGAACTTAAAGATGCCATGAAGGCGAAAGATACCGTTAAAAAAGATACGATCCGCATCATGCTGGGGGAATTCAGCCGTCAGCCTAAAAAAGAGTTGAACGACGCAGAGGTTGTCGCCATTATTCGCAAACTCATCAAATCTGAAACAGAACTACTTGGACAGGCAAACGAACCCGTTAGTAACTCAGGCTATATCGCTGTTCTCGAAGGGTATCTCCCTCAGCAGGCCAGTGAAGATGATATCAAAGCGTGGATTGCCGACAATATCGATTTTTCAAGTTTTGCCAACAAAATGCAGGCAATGAAACCGATTATGGGCCAGTTTGCCGGACGGGTTGACGGCAATATGGTGAAGGGAATTTTGGACCGTTTGTAGGTTATCAGCTTAAAGGGGCTATTGAACAGATAGTCAACTTTCACCTTGCCCCTTCGGGACTGGAAAATGAATCAATACCAATAATCGGGCCGGCATATACCACAGGTAAAATCCCTCTCTTTTTCAAGGCCTTGGCTGGTTTTTCCTTGATATTGGCAAGGTAAACCATATCACAATCACTAATCACATCAACAACGCTGTTCAACATCCCGGCATCAAAGAAATCAGCCGGAAGCGGTTCAGAGTCACGCTCGGCAATAAAGGTTGCGCCATCCTGATCTATTTCATAAATCAGAAACCGCGTGGCATTACTGAACCAGTCATCGACCTCCACACTATCGGTGGATACTACCGCAATCTTCATCCCTTCTTCCCCCTCGGATTAAAGCCATCCCCCTAACACCCTGGGGAAAGAAATTACAATATCCATGCCATGAAAAAAGGCTACGGCATGGATTTGCAGCCAGCGGATATCATACCGCAAAGCATTATCTCACCTATCACCCCCCCCACCCTCCTGGTGCAGTTTTTGGTACCCCACCCCAGTTAAGTTCATTTTTTTATACTCCCGACCGAGCAGTATACAGTGAGACTTTAGGTGCCTGTGTTTTCAAACAAAGCATTCCGAACCGGACACCACAGAACCTACAGTCCGAAAAATTAATTTCCCGGTCTAACTCTTTAATGGTACACTTCCAGATGAGACTTAAACAAGTCAGTAATTATTCAGCACAATAACTGAAGAGTTATTCTTTTACCGTAGTGTCCGGTTACATTCTTGCACTAGGAGCTTGTCCGAGAATAGGAAGCCGGCTACAAAGCCAGAGAAATTGGCCCATTTTTCCACCTTTTCGCTTCGCCTTATATTCTCGGACAAGCTCCTAGGAACCAGATGGGTATTATTCCCAATTCTCAAACTCTTGATTCTCATTCCCCTGCTACTAAAGGGGGCCTTTAGTAGCAGGGGAACAAACCAAAACCCAAATAATATGTCCATGTGTAACAACAAAATCAAGCACCAACACCGCCTACGTCTCCTCTTTATTATTATTGTCATAGGCTTTATAACCATTGCCGTAAGCCACTTCACCCTCCATCAGCTCAGCACAACCCGCGAGCAATCGGCACGCCTGACAAGACTCCAGATTAGCCTCATCCAGCATATATCGGAGGAAATAAAAGGTGTCCAGACCCTCTACTTTATCTGGCCCACCATAAGCCCCCCCCTTGAGCAGAGCAAGGCGCACAACCAACTCACCAGCCATATTGATCATATTTTCACCAACATCCTCCTCCTGGAGCGTGGTGGCCCCATCCCGCCAGAGCTTGTCCCTCCTGACCTTAGAACAAATAAAAAGACTATTATTAACAGCCTGAAGTCTGGTGGTCAGGTTGACACTGCGACCTTGCAGCAGCTTAAAATAAAACTGCAAACCGTATTCACCGACATTGAGAACATCAACCAGCTCCTGCAAACAAAAGAAAAGACCTCTGATATCCTCTCCATCCAGCAGGCCGACTCGGCCTATTTTTCATCCCTGCACAGAATAACCAGACAACTGATCCATACCACAAATGAACATCTGGCCAGCCAGCACCGCACACTCTCCCGAAGGCAGACCTCATATCATATCTTTGAAGTTATCCTTGTTTTTATCACCCTAGGCACCATCTTCATCCTCACCTGGTGGGCCACAAGGCAGATCATATCTACCTCAAACATGCTCCAGGAGTCAAACGTCCACAGCAAAATGGAATCCCAGCGCCACACAGCCCTAAATGCCATCCTGATGGTCAGTATGCAAGAAAGTCCCCTGACAATACAACTCAAAAAATCTCTGCAAATTTTGATCGACATTATGAGCGGAGAAGATGGCGTAACCAGCGGCGCCATCTTTATTATAGATCAGGAAAAAGAGGAGATCAGTGCAACCATTCGAATTGGTATGACAGAGGATCTTCGATGCTTCACCTCCTTCAAGGATTTTTCAAGATGTTTGTGTGGAACCAGCTTCCGCTCTGGAGAAACACTGCACCAGAGTGAAACGGCACCCACACCCTGCACCACCGATCAGGCTCGTTACTGCATACCGATTGGCCCGACCAATAATCCCATCGGCTTACTGATGATTAGCTGCCCCCATGGGCAACTGAGTCAGGAAAAGATAACCTTCTTAGAATTTGTAACTCCAGTTCTTGCGGGGATCACCTTAAACAGTCAATACGAGCAACAGTTAGGTAAGAGTGAGATGGCCACACTCAATATTTTTCAGGAATCCAGCCAAGCTATCCTGCTGATAAAAGACAATGAAATTATTGACTGGAACAGTGGGGCGAGGAATCTCTTCAAAGCAGGAGAACTCCAAAGTTTTCCCGCCACCCATGACCTACAAAAACTACTCGCTCCCCCCAAAAAAGGGCCTGCAAACCCGTTAAAACAGCATATCAGCACGGCGCTTTCAAAGGGCGTCAGTCATGGCGAACTCCGTCTCTGTAAGCAGGATGGCACCTTTTTTCTCGCTGCCCTCACCCTGACGACGATTCCAATCCATGGTGAACATATAATCTATCTGGTAATCCAGGACATCTCGGCCCATGAGGCGAAACAACAGGCCCTTATCCACACAATGAATGAGGCGAAAAGAACCTCCCTGGCAAAATCAACCTTCCTCACCACCGTGAGTCATGAACTCCTCACGCCACTTGACGCCATTCTCGGAATCACGGTACTTACCATGAAACTCGAAGTCTCCAGGGCAACAAGAGAAAATCTTGAGATTATTCAAACATCAAGCCAGTTACTAAAGGCACTGGTCAACGACATCCTCGACATTGCAAAATTTGAAGCCGACCAATTTACCACAAACAGCATCCCCTTCTCCATCAGGAATATTACCGAAAAGCTGAAACACACCTTTACAGAGGAAGCCCGTAATAACGACATTATTTTCACCATAAATACCGATCCAAACACACCGGATAGCCTTCAGGGTGACCCCGGCAGACTAAGCCAGATCTTAAATAAACTCGTGACAAATGCGTTCAAGTACACCCCAAAAGGGGCTGTGAATGTAACCATCAAGTGTCCAAAGAAGTCCATCAACCACTGCTGCCTCCTCTTTGAGGTGCAGGACACAGGAATAGGTATAGAACCTAACCTGCTCCCAACCATATTTGATGAATTTATCCAGGGAACGGACTTGCAATCAACCCGTCACAGAGGCACAGGCCTCGGGCTTACCATCAGTAAAAAAATAGTTGAAAAAATGAACGGAACCATTTGGGCCACCTCCAGCCAAAATCAGGGTTCCTGTTTCTATGTTAAAATAACCTTCCCCCTAAGCCAGCCACTGGACTCAACCGCTCTAACAACATCCCACGAGAACCTCGACGCAACATTACTCGGCAAGACAATTCTGGTGGCTGAAGACAGCCCAATAAACTTAAAAGTAACCTGCCAGACCCTAGAGGGGATGGGCGCCAAAGTAGTGCGGGCCCAAAATGGTCAGGAATGTGTTGCCGCCATGAGTTCCAAACTCGATGCCGTTCTTATGGACGTGGAAATGCCAGTTATGGATGGAATTGCCGCCACAAAAATGATTCGTAAAAATCACCACTATGACCATGTTCCCATCATTGCCACCACAGCCCACGGTATTGAAGAAGACAAGAATCGTTGTTTCCGGGCCGGGATGAATGATTATATGACGAAACCACTGGAACCTGAAGTCCTGCATCAGGTTCTCGGCAGAAACCTGCGTGATCCTAAGCCTCCCATCACAGACCCCATCAACCATGAAGAAGGGATTGCCAAAGTAGGCGGCGACCGGGATTTCTTCAATGAAATACTGCAGGATTTCTGCGCCTTGCACAGTGACGAGGGCGCTCTCCTCACAAAACTTTTCGCCCGGAAGAAATTTCACGAGATAGGGGAACGGGCCCACCGTCTAAAAGGAGTCGCAGGGACCATAAGTGCCGGAGAATTTGCCGAAAAAGCCAAAAAGCTTGAAGATCTGGCCAGGGCCAAGAAGTTAAATCCTGGAGAAATAGAGAAAACAATTCTCCAGATTAAGGGCTGTATTGCCGAGGTACTTGAGGCCATCGGCTGCGAAAACCATTCGCCAAAATCAGGACAGCCCGGCTCAGAAATCTGAGCCGGGCTGTCCTGAATCCTGAATCCTGAATCCTGAATCCTGAATCCTGAATCCTGAATCCTGAATCCTAAATCCTAAATCCTAAAACAACCGTGTGCCAATCTGGTAAACAAAGGTAGATAGACTAAAGGCAAAAGCTGTATTAAAGGCCATGGCAAACCAGCCCCATTTCCAGTGCCCAGCCTCTTTAATGATACAGGCCACCGTCACAAAACAGGGGGCATAGAACATGATGAAGACAATCACCGAAAAGGCCTTGACCTTATTCCAACCTGAATCCCTCTTTAGGGTCTCAGCAAGTGAGCCTGTGGCCTCAGGATCAACCTCCCCCAAAGAGTAGGCCGTACCCAGGGTGGATATAATCACCTCCTTGGCAGCAAAACCACCCACCAGGGCAATATTAGTCCGCCAATCAAAACCTGCATATTGGCTCAGAGACTCAAGGGATGTACCAATTTGCCCCGCTATGGAGTGGCGCAGAGCCGCTTCCGAACGAACATTGGCCAGTTGCAGAAGAGCTTGATTTAAGGCTCTACCTTCGGCGGTCACCTCGCCACTTTCAAGCCCGGCAACACCCTCTGGAGATTGTTGCCCGAGGATAGCCTCCTGCCGGGCTGTAAAAACAGCCTCCTGCTCGGAAGAGAGACCGGGGAAGGTCATCATGGCCCAGAGAATGATGGAAATCCCCAAAATAACCGTCCCCGCTTTTTTGATATATTGCCAGGTCTTTTCCCAGGTGTGAATCATAAGACCACTAAAGGTTGGTACCCTGTAAGGGGGAAGCTCAAGAACAAAGGGAGTTGCCTCTCCCCTTAGAAGAGTCATCCGTAACACCTTTGCCACAAGGAGCGCGACAACCCAGGCCAGTAGCGTCAAAAAGAACATATATTGGGCCTTGTTTTCCGAGAAAAAAGCGCCAATCAGCAGAGCCAGAACCGGCAACTTGGCCCCACAATTCATAAAAGGCACGGTGAGGAGTGTTGCCATCCTCTCCCGGGGCGAACGCAGGGTGCGGGTTGCCATAACCCCTGGTACCGCGCAACCTCCGGCAATACCTCCAGAGATGATAAAGGCCATTACCGAACTGCCATGCAGACCAAAGGTTCGGAAAATACGATCCATCATATAGGCCACTCGCGCCAGATAACCTGAGTCTTCAAGCAGCGCGATACAAAAAAACATAAACATAATAAGCGGCACAAAACCTAGTACCCCGCCAATACCATCAATGACACCAGAGATAAGCATCGACTTCATATAACCATCGGCAAGCAGACTATCCACCGTCCCACCAAGCCAACTAAAAAACAATTCACACCACTCAACGGGAATAGCCGAGTAGGTGAAGGTGAATTTATACACCCCGAACAGGATAAGGAGCATAATTATAGGCCCGGCAAAGCGATTGGTGACCACCATATCAATCTTGTCCGAGGTATGCATGCGATTCTGATCGATGGTGTAATGCATCACGTTCTGACGCAGAATTGACTTGATAAAGCCGTAGCGATGATCGGCAACCATGGCATCTGGGGCTGAGGAGATTGTTTGCTCCATATGCTCGGAAATAATGGCTACTTCCTTTTGTAACTCTTTTGAAATCAGCGGGTTATCATCATCACCCCTGGAGATATGCAGGTCATCCTCTTCAAGATATTTGAGTACAGTCCATGAGGCAGGATAGTCGCAGGTCATAAAAGCCGCGGCCTCAACCTTCGCCTTCAGATCAATAATCAGGGAATCAAGCTCTTCACCGTAAGAGATATTTAAGGGCTGCCAGACTTTATGATGCTCCGCCACCCGAACCGCCACCTGCATCAGCTCCTTGATTCCTTTGCCACTCCGAGCGACAATAGGACACACCGGAACACCGAGAAGTTTGGCCAGTTTCTTATGGTGAACATCAATGCCCCGCTTGGCGGCAACATCCATCATATTGAGGGCAATCACCATGGGAACCCCCATCTCCATAAACTGACAGGAGAGATAGAGATTGCGCTCAAGATTTGCAGCATCAACAATATTAACCACCACATCAGGGCGATTTTCCACCAAATAGTCCCGTGCCACCACCTCTTCTTCAGAATAGGGGGAGAGACTGTAAATACCGGGCAGATCAATGAGGTTGACCGAGAAATCGTCTACGGTGTAGACCCCTTCCTTCTTGTCAACCGTAACCCCTGGGTAATTACCCACATGCTGCCTGGAACCGGTGAGAGCATTAAAAAGCGTTGTTTTCCCGGCATTGGGGTTGCCGGCAAGAGCCATATTAAATTTCACAGCCATTAATCCTGAACCTCCACTTCAATATAATCCGCTTCAGCATTTCTTAAGGTCAAGGTCCCACCCATAATCCGAATAGCAACCGGATCGTAAAGCGGTGCCCGCCCCTGTACAGAAATTTTAGAACCAGGCATAAGGCCCATTTCCCTAATCCGTTGCCCAAGGATGCCACCGACCTTAACGGCCGTAACCACACCCTGCTGATGTTTCTGCATATTGCGAACAAGTATTTTCGCCATATTATCTATTCCTGTGTATCTTTATTGCGTAAGTCAATAATCCCAGTTTTTTCCTGCTTGGCGGCACAACCACAACCACCGGAACAGCCGCCGTCCCGCTTTAAAAACTTACGAAGCACATAAAAACAAGCCACCGCCACAACAAGTCCGGTAAGGAGTAAATCAAGTGTCATGGAAGCCTCCTCGGTTTCTGATTTTGGTTATCGAGTTGAAACCTGAGGCGAAATACCCCACAGCCCAACTAGAAAATGAGGGGGGACGCCTATAAAAGTTTGGCACCCCGAACGAAAGAGAAAGTAACTACACTCAAGGCAAAAAGCAACTCTTTTTTTAGGCTTCCCGAACTTTTCAAGTTTCAGTCATAAAAACATAATGTTACAACACACTGACAGTAGCATAGTTCAAGACAACAAATAGCATATCAGCAAATTGTCATTGCAAATGATCGCGCACAAGTTATGGCGAACAAATAACATATTTGTTCGGCGTTTATGCTCCCGCAATTTTCTAACCGGACAACACTGAGTTTTAGCCACAGAATCCACAGAAAAATTAGTCCGTGTCTTTCTGTGGATTCTGTGGCTAAAGAAACAAATCACTATAGTCCTGGCTCGGGAACAGTATGCCAAATCACCTTGCATGGGAATGGGATTTGATACTAACCCTAAAAAATAGGTGTTCATCCTGGCTAATCTGTGGTTCAAATACACTCAAGCTTAACCCAGCTCACAATGAAAAGGCTCAGCCCATGACTTTTCTCGACCCAACCTTTTTTACGGTATCCCAGGTGGAGACGTGGGTCTGGCTCCCTCCCCTTGTGGCCTTTGCCGTATCTTTTTTCACCTCCATGGCTGGAATCTCCGGGGCCTTTATCCTCCTCCCCTTCCAGATGAGTGTTCTGGGTTACACCGCGCCCTCGGTCAGTGGAACCAACCAACTTTTCAATATAATCGCCATCCCAAGTGGTGTTTATCGGTATATCAAGGAAGAAAGAATGGTCTGGCCCCTCACTTGGTGTGTCGTGATTGGTACCCTTCCTGGGGTACTTATCGGTGCCTGGATTCGCATTGAATATCTAACTGAACCAACGACATTCAAGTTCTTTGCAGGCCTCGTTCTTGGCTATATTGGTCTGCGTCTCGGCAAGGATATCCTGCTTGCCCCATCCCAAAACCAGCAAACAGCTATTCTGCCGGAGAAAAGAGACTTCACCGTTTCTAAGGCCAAATTCAGTCTAAAACAGGTAGAATTCAACTTTGCTAACACCGCCTACACCTTTTCCACCCCTGGCGTTTTCTGCCTCTGCGCCATTGTCGGCATTATCGGTGGTATCTACGGCATTGGTGGAGGGGCAATTATTGCCCCCTTTCTTATCTCCTTTTTCGGTATGCCGGTGTACATCATTGCCGGAGCCACCCTAATGGGGACTTTTATCACCTCGGTTGCCGGGGTGCTGTTTTACCACTTCCTCGCCCAGTTTTACCCCACCATCTCTGTAAGCCCAGATTATGCCCTGGGCCTACTCTTTGGCCTCGGAGGTTTTGTCGGTATGTATCTTGGCGCAAAATGCCAAAGATATGTTCCGGCCCATATTATCAAGCTTATACTTTGCCTGAGTATTCTCTTTGTTGCCGGAAAATATATCCTGGAGTTTCTTGCCTAACCATGAATTTTGGTTTAACCAGCATAAATGACTAATTTAACCTGTACAGGGAGTGTGCTATGGGAAAGATGATTTTATCACTTGATGGCGGCGGGATTCGGGGAGCAGCAACCACCCAGTTTTTATCCCATGTTGAACAAAAATTGCAACAGGATCATGGCAAATCCATCCGCGACTGTGTGGATTTTTATGCCGGCACGAGCACAGGCAGTATTATTGCCCTAGCCCTTGCCACCACCGATATGACCATGGACGAAATTAACCAGTTGTACAACTTTAAAAATGCCCAAGAGATTTTTTCGGAAAACAAGGGATTGTGGGAACTTGACGGGGTAAATGCCCCAAAATTTGAGGCGAAGGGTAAAACAAAGCTTCTAAAAAAAAGCCTCGGCGCAGCCAAAATCAAAGACATTCCTGCCGACAAACACATTTTGGCAGTGACCTACGCCGTGGAAAAACGTTGTCCTGTGGTAATCAAATCAACCAAGGCTAAATACCTGAATCTTCTCTCTTACCAGGTGGCTGATGCCTCAAGTGCCGCCCCCACCTATTTCCCCACAAAAGAGCTTCTCCTGCCGCCGGACAAGCATGAATACTGGCTGGTGGATGGCGGAGTTATTGCCAATAATCCCACCATGTGCGCTATTTCCGAGGCAAGGCGAGTGTGGAATGATATTTCCTTGAGTGATATGCGCGTACTATCCATCGGTACTGGCTTTATGTCCAAAAAAATCAACGGCCCAAAATCACGCAAATGGGGAGCCGTCCAGTGGATGACCGAAGGCCACATTATGGAGGTCTTAGGAGATGAGAAGGTTGTGGCCTATCAGGCCCTGACCATCATGGATAACGGCAACTATATCAGGGTCAATGCCAGGCTTGAAAAACAGAAGGGACTACCATTCCCACCCGATGACGCCATGGACGATGTCAGCAAAACCAATATTAACAAGCTAAAAGAACTTGGCGATTTCTGGTTTAAACATTATGGCACAGCCACCGTGGAGCTACTTATGGACAGCTACACCGGCGACTCTCTGGACAGGATCGAGCCGGAGACAGGAAAGCCTAAGGTCTAAAAAAGAGAGGGGGGAAGGCTCGTGACATAAACTGCGACAACACACTCTTTTTCACCTGGATATACAGGATGGGCAGGATTATTCGTCCTTACACATCCTGTTTATCCTGTGCATCCATGTAGAATAACAACATTTCCTTTGGTTCATTCACGATCTGGGGCAGTGGTTCAAAATGGTGGCGCAATCGTCACCAGAATGCGCATATCGGTTATACCGCGCACCCCGTGGGGTTCACTGATATCACTCACCAGAATATCACCGGCTACTGCCCGCATAGAGACATCGTCTGCCGCCAGAAATTCACCTTCACCAGAGATCACCTGAATGGTGAGCTGACCATCGGCGGGATGGGAATGAACCGGAAAGGTTTGGCCTGCGCCAATATTGAAATTCAACACCCTAAAATAGGCTGAATCGTGGAGAAGAAAGCGTTTAAAAGATTTTTCACTAAACTCATTGGTATCGTGCAAAGATAATTTTTTCATACTCTGACCTCGCTTGGGTTTGGGGATTTTAGGCTACCTTGTATGGCTCTTATCCTAGCACGACCCTGGGAATAGGTTCCTTGACTTACATACAGGTCTCATTTTTTTATGTGCCTCAGGAGTTTGTCTAATTTAAACGACATTTTTCTATAACTCCCAAGCCAGATAGCTTGCAAAATCATTAAAAACACCTTCCGGACTGATAAGAGGCGAACCCACCGCCACCACATAATAGGTGATACCATTCGCCTCAAAACGGTGGAGGCGCAGACGCTCATCTTCACGTAGATCAATGGTCAGATGTTTAGGGTCGGCAGTTTTAAGAATATGGGTTGTGGTCTCAAGCATCTCCGCTAGCACCGCCGTCATAGCAGCATAGCCATGGCGTCCCACCTCCATGTTGTAAATCGACAGAGGTAAACCTTGACTATCAACCAAAAGCGCGCCTTTTAGACCTGTTCTTTGACAGAGTTGCCAGAGGATATTTTCCAGGCGATCCTCACGGTACTCCCCCTCCACATCAAGACCTGCTTCTTCCTCAAGGGGTTTTTTCAAGGTATCAACAAAGTCAACAACCGTGGCATAGGCCTGCTCCTGAGCCGAATCATTATCACCATAGAGCGACTTTATCACTGGCTGATTAAAGAGCGGAACCGAAGCCTTGAAATAACCCGTATTAGGAATAGTCTCCTCAATTTTTTTAATGAGCTCAGCACTTGCCGTATCATACCGATGCCGGGTAAGTAAAACGCCACCCATCTTCAGGGTTGGATTTACCGTCTTCCGGACAGAAGCCACAAGTTCAAGCATAAGTGGCAAGGTCTCAAGTCCGGTCTCTTCACAGCCGAGCGTAAGTACTACCCCGTCACTGGCCGCCAGATACCCGGCCACAAGAGAACCAAGCCCTGCCGGGGAATCAACAATGACATAATCAAATCCAACGGCCAGGGTTTTAAGCAGGGCTGGAAAGTTTCCAGCCGAGGCAAACCTATCTAAAATCCCCACCTGATCAACCGTCCGAACACCACAGGCCACCACAGCCAGACGATCCTGAACCGTTGGCGTAATCGTCATCATTGGCTGGGCCGTTCCCTGAATAGTATCCAGCAAACCGGGGCGTGAACGCCCCTCAGCACTGGCCATAACGGTCAACGTCCCTTGGGGGTCACCATCAATTAGAAGAACTCGTCGGCCATTTTTGGCCAGTCCGGAACCAAGATTAATCGCCGTGGTGGTCTTGCCGCTACCACCCTGGTGCCCGGCAATAGTTAAGATTATGCTCATTGATTCACACTCGGGAATTAAGAAAGTATTAAAATAGGCGACAAAGTCATGACTCACCTGTTAAGGGTTCGCTAGTTTTTTTTCACCTCAGCGCCGAACCCCAAAGTTTTCTTTAATTTACCTCTGAGCCACCTGCCTATTTGCGGTAAAAAACCATTCCCTAGGATGCATAAATTTAGGGAATAGGGAAGGAGTCACCCATAAGCTCAAGGCCACACTCCAGGGTTTCAAGCCAATCGATAAATTGGCCCACCATCGCCCCCTGTATCATGGCCCCATGCTGGGGGGCAATAATGTCAATATCGAGTTTACGCACCGTTTTTACCCACATCTTCAAGGCATCACTGTGGGGAAGATAGCGCTGATGGAACCCCTTCATATATTGAACATGCTCATCAAAATTCTCAGCAATTTCATAATCCTGCCCAAGTGAGGCCCCAAGATCACCGGTATAGAGAATCCTGGCAACCGAATCGTAGACCTGAAAGTTACCGGCGGAATGAAGGAAATGAGCGGGAATAAATTTAATCTCAGCCCCACCCACGTCAACACACATCCCCTCATCAGGGATTGGCGTAATTTTCCGAACCACCAGATCATCCACCCCGAAGTGGGGGATAAACCGTGACCACAAGCCTGACAAATAGGCCCTGGCATCGGTAATCATAAGCCAACCATTGGCCGCAGCAATAATATCCGGATCCTGGTGGGAAAAAAACAGATGCTTTAAGGCATTAATGGGGATCTGTTTGGCAAGATGGGCAAAGAGCTGAGTATAGACCTTATGCCCACCCGGATCGAGCAGCATTCCCACTTTATTATGAACGATAAGATGTTGGTTGGCCTGGACCATAGCGCCCACAGACAAATTAGAATAAAAAATATTTTTATGAGTGTCATTCTCAAACAAAGTAATCATAGTTTCACCAAAGGATCGAAAAATTAAGAGGCAAGGATTTCTGCGATGGCCTTTACAGCGCGATTCATATCAAGGAAAATCAAACCGAGCTTAGCGTCTTTGCGGGTAATTGCCACAAGTGCCGAGTAGGTTCCAGCGTGCATCACAATGGCGTAACCATTATCCCCTTTGACAAAGAGCTGCTCAAGTTTACCCCGCTTCAATTCTTCCGCAGTTCGTCCCCCCATGGAAAGCATGGCAGAGGTCATCGCCGCCACATGATCCTCATCCATATCCGGTGGCAGGGAGCTTGCGATCACCAGTCCATCTTCCGAAAAAACGGTACACGCTTCAATATCTGAAGAACTGCGCTGCAGATTATGAAGGGCCTCATTTAACAATTCTGTTCTGTTCATTCTAACTCCTTTTAACTGGCTTAAATTTTTAAACTTTTTGCCCCCAGAGGTAGCGATAAGAGCAATTAATACCATTTACTATTTCAAGGCAAATACGCGCTGCCCTCACAATATATAGAATATGCAGATTTAGAACTAAAAGGCAATTTTGGGATCGTTAAAAACGAAAAATCTATTCGAGATGAATAAAGAGATGACCGCGTGGCAAGGAAGAGCTCTGATTGCCCTTCTCTCTTACCCGCAGTTTTTTACCAGGCTTTGACTGTGGTGGAATTTTGACCCTGATTTT
>JAJRUT010000050.1 GCA_024277655.1 Deltaproteobacteria bacterium | reverse complement strand
TAAGTCAACAAGAGCTCTCTTTGGGCGAAAAATTATACAGGAGAAGTTATGAATTCAGGTGATACCGCGTTTATGATCGTTGCAACAGCCATGGTCATGCTGATGACTCCGGCACTGGCTCTTTTCTATGGAGGTATGGTTAGTTCTAAAAACGTTCTGTCTACCATTATGCAGTCCTTTATCTGCCTCGGAGTTGTTACCATTATTTGGGTTGTTTATGGATATTCCATGGCCTTTGGCACTGATATCGGTGGTCTGGTGGGGGGGATGGATTATTTCATGTTGCAGAACGTGACAGGTGAGGTGCTTGAGGGAACCACCATTCCCCACCTTGTCTTCTGTGCCTTTCAGCTTATGTTTGCTGTTATTACCCCGGCCCTGATTACTGGAGCCTTTGCTGAGCGGATCAAATTCTCGGCCTTTCTTCTCTTCACTGTATTTTGGGTAACCTTTGTTTATTTTCCAGTGTGTCACTGGGTTTGGGGTGGTGGCTGGATCAGTCAACATGGTGGTTTGGACTTTGCTGGGGGTACGGTTATTCATATTAACTCCGCTGCTGCCGCCCTTGTTGCCGCAATCCTTGTGGGTAAGAGAAAGGGTTGGGGTAAGGAACCAATGCATCCCCATAACATTAGTATGACTGTTCTGGGTGCGGGTCTTCTTTGGTTTGGCTGGTTTGGTTTTAATGCCGGTTCGGCTCTTGCTGCCGATGGGATTGCCGCCAATGCGCTTATGACCACCCATGTTGCTGCGGCCTGTGCTGCTGTATCCTGGATTATTGCTGAGTGGGTTATTCAGGGCAAACCAACCACCCTTGGGGCTGCATCCGGCGCTGTTGCAGGACTTGTTGCCATCACCCCCGGAGCTGGTTTTGTCAGTCCATCTTCGGCAATCATCATTGGCCTTGTTGGCGGTGTAGTCTGTTATCTGGCCCTTCTCGGCAAGTCAAAATTAGGTTATGATGATGCCCTTGATGTTGTAGCTGTCCACGGTGTTGGTGGTCTTTGGGGCGCCCTTGCCACAGGGTTGTTTGCCACCCTTGCCGTGAATCCAAACGGCGCTGACGGCTTGTTTGCCGGAAATCCCAAGCTGTTTATGGTGCAGGCTATGGATGCGGGAGCCACCATTGTTTATTCGGTGATTGTCTCCTTTATTATTCTGAAAACCATTGATATGGTTATCGGCCTGCGGGTTGAGGCAGATGATGAGGTTCAGGGTCTTGATATTAGCCAGCATTCAGAAATTGGCTATACGATTTAAGCAGGTAGTGAACCTCAAGAACCACTGGTTGCTACTGATCTTTGCGGATACAACTCAGTGGTTCAAACTGAAATAGAACTGGAGGACAACGATGAAAAAGATAGAGGCGATTATAAAGCCGTTTAAGTTGGATGAGGTAAAGCAGGGCCTGCACGATATGGGCGTCCAGGGCATGACCGTTTCCGAGGTGAAGGGGTACGGTCGCCAGAAGGGTCACAAGGAAATATATCGTGGGGCAGAATATGAGGTTGATTTTATCCCCAAGGTAAAGATGGAGCTTGTAGTTGAAGCTGCACTTGTCGATCAGGTGATCGAGACCATTATGACCGTCGCCGGCACGGGTAAGATTGGTGATGGTAAGGTCTTTGTTCTCCCTGTTGACGAGGTTGTGCGGGTGAGAACAGGTGAGCGGGGTAAGGACGCCATTTAAGGTTTACCTCAACCATGAACTGAAGGGTTGAGGTAGTTTGGTTTGGAGCAATCTTGTGGATTAACGAGATTGCTCCTTTTTTATTGTTTCGGCATAGGGTTAAAACCTTCGCCTTTCGGAATATCGGCCCTGACTTTACCGGGCGAATAGCATTTTGCTAGCAGTCGTCGCGTTGCCCTCGCTATTCGGTCCAAATAAAACCCACCTGTTTAGCTGGTGGTCGTTGAGTTTACTGACTCAAACTGGCCGGTTTTTGTTGCATAGGCGGAGAGGGTTCGCTATGCTTCACCTTTCACCTTTCACCTTTCACCTTTCACGGAGATTACTGATGAATAAAGGTTATGCCATTCCCGTTATCCAGGCTGAGACAGAAGTTCGTGTCCAGTTTATTAAGCGGACCTATACCCATTTGGCCTTTGCTATTCTGGCTTTTGCCATGTTGGAAGTTCTGTTGGTGAATTCGCCACTTGCACCTGCCATGGCTCAGGCTATGGGTGGAGGCCTGAGTTGGCTTGTGGTTCTTGGTGGTTTTATGTTCGTGTCCTATATCGCCAATAAATGGGCCTTTAATGCCCAGAGTGTTAAGATGCAGTATGCTGGACTTGGCTTGTATGTGGTGGCTGAGTCCCTTATCTTTGTGCCGCTACTATATATTGCCACGGTGGCTTATCCTGGCGTTATCACCATGGCATCGATCTTTACCCTGCTTATCTTTGGTGGCTTAACTATTACAGCCTTTACCTGTGGCAAGGATTTTTCCTTCCTAGGTGGTTTTCTGCGTATTGGTGGTTTTGCTGCGCTGGGACTTATTGCCTGTTCTTTGCTTTTTAGTTTTCCCCTGCCCATTCTCCTCTTCTCTGGAGCAATGATAGTCTTTGCCTCCTGTGCGATTTTGTATTCAACCTCAAATGTGATGCGTCATTATCACCCCACCCAGCATGTGGCCGCTGCCCTGTCCCTCTTTGCCTCTGTGGCCTTGTTGTTCTGGTATATTATCCAGTTCCTGATGGCTCTCAGTAGAGATTGATCCCCGAGAAAAAAAGTACCACCACAAAAAAGGGCTTGCCAATCTGGCAAGCCCTTTTTTTGTTATTCTCAATTCTCAATTCTCAATTCTCAATTCTCAATTCTCAAT
>JAJRUT010000049.1 GCA_024277655.1 Deltaproteobacteria bacterium | reverse complement strand
CGGCACCGTCAGAGTAATACTGTTTGCTTGCAGCTCCATACATCTCCAGCAGGAAGATATCGTTGTTGACCGTGAAGCGCAGACTGGGGTCGATATTCTGATTGTCTTCCTCTTCCTGCCAACGACCGCTTGATCTGAAAGATTCCTGTAGCGCCATGGTTTCAGTGATCTCCTGCTTGAACTCTAGGCTGTATGTTAGAGAGTACGTGTCTTCTGTATCGGCGTCCTTGCTCCTGTTTTGAGTCCAGTTTGCTGTGATATCCTGGCCTGCTATAGCCCGCAGTGGCACGGCAAGGATAAACAGCATAAGGAATAGAAGAGGCAAAGGTTGCCGCTGTTTGTGTCCTCTCATCTCCTGTTTATCCCTTTGGTACCAGTACCTTTTAATTCCACGGGCTGTAAGCTTTTGGCTGTGATGATAGCGGCAAGCACCACAGCCTCTATCTGCTTGGTTTAATCTTGGGGTTCTTGCGGTCGTACGTTTTAGGGGCATGGCAGCCAACAACACAGGTGGCACCATTCTTTGTCTTGGTGATGGTGATTGGATAGGACCAAGCGCCAAAGGGTACCTCGGTGCGGATATGCTTCATCTGGGTTGAGGCGTGGGGGTCGTGACAGGCCACACAGTTCCTCCCCTTCTTCCTGTTGACATGGAAATAGTGGAGGTTGTATTCACCATCCCTGAAATTTGTAAGGGTCTTGGTGAATTTTTTCTTGGCAATATCCTTGTTATGGCAGCCAAAACACAGGTCATAGTTCCCAGGCTTGTAATCCTTGTAAAACTCTTCGGGGAAATACCTTTTCAGAATACGGCTGTTGTTTGAACCATGGACATCATGGCAGGCCATGCAATCACCTGTTTGCACAGGGCCATGCAGAGAATCACTGCCCTTTATTTCATCGGCAAGCTCCTCGTGGCAGGTGAAACATAGTTCCTGGGTTTTTTTCTTGAGTAATGATTTTTCCTGGGAGGAGTGGGGCCTATGACAGGCAGTACAATTTTTGTCCGCCACCGGCTTATGTTGAAATTTGGCATTGGTGATGGCGTCCATGATTTCCGGGTTTTGGTCGGCATGGCACTCCAGACAGAGTTCACCTCCCGCCTGGTGGAGCTGGTAGCGAGCGTTTGAACTATGGGGGTCATGGCAGTTGTTACAATCGTCCTCCACTGGCTCATGGACATACTTCATGGAAAACTCCTGCTTCCGATCCTTATGGCACCTAAAACAAACCTCTCCTTTTTCGGGAGAGGCTGTGAGAAGATTCTTATTTTTGCTGGCATGGGGATTGTGGCAGGCAATACAATCTCCTGCCCCCACCGGTCCATGGCGATGACTCTTGGTGAATATCTTGGATTCATGGCAGGTGAAGCAGAGACTGCTTACGCTTGTGCCAGTGCCCCGGAGCTGAAAACGCATGGAGGACTCGTGGGGGTTATGGCAGGATATACATCCCTCTTTCACCGGGGCGTGGATAACATCCTGTTCAAACTCCGCCTTCTTTGCTTGGTGACAGACGAGACATAGGTCCTGGCCGGTGCGAGCTATGGACATTGGCTCAGGTGAACCGTGGGGGTTATGGCAGGATATACAGATGCCTGCGCCGACAGGGCCGTGAACATGGGCACTCTTGCCCATGTCTTTATGGCATTTAGTGGTGCAGTTGGAGGTACTGGGGATAATTCGTTTAAAGTTGAATTTACCCCGCCGTTTCTTGTGACACTCCTTGCAGTCCATTTTGGTCGGGTTGCTGTGGACATAGAAACGATTAAATTCTTTGGGTGCTTTTTTGCCCTTCTTTCTTAAATCTGGGGCAAGGTAGTATACCTTTACCTTCTTAGTGGTTTTGCCGGCGATAAGGGTGATGGTGTTGGTCCCCTTGGCAAGGGTGATCGTGACGCCAAAGCTTTTGGCGTCAACCTGGATAATCCCCTTGGGGGCATCATTCTTAACACCTTTGATCTTGACCTGGGTAATGGCCTTGTCATTTATTACGCCAGCCATATAAAGTTTTTTTTCGGTGACCCAGGCGCCATCAGGAGGGGAAACCACATGTATAGCCTCTGGGCTGGATGCCTGAGATGATTGTGGGCCGAGGGTGACGAATAATAGAAACAGGGATAACGCCAAGAGGGGCAATGTGTGGATTAGGTGCTTGGTTTGTAGTTCTGCGGCTTTCAACGGTTCTTCTCCCTCTTGATTTGTTCTAACAAAGGTACTCGGTTTAGTTGTTTTGGTTGAGAATACAGGATTCAGGATTCAGAATAGAAGAAGATAAAGAAGGTTCAAACCATGAATAGCATCGCTGGATTTTCTTTATCTTCTTCTATTCTTTCTTCCTTATATGCTATAGCCAAGTATTGAAAATATATAAACTCTTTTTTAGAGATATTAAAATAGTTTACAGCAAAACACCGCAACAACCAGAGGGGCTGTTGCGGTGTTTATTACGGCATACATCATACATCTAGACAGGGGGCGACGATTTAGATGTCGTCCTTGGTGGTGTGACAGATAAAGCAACCGATGTTACCTGCTCCAGAGTGGGCTGTTATCCCAGCATAATCCCAGCGCAGGAGATCGGCGTTGGCTGAGCCATGGGCCCGGTGACAGGACAGGCAGGTCACGATGGCTGAAGCATCAGCAGTTCCCGAGGTAACGTTAACATTGGCAAGAGGGGCAACGGTGCTCGCTCCAGCATTAGCGATTGTAGACGCTACAGGGGCAACAACGCTGTATGGTGCAGCGTTTGTACCGTCACCACCATTGTAGAAGGCGTACTCAGTTCCGGTGGCAGTGGCCATGTCAAAGTCGGTTGGATGGCGAACCCATGGGGAACTAAAGGAGGTACTGACATTACCGGCACCATTATGGAATGTTCCGTGACAACTGGCACAGAGACTACTTACCGAACCGGCAGCGGTATCTGTTTCAGCTGCTCTGTCAATACCATAATACTGATTGTGGTCGCCTGTTCCATCACTTTTGGTGAACTCCCAGTCATTATCTTCAATGCCGATAATGCCAGCCAGCATACGGTAGGCGTCGGACATGTCGGTGGTTGAGCCTGATGTGAAGTGTTTGGTTGTGTCAGCTGTAAGGGTTGAGCCACCACTGCCATGATGACCGCCGGCAATGGCGCCGAACTCATCAGCTATTGCCTGGTTACCGTGACAACCTGTGGT
>JAJRUT010000003.1 GCA_024277655.1 Deltaproteobacteria bacterium | reverse complement strand
TTTAACGAAATAATTTTACCAGTACAACTGATAAATTAACATCGAACATTCAAATTCCAACGTCCAACGCTGAATATGGAACTTTATTTTATCAAAATTAGACAAGCGTAGCGTTTTCCATATCGAAGTCTGCGCTATCTCGATGTTGAATGTTGAACGTTCGATGTTGGACGCTCAAATAAAACAGTAGCAACGCGACGACTGCTAGCAAAATAGCCACCTCTTCGCTGTTATTCGCCCGGTAAGTGAGGGACGATACTCCGAAAGGCGAAGGTTTTAACCCTACACAGAAACAATAAAATCTTCTTCTACGCCTTGTCAATCGCCTTCATTAATGCCTTGGTGTGTACCTTACCGGCAAAATGTAGCGGACTCTTGCCTGATACCGGATCAAAGGCCGAAGGGTCGGCCTGGCAGTGGTATTGGACTTCACGGGCTATAATTTCCAGTGCTATCTCTTTAGTCCTGCCGATAAGCTTGGGTAGCACAAGCCAGGTTGCGCCACAGGATGCGCCCCGTGTTACACTAAGACCAGAAATGGTTTGCCCGTTATCGCTAAGGGTAACGGAGTACTCTGGTACGCCAAACTGCTCACCATAGGCGCCAAGCTTATCGGTTGGCGGTAAAGCACAACAGGTTACGGGTGAAAAGGCACCTTGGATAAGGCGGGGACCACTTGCTACAACCGGGATTGATAAGCTGTTACAGAGCGAAATAAGATAATCGCTGAGGTCGGGGTGTTTTATAAAGGAGAGGACAAGGTCGCCCTTGATGGTGGAGGGGAAATAATCCCCTGGCTCTTCGATGAAATCAGCTAGAGATGTGGGCAGGGTAATAATTTCGGCAATAATGATATCTTTGCCATAGGCCTGTAGCCCCTGAATCTTTTTTTCGCCAATACCCGACTGTTGAAATATTGATATTTTCGTGGTTGGTGATGGCATGGGTAGGGGGTAGGTCAGTTATTAATGGGTAAGGTTGCTTAATTCCTCAACCTCAGGACTCTGTTCTCCGGTGTGCAGATCCAGTTCATCAACGATTTTTTCCCGATAAAGAACGAGCTGTTCGTAGGAAACATCGAGAATTAGGGCCAGATCATCAAGGCCACGACCTCTATTAAAATGTTGATCAACAATGATGTTTTTCAAAAAATCATCAATGATAATAGTGCGCAGGGCATTATCAATGGGTTTTAATGAATGGAGCGCCTCATTGAAGGTCTTGCCTTTCGACAACTGCTTTTTGATGGTTTTTATGGCAACGTCATAGAGGCGACTGGTTTCTTTATGGGTGTAGTCATTTAAATCTAAAGATGATGATGGCAACATTGATAATCCTATTGTGGTAAAACGAGATCTCTTTGGTTGATGAAAACCCTTGCAAAATAACAGAAAAACGTAGCAAGGCCAAGCTTTTTAGCTAAAAACAGGACCCATTTCTCTGGGCTACAGGCAACCCTCTAATATCTCATGTATAATTTTTTCTGAATAGTCATTCATTCGCCAGTTTTTGGCAAGGGGCAGGCTCTCCCTGGCAAGTTCAGCCAGGGCAGATTCAGGAATATCAAGCTCAGCAAGTGTTACCGGGGCCTGCCATTGGCTGAAAATTTCCTTAAGGGAACTAACCCCTGCCCGACCATTTTTAAGCAGATCAGTGTTGGAATGCTTGAAAATTCGTTCACTGAACTGATTGAATTTTTCGGGCTGTCTGGCAACCATGCTGGCCATCCAGCCAGGCATAATCACACTGAGTCCTGCGCCATGAGCCACATTATAGTGGGCACTGAGGGTATGTTCAATCATGTGCATGGGAAAGCCGACAAGTCCAAGTCCAGCTGCGGTCCAACCGTTTAAGGCAAGGGTTGTACACCACATGAGATCGGATCTTGCCTCATAGTCATTGAGGTTCAGGATGACACGGTCACAGCTGTCAATAATGCTCAGGATTAACCCCTCCATAAATCGCTCTTGCACTGGAGCTTTTATCTTGGTGGTGAAGTAAAATTCGCAGATATGGGCAATGGCGTCAATGGCACCATACACCGTGTAGTCTTTGGGGACGGTGAGGGTGAGACTGGGGTCGAGAATAGAAGTTTTTGGGTTAAGTAAGTTGTTACCTGTGCCAAATTTATGTCTCTTCTCGTCATGGGTGATAACCATTCCGCCATTCATTTCAGATCCTGCGGCCGCAAGGGTCAGTACACATACTAAGGGCAGGGTCTGTTTAATGGATTTTTTACCGGTAAAAAATTTCCACACATCATGTTCCACGCAGGTGCCACAACTTATGGCCTTAGCCGAATCAATAACCGAACCACCGCCCACGGCAATGATGAGGTCAACCTTGTTATCCTTCGCCTTCTTTATCCCCTCACGCACATGGCTGAGGAGCGGGTTGGAGACAACGCCGCCATGGTCAATAATAGCAATATCCTGGTCTGCTAACAGGCCGGTGATTTCAGCATAAAGGCCACTTTTCTTGATGGATTCCATGCCATAGACCAGGAGCGCTCTTTTACCAAAATAACGACATTCCGTGCCAAGTTGCGCAACCATCCCTTTGCCAAAGAGAATCTTGGTCTGATTGTGGAGGACAAAATTTTCCATTACGCTTCCTCAATATGTGGTTCAAGTTCGTTGGTGATGGCGATAAACTCATCAATGCTTAATTTTTCAGGGCGAATGGTTGCTGAAACCTCGGCTCTTACCAAACATTCTTTTAAAAGTTCCTTGTCGATCTTGAAATAGGAGCTGGAGGACAAGGAGTTAAGCAGGGTTTTACGTCGTTTCTGGAATCCGGCCTTAACAATCTTGGTTAAAAGTCTGGGGTTATGGGGGGGCAGGTTCTTGTTAATAAAGTCAATTTTGACAATAACAGAGTCAACCTTTGGCCGGGGATGAAATTGTTCTGGCCCAACTTTCATCAGCTTGCTGACCTTGGCAACACCGGCAAAGAGGACAGAGAGAATGCCATATACCTTGCTTCCGGGAGGCGATGCTATTCGGTCACCCACCTCTTTTTGAAGCATTAGCACAGCCCAGTCAATATGTTCAGGCTGCTTAAGGAGTTTAAACAGGAGCGGGTTGGAAATAGAGTAGGGCAGGTTTGCCATTATCTTTAGAGGGGCACCTGTCTCCTTTGCCAGGCTGGCAAAATCAAGGGTCAGAAGGTCTTGATGTATAATCTTAAAGTTGTCTGGCAAGATATTATTCTTGCGGTGAAACTCTATGATGCCGTTGTCAATTTCTATGCCGGTGACGTTCTTGGCAACAGCGGCGATGGGAACGGATAACGAACCCAGGCCAACACCAAGTTCTATAATTGCATCATCACCGGTCACCCCGGCCAAACGGACTATTCGTTCTGAGGTTGCTGAGTGGATGAGAAAGTTCTGGCCCCTTTTTTTACTGGGGGAGAGTTCATTAGTCTTAAGTATTTTTTTAATCTGGGCAAGATTCATATTTTCGTAGGGCTCGTCTGTTTTGACGTTTAGTGAAAAAGATAAGGGAGTAATAGTAACCCAATATAGCCAGGGGGGTTGCTATGGCAATGCCCCCGCTGAGCATAACTGTTGAAGCCTCAATGCCAAGCCCCCCGAGTAAATTCAAAGACTGTTTAAACCCGGCATACCCCTGATCCTTTGCTAAGATAGTCATAATGGGTTGCATTTTTTCCCAGGAGAGACGTCCAGGGAAAAAGGTGGAACCCACCAGCCAGCAGGCATAGTATTGGAGAAAAAAGGTGAGGGGATTGGATATCACCCAGGAGGCCACCAATGCCGCAATCTTGCTACCCTTAAAGGATAGACATAGGGTCAGGAGCAGAAAGGTGTGCAGGGGCATGGTGGGGGTGGTTCCAACAAACAAGCCAATGGCAATACCCCGGGCCAGTATTGGTGGGTGACCTTGCAAACGCTTAAAGCGCAAAGAGTAGTAGCGCAGAGTCCGTTTCAATCGATAGCCCTGTATATCATGGGGGAGCGGGAGTAGACATCGAGATCAAGGGGGGACTCTCCTTTTTGGTTAAACTGGTGATAGCCGGCAACACAGATCATGGCACCATTATCTGTGCAATACTCTAAAGGTGGCATGGCAAGATCAAGTCCTGCACTCCGGCATCTCTTGCCCAGAAGATCACGCAGTCTTGGGTTCGCGGCAACGCCTCCGGCAAGAACAACCTGCTGGCAATCTTTGAATTTGGCGGCCTGCACGGCCTTGGCTGATAAAACATCCACCACAGCCTCCTGAAACGAGGCACAGATGTCGGCCCGTTTACCGGCAGTCATCTGGTCTATTTTGTGAATAGTATTGGCTACCGAGGTTTTAAGGCCACTAAAACTAAAATCAAAACTGCCCTTGTCGAGCCAGGAGCGGGGAAACTTTATACTGCCAGGATCACCATTTAAGGACTCTTTGCTGATTTCAGGGCCACCTGGATAGGGGAGGCCGAGGAGCTTGGCAACCTTGTCAAAGGCCTCACCAGCAGCATCGTCCCTGGTGCGCCCGAGAAGTTCAAAGTCGGTGTAGCTTTTTGCATAAAAGATAGATGAGTGACCACCGGAGGCCACAATGGCCACAAAGGGAAATTGTGGCTTTGTATCGCTTAAAAAAACAGACAAGAGGTGGCCTGCCATATGATCGACACCGACAAAGGGTATGCCCCGGACAAGTGAGATCGCCTTGACAAAATTTAAACCGATTAACAGGCAGCCAATCAGACCGGGGCCTGCCGTTACGCTCATGACATCAATATCATCAAGGGTGAGACCACTCTGGTCAAGGGCAGTATTCACCACGGGGAAAATGGTCTCGATATGGCGTCTTGAGGCAATCTCCGGCACAACACCTCCATAGGCCCTATGGATATCAATCTGCGAGTCAACGACATGGGCGAGGATTTTCTGATCATCCGCCATTATGCCACAGGCCGTCTCATCACAGGAGCTTTCAATTCCGAGTATTATCATTCAGGACTAACCGTTCTCATTGTTTTTTATGATATGTTGGGGTACTTAAAGAGCCATTGTCCGGCAATTTAATCATTGATATGGGGGGCTGTCAGGACTAATGGCTACCCCGAATGCAAGGCGCAGGAAGAAAAACCATGTCCTCCAACCCCACTCTCACCGACCTCTTTGACAGAACCATATCCTACCTGCGCGTATCCCTTACGGATCAATGCAATCTCAGATGTGTATACTGCACCCCCAGTCCCTTGTCAAAACTTGAACATAAAGAATTACTCACCTACGAGGAGCTTCTGCGGGTTATTGGCCTCGCTGTTGAGCTTGGGGTTAAAAAGGTGCGCCTTACGGGTGGTGAACCGTTGGCAAGGCGTAATATTGAGCGTTTCCTTGAGGGGCTCGCCAAAATTAAGGGTCTTGATGATATCAGACTTACAACCAATGGTGTTTTTCTGGGCAAGTATTATCAGAATTTACTTGATGCCGGGGTGGGAAAGTTAAATATCTCCCTTGATACCCTTAAGCCCAAGCGGTTTCAGGAGATTACGGGTTTTGATGAGTTTGAGCAGGTGTGGCAGGGGATTCAACTGGCACTTGCCAAGGGCTTTTCGTCGGTGAAGGTCAATATGGTTGCCATGCGCGGAGTTAATGACGATGAGATTGTTGATTTTGCCAAGCTGGCCATGGAATATCCGCTCCAGATGCGGTATATCGAATTTATGCCCATCGGCAATGGGGGGTCCTGGGGGGCTGATAAGCTCATTTCAACAGGTGAGATCAAGCAACGCATCGAGACCCTGGGCGCTCTCACCCCAATTTCCCAGAAACGTATGGACGGCCCTGCCCGGGTTTACGAGCTTGAAGGGGCCTTGGGTTCCATTGGTTTTATAAGTCCCATGAGTCATAAGTTCTGTGAGAAGTGTAACCGGTTGCGTCTTACCTCGGAAGGGGCTTTGCGC
Source organism: Deltaproteobacteria bacterium (assembly GCA_024277655.1). Taxonomy (GTDB): domain Bacteria; phylum Desulfobacterota; class Desulfobulbia; order Desulfobulbales; family SURF-16; genus JAJRUT01. The sequence continues at coordinate 7,746 of JAJRUT010000003.1, read as the reverse complement.
TCCTGTCTGTTGTCAGATGATGAGACGGATTTGCGGGCAGTGCTTAGGGGTGGCGGAACTGATGACGATATTTGTAATCTTATAATTAAAACGATTCAGGCAAAACCCAAAGGTCATTATCTGGACGAAAGTCCCAGTGGCTGTTTGGGGAAGATGTCACGGATTGGCGGTTGATTTCTTTTTTGTCTCAATAAAGGGGGAATGGCAGTATGGGCTCTGACGTTAGAGAGAGCAGCCTTTCTACTTATTTTAAGCCTTTATCAATAGGGTAGGAGCCCAACCACTCAAAATAGGAGCATGATTCCCGCAAGCGTTCGCAGGCCTCGATGATTACCCCATCATCCATATGGCCGAGAAGATCAATAAAAAACAGGTACTTACCACTTTCACCCTTGACAGGTCTTGATTCAATACGGGTGAGATTGATATTGCGCCTGGAGAGAATTGCCAGGGTGTCATTCAAGGCTCCAGGTTTATCCAGTAGGCTAAGGAGGAGTGAGGTTTTGTCTCTACCGCTTTTTGCGGGTGACTCCTTGCCGATTAAAATAAAACGAGTGGAATTTCCTCGGTAATCTTCAATCCCCTTGACAACCACCTGGAGTTGGTAGGTCTTAATTGCTAGACTTGAAGCTATGGCGGCAACGGTCTGATCCTCGGCAGCCATTTGGGCGGCAATGCCAGTTGAAAAAACAGACTGACATGGTACCGATGGCAGGTTCTTTTTTAGCCATTCCCGGCATTGGGCTAAGGGTTGAGAGTGGGAGACAATCAGCTTTATGTCGTCCATGTTGCCGGAATGATTAATTAAATTATGGGTTATGGCCAGCGACTCTTCGCCACAGATCTGCACCTTGCATTTTATAAAGGAATCAAGGGTCGAGGTTACGGAGCCTTCAATCGAATTTTCAATGGGGACAATACCATAGTTAACCCGACCCTTTTCCACCTCATAGAAGACGTCCTCAATGGTTTGGATGGGGTGATAGTCGGCATTATGACCAAAATATTGAACGGCGGCCAAATGGGAGAATGTGGCCTCAGGACCAAGGTAGGCCACGGTGGTTGACTGTTGCGATAGTCTGCAGGTCGTGATTATCTCATGAAAAATAGAGAGCAAAGATTCTTCAGGGAACGTTTTGTTGTTGTCGCGGGTCAAGCGGTCGTATATTTGCCTCTCCCGTAATGGATCCCATTTAGCTTTGTTTTTGGTTGATTTTAACCGGCCAATCTCGTGGGCACATTCCAGTCGTTCTTTGAGGAGGGATAATATATTGTTGTCGATGGAGTCGATTCGCTCCCGGATAGGGGCAAGGATGTTTTTTTTGTCAGACATTATATTTTCTTGAAATGGTGGTTTGTTTGGAGTGATGCCAACGGTTATAGTACACAATGCTTTACCATCTTTTTTAGAGAGTTCAAAGCACTTGGGGAAAATGTTTTTATTTAGTAGGTGGATATACAGGTTTGTAATTGAAAGTTATATGTAATTGTTTTAAAATATTGGCAATTTAGCCAAATCCCCCAAACTCACAACATTAGGCTACCTTCCAAAATAGTAGTTTTGCAAGGTAGCCAGTAGATAATTCCCTATGAAAATCAAGAGCTGGATGCACCCGTCCCCTGTAACCATCAGTCGCGAGGCTCTTTTGCAAGAGGCCAGAAAATTAATGAAGGAGAATGGCTTCCGCCATCTTCCTGTCGTTGATGAAGATGATAATATGGTTGGTTTTATTACTGAAAGTGATTTGCGGGAATTTTCCTTCCCAGCCATGATTGATGATATCCCTGTGCATCAGGTTATGGTGATTAATCCGATTACGATTAATCAAAATGCCAGTGTGGAGAGTGCCGCAAAGCTCATTCATGATTATAAAATTGGCGGTCTGCCCGTTCTCGATAAGAAAAAACTTGTGGGTATCATAACCCTGTCTGATCTGCTCTCAGCCTTTATTGAACTTCTGGGAATACTCAAATCTTCAACCCGTCTCGATATCATTGTTTCGAAAAAAGGCGGAGTAGATGATGTTACCAGAATAATAAAGAAATTTAACGGTGAGATTGTTAGTATTGCCTTGGAATCCCAAACCTCGAGACGAAAAGTACATTATTTCCGTCTCGATAAATGTGATGATATTGACTCCACTGTCAAAGCCCTTGAGAAGGCTGGGCATAAGGTTATCTCGGTTATGGAATAGCCCCTGCCTCTTTTTTCAGGAAGTTCTCTTTTTTTATCTTTTATCTTTGATCTGTAATTGGCTATAAGATAGGTTCATCCCCTTAGCGTCAATTATTCTCCCCGATTGATCAAATGGACTGGTTTGCATTTTAATTACTTTTTCTAGGAACATTTTTAAGGATACTGGCATGACTCAGAAAAAATTTCAGGTCGAAAAGACCTACGCAGAAATAAATGCCCGGATTAAAGCTGGTGATGCGGTTGTTGTTACTGCTGAAGAGATGGTTGATATTGTCAAAAAGGAGGGGGCAGTTGGGGCGGCTCGGATGGTTGATGTGGTTACCACCGGAACCTTTGCTCCTATGTGTTCATCTGGGGCCTTTATTAACTTTGGTCATACCAATCCAACCATCAAAGCCTCTGATGTAACCATTAATAATGTTGAGGCCTATGCCGGCATTGCGGCTGTTGATGTCTATCTTGGTGCAGCCCAGGTCGTTAATGATGACCCCCTGAACAAGGTTTATCCTGGCAGTTTTAGTTATGGCGGCGGTCATGTTATTGAAGATCTTGTTGCTGGCAAGACCGTAACCATCAAGGCCAAGGCCTATGGAACTGATTGTTATCCTGCCACCGAGAGTGGCAAGGAGATTTCATTGGCCGATATGCCCTTTGCTATGCTGACAAACCCTCGGAATTGTTACCAGAATTACAATTGTGCCATTAATCTGTCCAAAAAGACCATTTGTACCTATATGGGGACCTTGCTGCCCAATGGTAAAAATGCCAATTATTGCAGTGCCGGTACCTTAAGTCCGCTTTTTAATGATCCATTTTATAAAACCATTGGTCTTGGAACCCGCATCTTTCTGGGCGGTGGTATTGGCTATGTGACCTCCCATGGAACTCAGCATAACCCTGGCGCTCCCCGCCTTGAAAATGGTACCCCTGTCCGCCCGGCCGGGACATTGATGTTACAGGGAGATTTGAAAAAGATGTCTGCCCGTTACCTGAAAGGGATCTCCATGCAGGGCTATGGTACAACCATGGCAGTGGGGGTTGGCGTGCCTATTCCAATCTTAAATGAGGAAATGGCAGCCTTCACCGGTGTTTCTGATGAGGAGTTAAAGACAAAGGTTATTGACTATTCTTACGATTATTCCCACGGAGTTTCCAGGGATTATGGTGAGGTAAGCTACGCTGAGCTTAAATCAGGCGAGATTGAGGTGAATGGTAAGAAGGTTGTCACAGCCCCCCTGTCTTCCATTGTTATGGCTCGGGAAATTGCTGAAACCCTTAAGTCGTGGATTGAGGCCGGTGATTTTCTTATTGTTGAACCTGTTGAAACCCTCCCCTCTGAATAATTCTTGGCTATGTCCACAGAATTATTTCTGAAGTTACAGTCTCTTTGCGACTGGTTTAAACAGCAGGACAGTGTTGCTGTGGCCTATTCGGGGGGAGTTGATTCGTCCCTGCTCTTATATATCGGCACCAAGGTTCTCGGAGGGAAGCGGTGTCGGGGATTTTTCGGCGATTCCTGTCTGATAGGTGGCACGGCACGAGCGTCGGCGTTGGCGTTTGCAAATCAGCACAATCTTACGCTACAACGGTTCAAACTTGACCCTTTGGCTGATCCCCGTCTTGTCGAGAATTCTGAAAAACGCTGTTATATCTGTAAAAAAAATACCTACGGGTCTTTTTGTGCTGAATTAAAAAAGTCTGAGGTTTTGCTGGATGGTACGAACCTTGACGATCTCAAGATGGATCGTCCCGGCTTTCAGGTTCTGCAGGAGCTGCGGGTTGCCACCCCCTTTTTGGACTGTGAAATTTCCAAATTTGCTATCCGCTCTTTAAGTTATCATCTGGGACTGTCCACCTGGGACAAATTGTCTGATTCCTGCCTGGCTACAAGGGTTAAGGCCGGTTCTCCCATCGTGGCCAGCACCTTGCTTCGTCTGGATCAGATCGGGATGGAGTTGCACCATCTTGGCCTGGAGGGTTGTAGAGTTCAAATACATGGTCAGGAATTATTTCTCACCGTTCATACCGGCCAGATTAAGCAAACCCTAAACAACGATATCTTTAAACAGGTGAAGGGTATTGGTAAGAGTTATAATTTTACAAAAGTTTTTCTTGATCTTTTTGAACGAGAGGGTATCTTGCCTTCATTGCTTGACTATATTGGGTTTGAGGCTGATACAGCCCCTCAAAAACAATTTCTTGGTCACTTCAACGATATGTCGGGTTTTCAACCCGAGACAAAACAGCAACACTAGATTATATAATTTTGATTATTTTTAATAAAATCAGTTAGTTCCGTTTGACAATTTGAGAATGTTCTGTAATCATTTTCAATATACAGAAATAAGCAGCCACCCCGAATCATTACAATGGAGAAAAGAGTATGAACAAGAGTGAATTGGTAGACAACATGGCAGCCGCAGCAGGGATTAGTAAAGTTGCAGCTGAAAAATCTTTAACAGGGCTTCTCGAGTCTATCACGAATGCACTTTCCAGTGGCGATAAGGTAACCTTGGTTGGTTTTGGTACCTTCTCCACCTCTGAAAGAAAGGCTCGTCAAGGTCGTAATCCCCAAACTGGCGCAACCATTCAGATTGAGGCACGTACCGTTGCCCGTTTTAAGCCAGGTTCAAAGCTTGCTGATGCTGTAAGATAGTTCAGATTGCCAACCAACAGTAAATTGAAATTGCTTTGGTTCTAAAAAAGTGTAGTCATCCGTCAGCCTTTTTGGGGCTGGGGAGGCGGATTAAAAAAAGGTTTGATAGATTATTCTATCAAACCTTTTTTTTGTGATTATCACAAGTTGTGGATTGTCACCTCTTTAACAGGGGGGGCAAGCCCCTAGTGACTGGGTCTTTCTGGATATTTACTATGTTCTTTTTTGGGGGCTTATTTAGTTTGGGATGATGTCTGTGGTTTTGGCCTTAACAATTCCGCCCTGGAGTTGAATGGCCAGAATATCCTCAGGCTGCACCTCTGTTATGGCTGAGACAAGGGCCTTTGTTCTTGTATTGGTGGTGATAGAATAACCCCGGGCCAAAACCGCCAAGGGGCTCAAGGTGTCGAGCATAAGGGCGTTGCGTTGTAATTGTTTTGTTCCTTTCTGGAGGATCCTTTCCTGGGCTGCAAGAAGACGTGTGTGCGTAGCTGTAAAAACCTGTTGTTTGAGTGGTAGTGTCTTTTCCGGGGAGACGTCGAGTAGTCTGGTGACTAGGCGGGAGAGATTTTCTTGTTTCCCGGGGATGTCTCTTGCAAAGGCAAGTTCCAACCTGCTAAGCAGGTGATCCATTTTAAGTTGTTGCTGATCGAGAACAAAGCGTGGATCCCCCAGGAATTTAAATTGATGTTGTAGCTGTGCCTGGGCATCCCGGAGCATACCTGTCATCTCTTTATGTAGTGTTTCCTGCAGGGCTAAAATAGCTGCCCTGGTTAACGGTATATCCGGAACAAGCATTTCCGCAGCAGCAGTGGGTGTCGGGGCGCGAAGGTCGGCAACAAAGTCGGCAATGGTAAAGTCAACCTCATGACCAACGGCCACGACCACAGGCAGGGGGGAACTGGCAATGGCTCTGGCAAGCAGTTCATCATTAAAGGCCCAGAGGTCTTCAATAGAGCCTCCTCCCCGACAGAGAACGATAACGTCCGCCCAATTACGGCGGCAGGCGCGCTTGAGAGATTCTCTGATTTGCAGGGGGGCCTGTTCGCCCTGCATAGCGGTGGGGATAATTTCCACCTGTAAGCCTGGATGTTTCTTTAGACCAATTTTAAGAAAATCATGCACTGCGGCCCCGCTTGGGGAGGTGATCAGGCAAATCTTTTCGGCAAATGGGGGGAGTTCTTTTTTGTTCTCAGGCGCAAAGAGCCCTTCTCTGTTTAGTTTTTCCTTAAGGGCGGCGTACTCAAGATGCATTCTGCCATGACCGTCCAGCTCAACGGCATCGACAATGATCTGATAGTCACCCCGTGGTTCGTAGACCGTAATACGGCCCCGGCAGATGAGTTTATCTCCATCTTTGAAATCCTTGGGCAGATAACGGCGTTGGCCTTTAAACAGTACCGCCCGGATTTGTGCCTTGTCATCCTTCAATATAAAGTACATATGGCCGGAGTAGGGGATACGAAGGTTTGATACCTCCCCCTTAAGGTTAACAAAGGGGTGGCTGGTCTCTATAAGTCCTTTTAGGGAGGCGGTGAATTGACTTACCGTCTGCACGGATTTAACGGAATTGAACATATTGATTTTTTAAGTTCGAGATTGTATAGAGGAGGCTGGAGTTTGGAGCCTCGGAAAATGGCGATTGGGTTTTTAAACATTCTTTTACCACCACAAAGGCGCAAAGGTCACGAAGAACAGTAAACCAGAGGCGATATAAAGTTAGCTTTATCCCCGCGGAACCTGTAATTTCCCAATTTCAGGTCTAAACCAGGACTCTCCAGACTCCAGGAGAAGATGTGGGTATCACTTGTTGTCTACCATCACCAATAGGGAGTGTCCATGACACAACATAAGGTTTTTACAAAAAAACATATTGAAGAAGTCACCCAGGCAAAACAAACGTTGCTTGATGAGTTGAATCTGCCGCCCAAGGCAACTACCTTTATACGGAATAATAAATATACCCTGCTGACACTTTTTGCCCTGGTTATTCTCTCCATTGTTGGTCGTAGCTATTATATTCATTACACCACCACAAAGATTAATAAATCCTCTGCAGCCCTTGCCCAGGCCCTTGCCGTTCAGGATGAAAATGCCCGTATCTCGGCGTTAAGAGCGGTGATTGATGGTCATGCTGGTACCGGTGCCGCGAGCTTTGCAACGATTAGCCTTGCCAGGGAATACATTGCCGGTAAGCAGTACAGCGATGCTATTACCGCATTACAGGCCGAGATATCCCGGCTAAAGGCCGACGCGCCTGGACTCGTATTATGTAAACTTCTACTGGCCCATGCCTATGAGGAAAATGGTCAAAATGAACCAGCTTTGACGTTTTATAAGGATATTGGTGAAATTCATGAGTTTATGGTTGTTGGCATGATGGGTGTGGCAAGAATTTTAGAAAAGATGGGCCGGAGCAACGAGGCCGTAGAGGCCTACGAACGGGCTATTACCTCCCCTGGGTTGTCTCAGCCTGAAAAGGACTGGTTGCAGGACAGGATTCGTCATCTATCCGTAACGTAAGATGCAGATTTTATCCACCAGGGCTGATGTTTTGGCCTTTACAAAACATATTAAAACCCAGGGAGGCACTATCTGTCTTGTGCCCACCATGGGTTTTTTTCATGCAGGCCATCTGGCTTTGATGCAAGGGGCTGGCGAGATTGCTGATGTTGTTATGGTTAGCCTTTTTGTCAATCCGACCCAGTTTGCCAAAGGCGAGGATCTGGACTGCTACCCCAAAGATTTTGCATCCGATTGCCGGAAGGCTGAGGGGGTTGGAGTTGCGGCTCTTTTTTGTCCGGATGTGGAGGAGATGTACCCGGAAGCTTGTCAAACTGCTGTCGGTGTTCCCGGTTTGTCGCATAAGCTCTGTGGTCACTCCAGGCCCGAC
>JAJRUT010000048.1 GCA_024277655.1 Deltaproteobacteria bacterium | reverse complement strand
TTCAGGATTCAGGATTCAGGATTCAGGATTCAGGATTCAGGATTCAGGATTCAGGATTCAGGATTCAGGATTCAGGATTCAGGATTCAGGATTCAGGATTCAGGATTCAGGATTCAGGATTCAGGATTCAGGATTCAGGATAAAAAATCACCACAGGACATCCTAGCAGTCAAGCCTAAAAAGCTCTGCGACGCAAAAAAACAATGGCATTTATGGCACCAAGCAAAACCTATTTTCCTGATTCATCAGGAAAGGCAATACCATACTGTTTAATCCGGCGCCACAGGGTCGTTCTGGACACCTTCAGAATGCTAACGGCAGCCTTCAAATTGTAACCCGTTCGCGATAACACCCTGGCGATATACCTCTTTTCCATCTCCTCCATGGGTAGTAATTCTTCAATATCGCCATACAACAGACCCAATTTGCGAAAGCGCGAAGGCAAATCCTTTATCGTAAGCCTATCACCTTCGGTTAGGGCCGCAGCATGTTGGATGATATTTTCAAGCTCCCGGACGTTACCAGGAAAGTCATAGGCCATGAGTTGTTCCAGGGCCCGGGGACTGATACCCTTGATATCCCGGGAGAATGCTTTATTGGCCTTGGCGATAAAATGGTGGATAAGGAGAGGAATATCTTCCCGCCTCTCACTCAGTCTCGGCAGACGAATGGTGACCACGTTGAGACGATAGTAAAGATCTTCCCGGAAGGTTCCCCGGCGAATACTATCCTGGAGATCGCGATTCGTAGCAGCAATAATCCGGATATGGAGCTTCACCGGACGGATCCCGCCCACCCGCATTATCTGGCGTTCCTGGAGAACATGGAGTAATTTAACCTGCATGGACATCGGCATCTCGCCGATCTCATCCAAAAACACCGTGCCACCTGAGGCCGATTCAAGCAATCCGATCTTACAGCTATCGGCTCCGGTGAAGGCCCCCTTTTCGTGGCCAAACAGCTCACTACAGATCAGCTCCTCGGTAAAGCCACCACAGTTAAAATACACAAATGGCGAGTCCTTCCGCTGCCCAAGGTCGTGAATGGCCCTGGCGGTCAACTGTTTACCCGTACCGGTTTCAGCCTCAAGGAGGACATTACAATTTACCTGGGCCACCTTGGCAATGGTGGCGAAAATAGCCTGCATTGCCTTACTGTTGCCAATAAAACCACGCACCAGATTTTTTTGCCCAGCCATGGAGCGCAGACGCTGATTTTCCTGATGTTGCACAACCTTTTCCCGGCCAAGCTCAGCAATCTGACAAATATCCTTACTGCGGCACGGTTTAGTCAGATATTGAAAGGCCCCCTGCTTTGTGGCCTCCACGGCATTATCAATGGATCCGTGACCAGTAACAATAATGACCTGAGTCCAGTGCTGGATAAATTTAATATGGGATAGAATCTCCATCCCCCCCATTTCCGGTAATTGCAAATCCAGAAAAACAAGATCAAAGGGGTCCTGCTCCATCCTCCGTAGAAATGGCAACCCCCCGGCAAAGGTCTCAACCTTATAACCCGCCTTGGTCAGGATACGCCCCATCATCTTTCTGGCGGTGGCTTCATCATCTACAACAGCAATGGTCAGCATGGGGGAGTAGCCCCCGACTCTTCTTCACAAACAGGGAGATACACCGAAAACGTCGTCCCCTCTCCAAGTTTACTGGCAACCTCAATATATCCATTATGTTTTTTGACAATGGCATAGACAATGGATAGACCAAGACCAGTACCCTTCCCCGCCTCCTTGGTGGTGAAGAATGGGTCAAAGATCTGTTCAACATCTTCCTGGGCAATCCCAACACCATTATCAATAATATCGGTGCGAATAAAACCATCATCGGTGGCCCGGGCCTTAACCGTGATCATGCCGCCCTCGCTAACGGCCTGCTCGGCATTGATGATAAGATTGAGAAACACCTGCTGGAGTTTCTGTAAATCACCGTTTACTCGGGGCAGCAGATCGGCAATATTTTTACGCAGCACCACCTGATTGATCCGTAATTCATTAGCAATGAGATCGGTTGTTTTGTGGAGAACAAAATCAATATACAGAGGCTGTGTTTCCGAGGACTGGGCCCTGGAAAAATTAAGGAGATTCCTGACAATCTTACTGGCCCGTTCGGTCTGGATCATAATATCATCAAGGATCTCCATAACCTCTTCCTGATCCATGGAGGAAAACTCCTCCAGCAGGGTATCAGCCGACAGGGAGATATTATTGAGCGGGTTATTTATTTCATGGGCGATACCCGAGGAGAAGGTGCCGATGGAGGCCATCTTCTTTGACTGAATCAGCTCCTCCTGTTTCTGCTCAAGTGCCACCACCATCTGGTTAAAATTAAGGGCAAGCTGGGTAATTTCATCCTGGTAATCTGAGGTGGGAATCTGCTTGAATTCTCCTGCCGCCAAGGTCTTTGCCCCCTGTTTCAGGGAAGAGAGCCTGTCAAGAATACTACGCACCTGGGAAAAGAAGATAATCGCCCCGCCACAAAAGGCCACCGCCGGAATAAATGTGAGCCAAAAGAGAATACTCTTTATCCCCTCACCAATATCCTTGCGATTAAAACGGGCCAGCTCAGCCGCCTCATCAACCAGAACCTGACCCTGCCTACGGATCAGGAGGGAATTATTATTACCACTTGCAGAGGTACCAATACAATCATTGGTACCACACCAGCGATTAAAGATTGTTTCATACTTATCAAAACTGTTTTTGAGCCGCCGGATTTTGTCCTGCCCCTCAGGGGTCTCCATACCCGGCACAAGGCCCATCAAAAACGTCTTTACCTCAAGCAGTGAATCCCGGGCCTTGGTTATATTATTTTCATCAAGCTCAAGCATGATGTTCTTTTCATACCGGCGTAACTCCAGAATAGAATTAAACACATCATCAACCTGCTTCATGGTGACCAGGTCATTTTCCATTGATACCAACTGGTACGTATAAATGGAAACAAGGGAAACGACAAGAATCACGACAATGGTGTTAAGCAGCACCACCCGCTGTCTGATTGTACTGGGTTTGAAAAGGCCTAATATCTTCAAAAAATGCATCCTTCCTAAAATAGCTTAAGGCTATCCCGCTGACATTAGCGCAGAATGAACACCGATGACCGGGACGTACTCAAGAGTTTATCCACCATGGACTGGGAAAACAAGCGTTTGATGAGTGACTGTTTATTACCCATCCACAGGGCAACAATAGCCTCCTTTGAGGAATTGGTCACATATTTTTTCACCTGCTCACTATCAATCAGGGTGACCCAGCCACTGACCTCCCGCTCATTATAATACCTGAGCAACTCAACCATCCTCTGCTCTATCTGGTCTTTTTTACCACCACCCTTCTCCTGCACCCCGACAATTTTCAGCCCGGCATCATACAGGGTCACCAGTTGGTTAACCATTTCCAGAGCATCCTGACTGACAACCGACTGATCCAGAATGGAGACGATCTGCTTGACCGCCAAACTCTTCTTTATGACTAGAACAGAGCAAGGAGCATCCTCAGCTATGCGTAATGGCACATTCATCTCACCATCCCATTCACAACCAAACTCTTCATCACAGCCAAGAATAATCAAATCACACGCCGTATCCCTCGCAACCTGAACCACCTGTTTGGCCACCCCGCCACTACGAATCCTCAGGCTAAACTCCTTAATCCCCTTAGCTGAGATGAGCCAGTCCCCCTTATCCTCCTTCTGCCACTTGGCCTGGGACAAGTCACCATAGGGCAACTCATCAGAACTAAAATAGCTATAAACATCCTGCTGGTATTTCGTAAGTGCAAGTGTTAACTCTTCAGCAGGTTCCGCCGTCTCGGCCTGCACCCCCAGAAAAACAATATCTGCCAGGGTGTTTTGCGCAAGACGGGCAACGTCTTTTACTATTTTCCTACTATATTTTTGTGTATCCAATGCAACCAGGATCTTCATAATAACTCCTCCATTTTTTTACCCGAAAGAAATAACCACTTCAGCCCACCAGAAGTACCGAGGCCAGCGAATGGGCCAGTGTATACATGCGCATGCTCTTGCGTGATGGCAGTGTTGAGGCAACCAGGGCGTAATCCTTTAGATAGTCACCAACCTGCTCCGGCGTACCGGACAGTACCGTGACATTATTTACAACCTTATCCCGTTCGGCAAGTAGGGCCTCGGTTTCGCGCAGATAACTACCTCCCTCTTTGGGGTCGAGTACACGTAGCTCTTCGTTCTCTTTAAATTTGAAAAAGACCAAATCAAGATCAAAGGTTGAATCACCAAGGATATCCATACTCTTTTCCACCAGCAGCTTGGGATCAACACTATCGGCACAGAGCAGGGCGCATTTTTTACTTAAGGAGAGGTTTTTCACCACCAGCATGGGACAACTTGTTTCCGTGCTCAATTTTGAACTGATAAGTTCATAAAACTTCTCAGGATCTGCTGAGTCCAGATAGCCCTTGATAAACAGCTTATACATGCCGTTACCAAGTTCATAGACCACCTCGCGATCTTTACGCTCACCAAGAAAATCACTCTCCTCAACAACTATCTTTGGTCGCCCGGCCAAGGGACAATCAATATTTTCTGTACGCAACATCCGATCAACCAGCCGTTTACCACTGGAACGAACCCCATCCTCCCAGGTGCGCCGAACCCACCCCGTACCAACCTGCTCCTTGGCATCAGGCTCTTCAACATGGATTATATACAGTGAAAGTTTAACAAACTTGTTCAGATAATCGGTAAAGCGCAGGGCAATACTGGAAGCCAAGTCCTCATTTACATATAATAATGTCTTCAACATAATCTCACCCCTCAGCTCTCTTTTATTTTTGCTTCGGCACTGGCAATAACACTGGTAATTTCACCTAATTTAAATGGCTTGGCCAGGAAATCAAAGATCCCCTTATTAAACGATTCTTTTGCCGTCGCCATGGTGGCGAATCCCGTGATAACAATGACCTCCGTCTTGGGAAACTGCTCCTTTACCCTGGTCAGAAACTCCATACCGTCCACACCTTCCATTTTAAGATCGGTGACAACAATATCAAACTGCCTCTCAGCAATCCGCGCCATAGCATCAGCACTCCGGGTGAATGACTCCACCTCATACCCCTTCTTCTCAAGGGCCGGTTGCAGACGTTTACTCACGATAGGTTCATCGTCAAGAATCAAAATACTGGTCTGTTTATCTGACATTATCTTCCTCCATTATAATTTTAATTTGATCGAAATATTCCTGTATTTTGACATCATGTATCATCTTGACGTCAAGCTGCCGCGTAAAACCCACCAACAACCCCAGAAGAAATAACCGTTTGAGCATACTCTTCTTATCCATCCGCTTTAGACGCGCCACCACCATGTCTCCATGGGCCTCGCAGAGAAAATCGTAATGGGATAAAACCTCAACAAGTAACCTGGCCCGGCGCAGGCGCCTCGTGGTGGTCGTGACCCCCCCGGAAAAACGGAAATAGATATGGTTATCAAGCACCCGCTCAGATATGTAGGCATCAATCACGGTAAAATGATAGCCCAGCCGAAAGTTGATATTTACATATTCAGCTGATATCACCGCCAGATTCCGGCCCACATCCTCCGGCCGGGTATAACGGGTTGGTGCCGTCCGGGTCAGACTTGACATAAAGCTTGAAAAATCAACCTTGGATGGTGACATATCCCATATCCCCGGACAGGACATCCCCCGGAGTAATTCCTGCATAGGCACAGAACTTATCTGCCCAGGCCTAATCCCCTCTTCATGTTCTCCCTCAATCCCACCCCCCACATCAATCAGGATCAGGTCAAGGGGATACTCCCACACCAATTGCCCAGCTTGGGTATTACGATGATGGGCATGATAAAAACTGATATCAATTATGGTCTCAACCGCCTTCTCGTGCACAAAACGGGTCAGATCATGGTAGGTCTTACACCCCTTGGGCGTAAAATTATCGCCACTTGGATCAAACAGATTCAAAGGTTCTATCTTTTTAAGCACCCGGCGTAACAACCGGTACTCGTACATCTCCTCAATAGGTTCTTCATGAAGGGTGTAATAATTAAGCTCCGGCACAGTCCCCTTGTAAACAGTCAAACATTCTGTATCCAGGGTAATCTCCTCACCACTGGTAAGAACAGTGGTGGCATTTTCCAGATTAAACAGAGCAGGAACCCTAAACTCCCGGGCCACCGTGGCAAGATGGCCTGTGGTTGAACCAATATCACTTATAAACCCCGCCGCCTTGTGAATAACCTGGGCCAACTGAGGCGAGGCATAACGTGCCACCAGAATACCCCCCATGGGGAAATCATCCAGATCACCATCACGGCCCATCATCCACACAGGCCCGGTGGCAACACCCTCCATGGCGGCAATACCAACACCACTGACAAGAACAGGATATTTAGAACTAAGTCCCGTCAGATCACAGGCCCGGGGCGGCCGTTTATGCTGCAGATGTAATTGCCGTGATTGAAGAATAATCACCTCACCCAGGTGATCAACCGCAAACTCCACATCCTGGGGCCTTTTAAAATATTTTTCAAGCTGCAAACCAATCCCAGCAAGCTCCTGCAATTGCTGATTTTTCAGGCTTGGCTCAGTACGCTGATCCTCCCGCACCGGCTGGTTATCGATGGCCCCACACCCCCGCAGAACGAGGGACTCTTCCTTCCTAACAATCGCCATTGCGGTTACAGCGTGCCCCGCCTTACGTTCTAAAACAAAATGATCGGTGGGTACTTCGCCGGAGACAATTGGCTCACCAAGACCCCAGGCGGAATTGATAATCATGCTCTCCGTTTCCGGATGCACTGGATCATGGGTGTACAAAACACCACTTGCCGTGGCTGGAACCATAAGTTGACAGGCGACAGCCATCATAATCTCTTCGGGTCGAAAGTCTTTATTCAGACGATACTCCATCACCTCAGGAGTATACAAACTAGCCAGCACCTCCAGGTAGGCCTTTGGCAGATTACTCAAGGTGATACTCAGGCAACTACGATACTGACCTGCAAAAGAGGCCACATCATCCTCACCCAAGGCACTGGAGCGCACCGCAAAACAGAGCGCAGCATCATCTCCCTGCCGGTTAATAATATCAACGGCAGCATTAATAATATCCTGCTCAAGCTGCCTGGGAACCACTCCGGCCAATATTGCCTGCTGAATCCTCTCAGCCGCAACCTGGACACCTATCTCCTTCTTGTGCCACTGTTTTTTAATTTCGGAAACAGTTCCTTCAAGCTTATTTTCCTCCCAGAAGGCCATAAAGGCCGCCGTTGTAATGGCGAAACCTGCTGGGATCTTGCGGTTAAGCAGAGAGCCTATCTCAGCAATGTGGGCATTCTTGCCCCCCACGGCATCAATATGCGCTCTGGAGACCTCCGCATAGGGTAGAATGAACTGTTTTACCGGGAAAAGAATTTTCCCCCGTAAAACAGCCTCCAGATCCTCCTCAATATGATGAAAACTCAAAAAGAGATCGGAATACTTCTGCCCTGTTAAATGATTAATAATAACAATGAGTTCCCGCACCAGATCGGTCAATTGCCGACAGATTGTATGGATATACTGTTCATCAAATATATAATCGCCGCTCAACTTGTCGTTGGCATCGGCAATAAGATCAAGAATCAGATTATTTAACTCCAGACTTTTCTTAAAGTCAGCAAACAGCACCTTAAAAGGTACCGTTGACTGCTCTTTCCTGCGAAAAATTTGACCGAACTGGTGCAGAAGATTTCTCATCGTTATTCCTCTAGTGTGCTCCACCACCACCCCGGAAAATCACCCCGATAATGAGGCCAGCGGACACAGCGATAAAAACCGCCATAAAACCAAACAATAACGGTCTGCCATAGGCCAGGGCTGAGATCGTTGCCGGTAACCCGGAGAGTTGCAGGTCAAGTTTCTCCTGAACCTGCCCTACGACAACACCATCCTGCACACTCATTGCCGTAACGTGATATTCTCCAGCCGTCATTTTTGAAGGAATGGTCAGGGTGGCAGAAAACTCCCGGCCATCCGCAGTTGTTGCCCCATAGGCAACAGAGGCTTCATTAATCGCATACACCCCGGACTCCTCCATCAGCTTGACATACTCAGCAAAGATGAAATCCTTGTCAGCCGACTCAGGACTGATGGCGATATCCTTAACCAGGGCCTTATAGCCGATACCAAGCTCTGGCCCGATGAGTTTAGCCTGGGAACCTGCCGGGGTATAAAGCATATATACCGCCGGGGTATTTTCAAGCACGACATCGTTTTTATTCATCCAGAGAAATCCTGCAACCTTACCCTTTTCCTTGAGATGCACTTCCTCACGGGGACCACTGACCTGCAGAACCACATCGGCATCCACAGGTACAAGGCCGTGTACCTCAAGAGTCGTGCCGTTATAAAAGGTTGATATATTAATGGTTGCTGACGCAAGTTTTAATTCTAAAGGCACCGCAACAGCATCAGATGCCAACAAGAATACTGGCCCTGCCAGAAGAATGGCAAGTGCCATAAAAATCATTCGTTTCATTCTATTTTTACCTAATTTCATCTCAATGACCTCCCTTAAGAGCAACCATTATAGCAGGTGCCATGAGCAGGCCGGACATCATCTTCACACAGACCAGCAAGACAAGACTCGCCAACATAATTTTCAACTGATCGGCCTTCAGACGCTTAGACACTGCTGTACCTACCTGAGCACCAATAGTAGAGCCAAGAAGTAGAAGCACTGCCAGAACAAAGTCAACCGTATGATTACTATAAGACTGCATAATAGTCACATTGACACAGGTGAAAAGGATCTGAAAGAGACTGGTACCAACCACAACATGCATTGGCATACGTAGCAGGTAAACCATCACAGGCACCATAATAAAACCACCACCAACACCCATAATTGCCGCCAAAACACCAACCAGCACGCCAATCACGAGGGGCAGGAGCATGGATATTTCGCAACCAGACTTTTCAAATTTATATTGCAGAGGAAGGCGCTGGAGCAATGTCTTCTTACCGGAAGGTTTACTAGCGACAGGTACGCTGTCAGCGGCAGGGACTCCCTTATCCTTCCTTAAGCCCTGCAAGCTCTCCCAGAACATATAACCACCGACACCACCCAACATAATTACATAGGTGATGGCAATAAGGAAATCGGCATTACCCATGGCGCGCAGAAGCTTAATAACCTGAACACCCACGGTTCCACCGGCCACACCACCAATCAGAAGCATAATACCCATTGGCACATCGACATTACCCAGACGCATATGGGCCAGAGTCCCGGAGGTTGACGCCCCAACAATCTGATTGGAATCAGAGGCCGCAGCCACTGTTGGCGGGATACCAAACATCATAAGAAGGGGTGTCATCAAAAAACCACCCCCCACACCAAAAATACCTGACAGTAAACCAACAAAACCACCCAGACCAAGAATCAGAAACACATTCACACTGTTTCCTGCTATGGGCAAATACATATATAACATAAGTTCTCTCCTTACAATTCTGTAATTCCACGCCAGAACAAGGATTAACAACACCTTGCCTGACAAACAGTCTTCCTGCGAAACAAAAGTGCGCACTTTGATTTCACAAGCCCTAAATAGCAATGGCTGTGCCAGAGATCTACGACTTCAACCCAAACGGCAAGCAAAACACCTAAAATGACGCAACAGTTAGTAGTTACAGTAACCTCTTTTTTATTATGGACAGAAAAATAGCCGCCCCAAAGAATGTTTCAGGCTGTAACAGCCGTGCCACGTTTCAAAACGAAACGCCACGAACAACATGTGGAATTTTCAAGCCAATTCACCCTTAACTCCAACCGGTCGTTTCACAATGAAACGGCTACGCCGCCACATCGCCTTCAGAAAAGCCCGAACAGACTGCCCGAAGACCCTCCCAAGAGAAAAGACACTACGGATTAGCTCCTTTCATTAGACTTGGCATTATTTAAGCATGGGAAAAGAGGAAAGACTCCAGGAATGGCATGAAAAGCCCCTACACCACCTGCGGCCTATACCCTCGAAAACAAACAATGAACGCCAAAACAAAAAAACTCCTAACTCCAATCTCGCTACCCATTCTTTTCTTTCTGGTGGCTATCCTGATCGGCACATCTCTTCTCCATTCTCCTGTAAGCAATAACACCAACCTCTCCTGGCTTGATGCCCTGTTTACTGCCACATCGGCGGTCTGCGTCACAGGCTTAGCCGTTGTCGACACGGGGAGTGGCTTTAGCCAAACAGGCCAGACCATTATCCTCCTGCTGATCCAGCTTGGAGGCCTTGGCATCATGTCATTTTCAAGCCTTGCCCTCTACCTGTGGAAAAAGAAGGTCTCACTCACCGACCGGATTGCCGTGGGCCAAAACCTTCTCCATGATTCAAAATTCAATCTCGGCAAATTCCTTATTCAAATTGTTAGCATCACCATGGTTATCGAACTTAGCGGGGCCATTATCCTATCCACCCTGGACTCCGGACATTTTGCACCCTTTTCAGCCCTATTCCACTCTGTTTCCGCCTTCTGCAACGCCGGATTCTCTCTCAACCCGGATAGCCTGATGCGCTACCGCGGCAACTGGT
Organism: Deltaproteobacteria bacterium; assembly: GCA_024277655.1. Taxonomy (GTDB): domain Bacteria; phylum Desulfobacterota; class Desulfobulbia; order Desulfobulbales; family SURF-16; genus JAJRUT01. Next base: position 2,126 of record JAJRUT010000048.1, on the reverse strand, counting down.
CGGTGAATCTTACCTTTATGACCCTCATCATTCTTGGCGGGGTTGGCTTTACCGTCATCATAGAAGGTAAGTCCATCGTCATGGCACTTATGCGGGATAAAAAGCTTAGAGATAGAAACAGTTGGCATTTCAACATTGTCCTTAAAACCTCTATCTTTCTTATTGTTGCCGGTTGGCTCTACCTCTACTTCTCGGAGTTTATCAACTTTAAAGGGTCACTCCCCTCCCATGAAGCCCTCCTGGCCTCACTCTTCCAGTCAATCAGTTGCAGGACTGCCGGTTTCAACACCCTGGATCTCAGTACCATGACCAACGTTGGCCTTATTTTTATGCTTTTCTTAATGTTTATCGGTGGCGCACCCGGCTCCTGTGCCGGAGGAATCAAAATCACCACCTTTCGAGTACTCACAGCCTTTATCACGTCCCAGGTCAAAGGGCAGAAACAAGTTGTAATTAACCGATACGCCGTTGATAAAGAATCCCTAAACAAGGCCTTGACCCTGCTATTTTTTTCGCTGATCATCATCATCGTCTCGGTGCTGGCCCTTGATTTTAGTGAAGGGGGCGACATCCCCCACATTCAGGCTCGGGGCCAGTTTCTGGAGATTGTCTTTGAAGTGGTTTCCGCCTTTGGCACCGTTGGCCTCAGCATGGGCCTTACAGCAAAGCTCTCCGTCCTTGGTAAGATGATTATAATTATCCTTATGTTTATTGGTCGCCTCGGGCCACTGATCTTTTTGGCATCCATGCAATCCATGCGGAGCAAAATCTTATACTCGCTGCCGGAAGAAAAACTATCGATAGGATAGGACTTTTAAGGTTTGCAAAGAAACAAAACACGCCAGCGCTGATGCTGGCACAGTGGAGAACCACAATGAAACAACAGATAGGAATTATAGGTCTTGGGAAATTTGGTCTTAAATTTGGTCAAACCCTCATATCACTCGGTCACGAGGTCCTGGGGGTGGACACCGATCACGCAAAAACGACCAATGCCAAACACATACTCACCCAGGTCTACCAAACCGATGCCATGAGCCGGGAGGCCTTGGAACAGATCAGGATTCACGACTTGGAACATGTGGTAATCAGTGTTGGCGATTCCATCACCGCCTCCATCATGATTTCCATGTACTTAAAGGATCTTGGGGTAAAAAAAATATGGGTAAAGGCTATCCACGAGGATCACGAGAAGGTTCTACACCAGATCGGCGTTGACGAGGTGATTATCCCCGAATACATGGCGGCAGCACAGATCGCCAGCCGCATCGCCATGCCGGGTTTTATTGAGTACCTGCCCTTCGACAAATCCATGGTAGTCAAGGAATTTACTATCCAAAAATGGGCAGGAAAGTCCTTAAAAGAATTAAACCTGACCAACACCTTTGGCATCCAGGTCATCGCTGTGCGCAAAACAGGGGAAGAAGAGTATCATTACATCCCGAAAGCGGAGGAGTTTTTTGCAGAGGGTGATAACTTTGTCGCCATCGGCGGCATTGAGCAGTTGCAGAAGATAACACCATAAGCCAAGCTGGCATGGGCCATATCGGGGCATCCGCCACCGCCGCCCCTAAACAACGAATACTCTGAACAATTACAACAACATTATGTTAAACTAAATCCATGAAATTCCTACCAGCGCAACTCCTCTTCTTCCTACACAACAAAACCACCCGCCGCAACGCAATCCTGCTGTGTCAATTTTTTGGATTTCTTACGATTATTGTTGCCACCTATTCCATCCTTTTTCACATCATCATGCTGTATGAAGGACGCAATTTCAGTTGGATAACTGGTTTCTACTGGACACTTACCGTCATGTCCACCCTGGGCTTTGGCGATATCACCTTTAGTTCTGACCTGGGACTATCCTTTACCTTACTTGTCCTACTTTCCGGCATCATCCTTCTACTCATCATGCTACCCTTCAGCTTTATCCAGTTTTTTTACGCCCCCTGGCTTGAGGCCCAGGAAAAAGCTCGGGTTCCCCGGATCGTTGAACCAAGCATGGACAACCATGTCATCCTGACCAACTACGACCCCATCACCCAACATTTAATCAAGAAACTGGACTCCCATGATTACCAATATGTCCTGGTGATTGCCGATATGCAACAGGCCCTTGA
>JAJRUT010000047.1 GCA_024277655.1 Deltaproteobacteria bacterium | reverse complement strand
TGGCGGTTGTGGATTGGCCCTGTCACCCACCGGTCGAGAGCTTGCTGTCTGTGTCGATGATGGTATGACAACCAGGGTTTTACGCTATGAACGCGGGACTGGTCGCAAGCTTGGCGAGTTTAACTCGGCAAGGTTTAAAGGTAAATTTGATCGGACCATAGCCTATAGTCCTGACGGCAAGTTTCTTCTTGTCAAAGGGGGAAGGTATCAGTTTGACTGGGTGCTGAAAAAAAAGGGCAAGGAGGCCGAGGTTGCCTGGCTCTTTTCCCTGGAGACAGGGGCGCTTGAGCGGAGCCTGGAGTTTCCTTTGGGGCCTGGACAAAAAGGTCCGGAAGAGGTGGGGTTTGTTGCGGCTGGACATGACCTTATGGTTGTCACTACAACGTCCATAACCCTGCATACCCAGACAGGAAAAAAGACATTTCCCCGGCGCTCCGGAAGCGGGGTTCGAGCCTTGCTCAGTCCCCATGGCGTTCTTGCCGTTGCCGATGGCTTGGAGTTATCCAGGTACAATATTGTTGGTAAGCGCCTTGTGGCGATTGGCTCTGAGCAGGTGACGAGCCGCAGTTTTATGCTTGGTTTTAATCGCCTTGATGATCGTTTGGTTTGGCTGGGGCCACAGGAGATGTCAACGCTACCTGCTTTCCGGCAGATTGATCTGCAGTCGATTGCGCTATATAAGAAGGTTAGAAAGGTCTTTGCCGAGGGAAAGTACAAAGAGGCGATGGATATATTGTCACAGGTTGCCTTAAATAGCCCAAGATTGCCGGCGGAGTTTTCGGTGTATCGATTTTATCGGAAATATCCTGAGGCTCCTCTGGCCTATTTTGGAACTTTTTACGGGATTGCTGTTCAGCAGATTTTGGATACCAGTCCAAAGGTCTCAAGGGTTGGTGTGGGTTATGTTAAGGATTCGTCGTCAGGTCTGTTTTTTACTACGATAAAACGAATTGACCTTGGGTCTTCTGTGGCCCGTTCCTCACTCTTAATCGGCGATCGAATTACCCATGTCAACGGTGCGCCGGTGGTACTTGCCTCTGATGTCAATGGGTTACTTGCGCCTCTCAGCCCTGGGACTAGGGTAGAGCTGACCTATATGCGTGACGGTCGTATTGGTAAGACGAGTGTGATTACGGAGGTGGGTTTCAGGGATACTGGCAAGGCGGCCCATGTCCTCCTGTGTTTATTTGATTATGGCCAGTTTGCGGCCCAAGCAGGGCACCCCGGACTTGCCAGGCTTGCTGCGGTGCGTCTCCGGGAAATATCGGCAAGTTATCCCTCATCATTTAGACCGGATATTGTGGAAAAACTAGCGGTATCCCTGGAGGCTTTGGCCTTTAGTGTGGAGGGTGATATGGATACGGCTTTTGATCTGCTGGCCCAGTCGGCCCCCCATCCTTTTCAGTTTCGTCTGTTTAATCCCCTGGTGTGGGGTGGGTTTTATAAGGATCGGTCACGGCTGGCCATGGCCCTTGGTCTGCCTCTGGCGAAATTGCCAAAGTATGACGGCATAGCGCCAAGAAAGACCCAGGATTTCCCTGACTTAAATGGTCTTATGATTCCAGCCGTGGTGCCTCCACCGTTGTTGCGCTAAATTAAAAGCTCAGCTCAGTTTAGACCCTTCCCTTATGAACCACCGTTTTCGTAGAAACAGGTTCGCCCCTCATAGTTTTCGAAAACCAGGGTGTTTGCTAGGGATTTGATATAATTTGGGGTTAAGGGAATTTTGCCTACCCCACCAGGTCCGTCAACCGCGTAGGTGGGGATGCCCATGCCGGAGATTTTACCGAGTAGTCCTCTCATGATTTGTTGACCACATTCAATGGTGGTGCGAAAATGATTGGTGCCACGGCTTAGATCGCCCTGGAAGAGATAGTAGGGCTTGACCCTAATCCGCAGAAGTCCCCGCATGAGATGGTGAATGGTTTCAAGGTTATCATTGACCCCGCGTAGTAGGACGGTTTGGCAACCGAGGGGGATGCCGCTATCGGCGAGCATGGTGCAGGCGGTGGATGATTCCTGGGTGATTTCCCGTGGATGATTAAAGTGGGTGTTGATATATATAGGGTGAAATTTCTTGAGTATCCGGCAGAGGTTTGGAGTGATGCGACTGGGCAGGGTGCAGGGAACCCTGGTGCCAAGACGAATAATCTCAACGGCGGGAATGGCGCGAAGCTTAGCCAGTAGCCATTCCAGGCGTTCATCGCTAAGGAGTAATGGGTCGCCACCGGAAATCAATACATCTTTTACCTCCGGGTGGCTTTTGATATAGTCAATGCCTGCTATTATGGTCTGCTCATTGACCACCATCTCAGCGGTTCCTACCTTGCGCTTTCTCGTGCAAAATCTGCAGTACATCGCACACTTATTGGCAACCAGAAACAGAACTCTGTCCCGGTATTTATGGACGATACCAGCCACGGGGCTTAAACGTTCCTCCGCCAGGGTGTCGAGGGCGCAAACGGTATCGTTGATCTCTGCGGTCTGGGGTATGGCCTGGAGCCATATCGGGTCATTCTTCGTGTGGATAAGGTCGAGATAGTAGGGGTTTACCCGCATGGGATAGTGATGGGTTAGCTTCTCTGAGTTCTGGAGGTCAGGGCGCAGGTGGCGGGGAAGATCACTGGGGTCTGTGATTGAATCTGTAAGTATGGTTTGCCAGTTGGTCATGTGGGTTTGATTTTTCTAGGGATGAAGACAGTTAAATAGTGGAAATCACGAAAGGGTTGTTCGTATGTAAGCATTGTGGTGTTACTCGTCTCAAACCTAAACCCTTTGGCTTTAGTATTCACGGCTTTTTATCAGTCAACCCCTAGAAATCTTGACAGGTGGGGGTGGTCAACAGCATACTGGGGGCAGTCGGTGAAAAATATATTTAGTCCTTGGCAAAAATCTCCACCAGCCTTATGATGGAATATGTAGTAATAATAGGGAGATAACTAATGAGAATAGTACGACGCTTTTGCGGTTCTTCGGTTGGTAAAAAGGTTATTATGGCGGTTACCGGAATGAGTCTTGCCGGGTTTGTTTTGGTGCATGTGCTTGGCAACACGGCGATCTATTTTGGGGCTGAGTCGTTTAATAGCTACGCCGCCCATCTACATGAGTTAGATCCACTCCTTAAAGTCTTCGAAGTTGTGTTACTTCTCCTCTTTGTTGTTCATGTCTCCTTTGGTGTAAGCCTCTTTATTCGTAATAGATTTGCTCGTCCACAACGCTACGCCGTAAGTCAATCTTCCGGGGGCAGGACTCTGGGTTCGGTAACCATGTTTTATACCGGTCTGATTATCCTGGCCTTTATTGCCTATCATCTTTGGTCGGTTTCTTTCTCTTCCCGCCCCTTTATGACCTCCATTGCCGATCTTATTCGTGCCCACCTGCAATCGCCATATGTTGCCGGTTTATATATGGTTTCTGTCTCGGCCATGGCTCTTCATCTTAGCCACGGTCTGTGGAGTCTCTGGCAGAGTCTTGGGGGGAGCCATCCTGCCTACGATACGTTGCTCCGGCGTGGTGCCTTGGCGCTTGCTGTTCTTGTGGGTTGTGTATTTGTTTCTTTTCCTATTCTGGCTCAGGTTTGGGACGGTTTTCTGCGCTAGCTTGGTCAATTCCTGACTACAAATGAAGAGTTTATTATGAATCTTGATGCAAAAATACCGGCTGGAAATTTGGCGGATAAATGGGATAAACATCGTTTTGAATCGAAACTGGTTAATCCTGCCAATAAGAGAAAGTATACCGTTTTGGTTGTTGGTTCAGGTCTTGCCGGTGGCTCGGCGGCGGCAAGCCTTGCTGAACTTGGTTATAATGTGACCTGCCTCTGTATTCAGGATAGCCCGCGCCGGGCCCATTCCATTGCGGCTCAGGGTGGTATCAATGCGGCCAAGAATTATCAAAATGACGGGGACTCGGTCTCCAGACTGTTTTACGACACCATCAAGGGCGGTGATTTTCGCTCACGGGAGGCCAATGTCTATCGTCTGGCCCAGGTGAGTAATAATATTATTGACCAATGTGCGGCCCAGGGGATTCCTTTTGCCCGGGAATATGGTGGTCAGCTTGCCAATCGTTCCTTTGGTGGGGCGCAGGTATCTCGGACCTTTTATGCCAGGGGGCAGACGGGGCAGCAGTTACTTCTCGGGGCCTATTCGAGTCTATCAAGACAGATCAAACTTGGTAAAGTCACCATGATTCCCCGCCGGGAGATGCTTGATCTGGTTGTGGAAGATGGTCATGCCAGGGGGGTGATTAGTCGTAATCTTGTGACCGGTGAAATTGAGCGCCACGCCGCCCACGCGGTGGTGCTTGCCACCGGGGGGTATGGCAATGTTTTTTATCTCTCCACCAATGCCATGGCCTCCAATGTAACGGCGGCCTTTCGGGCCTATAAGCGCGGGGCCTGTTTTGCCAATCCCTGTTATGTGCAAATTCACCCAACCTGCATTCCTGTTCATGGGGATTATCAGTCAAAATTGACCCTGATGAGTGAGTCATTGCGTAACGATGGTCGCGTGTGGGTCCCCAAGCATAGGGGCGATAGCCGTTCCCCAGAGCAGATCCCTGAGGCGGAACGGGACTATTATTTGGAGAATAAATATCCAAGTTTTGGCAATCTCGTTCCCCGTGATGTGGCATCCCGGAATGCCAAAATTCAATGTGATCTCGGTAAGGGGGTTGGCGAAACCGGCCTTGCTGTCTATCTTGATTTTGCTGAGGCCATTCAGCGGGATGGGCAGGAAACCATTATGCGTAAATATGGTAATCTGTTCCAGATGTATGAAAAGATCACAGACCGAGATCCCATAACCAGCCCCATGACCATTTATCCTGCCGTGCATTACACCATGGGTGGGCTGTGGGTTGATTATAACCTGATGTCAAATATCCCCGGTCTCTTTGTTCTCGGCGAGGCCAATTTCTCTGATCATGGGGCCAATCGTCTTGGGGCCAGTGCCTTGATGCAGGGTCTTGCCGATGGTTATTTTGTTTTACCATCCACCATTGCCACCTATCTTGGTCAATGTTCCTTTGATCCGGTTACGGCAACTGGTGAGGGGTTTGCCGAGGCGGATGACGCGGCCAAAAAGAGGCTGGATAAGCTTATCGGTCTAAATGGCAAACGGACGGTGGACGATTTTCATAAAGAACTTGGGCGCTTATTGTGGGATAACTGTGGCATGGCCCGCAATGCTGAGGGGTTGCAGCGGGCTTTGGCTAAGATCCCTGAGCTGCGTGAAGAGTTTTGGCAGAACGGTCTGGTGTCTGGTACTCCAAATGAATTCAATCAAACCCTGGAGAAGGCCGGGCGGGTGGCTGATTTTCTTGAATTTGGTGAACTGATGGTCCGTGATGCCCTGGACCGAAAAGAATCGTGTGGTTGCCATTTACGTGAGGAAAGTCAGACAGATGAACATGAAGCCCTACGGAATGATGCTGAGTATTCCTACGTTTCGGCCTGGCAGTACCAGGGTGGGAAGTCTCCTGTTTTGCATAAGGAGCCGCTTAGTTTTGAAAACGTTGAGCTTGCCAGTCGAAGTTATAAGTAGGTTTGGAGTTTTAGGCTGCAAGGATGCCAGACCCATGGTGGGGATGATTATCTCCACTACCAGTAACCATAAATCATAGGGACCATGTCATGAGCTCTGCCATAACTATTGATCTTATTTTGAAAATTTGGCGTCAGCAAAATATTCATGCCAGAGGGGCGCTCCAGACCTATACCCTAAATGATATATCCACCGATATGTCATTTCTGGAGATGCTTGATGTTTTGAATGACCAGCTTGTACTTGCCGGTTATGATCCGGTGGCCTTTGATCATGATTGCCGGGAAGGGATTTGTGGCATGTGTGGTGCCGTGGTGAATGGTCAGCCCCATGGCCCGGAGACTGAGACCACCCTGTGTCAACTGCATATGCGCCATTTCAAAACGGGTGATACCCTGGTGATTGAGCCATTTAGGGCCAGGGCCTTCAAATTGGTTAAGGATCTGGTGGTTGATCGATCTGCCTTTGATACGATTATTCAGGCCGGGGGGTATGTCTCGGTGAATACTGGAGGGGCGCAGGATGCCAATTCCCTGCCTGTTTCCCAGAAAAATGCCGAAGAGGCGATGGATGCGGCGGCCTGTATCGGTTGTGGTGCCTGTGTGGCGGCCTGCCCCAATGCGGCGGCCATGCTCTTTGTCAGTGGTAAGATCTCGCAGTTTGCCCTTCTGCCCCAAGGCCACCCGGAACGAAGGGAGCGCGCCCTTAATATGGTGAAAGCCATGGATGAAGAGGGTTTTGGCAATTGTACCAACGAGCGGGAGTGTGAGGTTAGCTGTCCTAAGGGGCTGTCAATTCGTAATATCGCTAGACTCAACCGGGAGTTTCTGAAAGCGGCAATTTCTCTGCCGTAATCCTCAAGGTTGGACCATTGTAATCATTTGTTGACCATACTGGTGAAAATAACGAAGATAAGGATAGTTGTTTTATAATCTATCCCATGTGCAACTCTTTCCAAGAGGTGTTGTTAATGTCATATAATCTTCTGTTTGTGGACGATGATTCGCTCTTTCTAGATAATTGTAAAGAGGTGTTTGCCGGCTCTGGGCACCAGGTACATTCTTGTTCGTCGGTGGAGATGGTGCTCAGCCTTCTCAGTACCGGCCTTGAGCCTGCTACCATTATTGTTGGGGATTCCTGCGCTGAGGGATTGCTGCAGCAGTTACCAGACAGGTCTCCTCTGGCTGAGTTTATCCTTGTCGCGGATGTTCTTGAGCCACTGCTTATGGCACGGATAATAAATAGTCGGGGACTTTTTGGCTGTTACCCCCGTGATATTGACATGGAGGTGTTTCAGCGTGGGGTTATGGCGGCTGTTTCTAGGTATTCACAGCAAGTTAAGTATTTACAGGATGCAAAAAAACTTATTGTTGCAAGTGGTGAGCTTGAAGAGTTGACCTTCCACATGGAAAAAACGGTGGAGTACCATCTGCAAAAGCAGAAACAGGCCTACGCTGAAAACAGCAAACTTTCCCATACTCTTAAACGTACAGTGCGTGAACTTGAAGGGCGCGATCGTGTCCTTCGTCATCTTTTAACCATTCATAAATTAAATGATACACTCCAAACCATTCTTGAGGTAGTTGCTGATGTGGTGTCAGTGGATTGCGGGGTCATTCATCTCAAAGATGAAAACAACCAGTTACAGCCAGTGTGTGTTTCTCCTGTGGACAGCCAGCGCAGTATGGTTTTGGCTCCTTCTGCGCTGGCAAGAGATACCCTGGCCGGGGGACGCATGGAGGTAATATCTCCAATCGGGGATAAATGTACTTTTATGGCTGTACCTATTTGTAAGGGGGATGATGTCCTGGGGGTTATTGAGGTTTGTTGGGATGGTGAAAAGGGCTTGAGTGAAGATGAATTACTTGTAAATGGTCAAACTATTTACACCTTTACCGTCCATGCAGCCATAGCCATTACGGATCATAATATTACCCTTGATAAGAGTAGCTGGACCAAGACCCTTGATGATGTTCTCCTGGATTTTATTGAATAATGAGATATGACTTTCATGGATAAAACTGCAGGGGAAGAGCCTGAAACTTTGACTACTGGAGAATGTTCCTACAATCCGGTGTGGGGGCGTGTGCGGTTATTGATCAGTCCAGATAGCATGGCTGTTACCCTGCTAGAGGTGGCTGGTGAAACGGCTCATTGTTCCCATTTGAATCCTGATAAGTTGAAGGCTTTTTTGAGTGAAAATAAGATCACCCATGGGATTATACCCGAGGCCTTGGTGGAGCTTGCTGACAGTCTGAGGCGTGAACCTGTATGGCAAGGTTCTTTGCTTGTGGCTGAAGGCAGGCCTCCTGCTGTGCCGGGTGGGGCTGAGTATAATGTGTTTGCTGGGGCGGAGGTTGTAGTTGGTGACGGCAATACCATTACTGTTGATGGTAATCTTTATGATTCTAAGGCTATAAAAGAGTATTTTATAAGTAAGGTGAAACCTGCTGCTACTTCAGGTATTTTGGCCAAAGTAGTCCGGGCGGGAGATGTCTTGGTGAGTAAAAGAAGTCCCATGGGAGGGGTGGCCGGGTATGATATCTTTGGTCGGGATATTTCGCCTCCAGAGTTTATGGACGTTGTTGCAGGGGATCATGTGCAATTGGCCAGTGACGGCCAAAAATTTTTAGCGTTTCTATTTGGTTATGTTCTTATTCTTGAGCGCAATCTATCTGTGGTCTCGCCTATTGTGGTGGCAGAGGACAGTATGACGGCGTGGTATGTCCAGTTGCCCCAAATGACGCCTTATAAGGCTCCCCTCGGTCTGGATCTAACAGCTCTGCTCCTTGCTGCAGGGCTAAAGAGAGAGACTGAGGGTGGTTGCGTTGAAGAGCTCAGTGCGTTGCTTGAACTGGAAAAAAAAGATGGGTGGTATGTGGCGGCCCGGGGCAGGGAACCGGTGCGCGGCAGTGATGGGGCCTTACTTTTTGAGGGCACAGACCCGCCATCTGCTCTTCGTGATGATGGCTCCATAGACTACAGGGTTCTCAATTTGGTAAAGACGGTTGAGGCAGATAACCATTTTGCCACATTGTCAATGCCCACTAGCGGCGAGGCGGGCTTTACCTTATTGGCTGAAGAGTTACCGGCAGAGCCAGGAACCCCTTTAAGGGTCGATGCCAAGGCGAATGTCCGGGTAGAGGAACGTGACGACGGTGAAATCTGGTATTACTCGGAAACAGAGGGAGTGATTCAGTACCAAAACGGTAAGCTTGAGATTGACCCCTTGTATCAGGTGAAGGGAAATGTTGATTTTTCCACCGGCAATATAGATGTGGATTGCTGTCTCTTGGTTGCTGGCAATGTCTGTTCTGATTTTACGGTGAAATCAACCAAGGATGCCATTATTAATGGCACCCTTGAACCTGGGTCAAAATTGATTGTTCAGGGTAACCTGCAGGTGAAGGGGGGGATTATTGGTGAAAAGACCGAGGTTGTGGTCATGGGGAACTTGCAGACTGAATTTGTTCAGGATGCAAAAATTGTGGTGAAGGGGCAGGTGCTGATTAATCAGTATGCCTTTTCTGCGGTGATTCGCAGTGTAGGCTCTATCAAAGTGGGGCCGGGAAGTGGAGAGCGAGGTGGGTCAATTGTTGGTGGAACTGTCTGTTCTTCGTCTGGTATTGAGGCTTCAAGGACAGGTTCCCCTTCCAATGTTTTGACAACGGTTGTGGTGGAGCCAGCTCCCCATAAATTGGCTCTATTAAAACAGTTGAAGAAGGGTATTGTCGACTGTGAGTCCAATATTACAAAGATTATGCGAACCTTGAATTTGCAGGCCATTGAACCGGGGTTGGTGAAAGAGCTTCTGGCAAATTCTCCCCCCAAACAACGGGAGTTATATGTGGAAATTTTGCATAAACTCAGCACCCTCGTCAAACAACAGCAAGGGTTGCTTGCCGATAAAAACAAGTTAAGGGACAAACTTTGGGGTGATGTTGATCGAATGTCTGTGCTGGTCACTAAGGCCTTCCATGCTAACACTAAGGTCAGGATTGCCAAAAAAGAGTTGGTCAATAGAACTGACCGGGGCAGAACCAGTATCAGTCATGACCGCACGAGGTTAATAATGACTGCCGCCAAGGGGGCGGATGATATAGGCCCGTGAAAAAAGTAACACGACCAATCTTGCATCTTATCTTCGGGCCATCTTTGCATACGACTCAATCGTCGTATCCAGATCTAGCCCAAACTAGAGGCGCAATATTAGCCATGTTATTCCCCCTACAGACCCTTAGCTTATTTGTAGTTCAATGGGGAGATAGTCTGGGCTCCAACGCATATTGCTTAATATGGTGCTGAGTCTTTCGGGGTCATTATTGTGCTGAAATGTGCTGAATTTGCACTGCAAGTCTGTTTGTTCAGTTATGGCTTTTTTGCCAACGGCCAAGGCCACCTCCATGCTCACCTTTTTAAGTTGCTTGATCTGGGGGAGAAGCTCGCCATTGGTTAAGGAATGTTCCGGGATTTGCCCGGCTACGGCGTGGGCTGCTGCTGTAAAGAATGAAGGGCTTACTGTGGTTGCCCCTGAACCGATAACACCAAGCCCCACCCCTGGAAAAACAAAGACATTATTGCATTGACCAACGACATGGGATTGGCCGTTATAGGTCACCGGCTCAAAAGGGCTACCTGTGGCGATAAGGGCGTGGCCCTTTGTCCAGTGGATGATCTCTTCCGGCGTGGCTTCGCACTTGGTGGTTGGGTTTGAGAGGGGCAGGATGACAGGACGTCTGGTGTTGGCAAGAACTGCTTGGACAATGGGTTTCGTGAAGCTTCCCGGTTGACCGGAGGTGCCGATCAGTACGCTAACTTTGGCCTTTTCAATAACATCATGCAAACAATCTCTGCTCAAACCACTGATCCAGGGGAAATCAGAGGGGGATTTTGAAAACTTGTCCTTATAAACTGGTTGCTTCTGATTGCTTACAACCAGTCCCTTGGAATCCGTGGTGAAGATTTTGGACAGAGCCTCCTTGGTGCTTAATCCTTCCTCGGTGAGAGCAACATAGATTTGCTCTGCCACGCCAATACCACCTGCCCCTGCCCCGTGAATAAGGAAAACTTGATCCTTTAGACTTTCCTTTTTGATCCGCATGGCAGCGATGACTGCGGAAAGTGTTACGGCTCCGGTTCCCTGGATGTCGTCATTAAAACTGATCATCTTGTCGACGTATGTGTCACGGATGGCAAAGGCGTTCTGCTTGGAAAAATCCTCCCACTGACATAGGGCGTGGGGAAAGACTTTGTTAAATGCCTTGGCAAATAGGTCAATAAAATCAAGGAACGCATCTCCGGTGAGGCGCTCTTTACGCCAGCCCAGATAATCTTTGTCTTCAAGTAGGAGCTTATTGTCGGTGCCGATATCGAGGGAGATGGGAAGGCAATGCCAGGGGGCAATACCGGCGCCCTGGGTGTAGAGCATAAGTTTGCCAAGGCAGATGGCAATGCCGCCGGTTCCCTGGTCGCCAAGGCCGAGAATACCCTGATTGTCAGTAACTACAGCAACGCGAATATTCCGGTACGCGTATTGTCGTAGGATCTCTTCGGCCTTATCTATGTTGCCGGGATAGAGATGAACTCCATTGGCATGCCTGAAAATGGACGAGTAACGCTGACAGACAAGGCCCACCGTCGGGGTGTAAATTATGGACATATACTTGCCGATATTGGAGCTTATCATGGCGTGAGCCAGGGTTACGTTGCGGTCGTATAGCGAGCGAATATAGATGTATTTTTCCACATCATCTGGCTTTTCGTCCACCTTGATAACGGAGTTTAGAATTTGATGATCAAGGGAGCGGGGCTGCGGGGGGAGGGCGCCGGACAGCTTCAACCGCTGGCGCTCCTCGGTGGTAAACGCCGTGCCTTTATTGATGTAGTGATTGTGTTGCAGAACAAAACCTGAATCCTCGGCAATGAGTTTTTCTGTTCCGCCAAACTGGTTATACTTAAACTTGCAAAAGGTCATGGTGGTCCGTATCGTTTGGATGTTTGACAACGGTGGAGAAAGTTGACTTTGGGGGATTTAAACAAGGAAAGCCCCTTGTGGTTATGGTATATTTGCCTGAAAACAGTTATAGTGATTCGTCTATTACAGGGAACTTACCGCTTTTTGTCAAGATACCCTTGTGATAAAGTTACAATGACTGGAAAAAACACAATCAATTTGAAGAGTTTATATGAAGTTACTTGAAGCACATTTTGCCATTAAAGAAGTTCGAAATTGTCCCATGTACGAAGAGCATGACCTTTTTTCATTGTCTGGGTTATCTCTGTTGCCACCCTACGGTAAGCCTGCCTGTTTGTTTCTGGCCAAGGGACTTGCCGATATTTTACTACAATATCTCGATCAGAAAAAGGATGGTAGTGAAAAACTAAAAGATTCATATAGTTGCCCTGGGTGTACAGGCATTATTAAGTTTGGTCCTGTTTCCGATAGAGGTGGGGATTATTTGACCCCGGAAATGCGGGTGCTGACCTCGGCGGCAAAGCATGAGAATGCCCTGGAGTCTGAGGCCCTTGTCGATATGCTCGGTACATTTTCCTTTTTTCAGGCCCTGCAAGGGGACCATCTGCGGGAGATTGTTAATCATTTGCAGCAGGTTGTTTTTGCCCCTGGTCAGAAGATCCTTAAAAAGGGTGATGCCGGAACCCATCTCTATATTATTGTTTCGGGTTCTGTGTCGGTGGTGGATGATGATGGTGGTGAGGTTATCGTCACTCTCAATCGGGGGGAAATTTTTGGTGAGATGAGTCTTATTTCTGGTAAGCCCGTGTCGGCTACCATTAAGGCCGCAGAACCTAGCCGTGTTCTCTTGCTTTCCGGTAAAGATCTAAGCGATGTTCTGGTGAAATACCCCTTCCTGCAAATGGCCTTTACCCGGATGTTGGTACAGCGTTTGTCCCAGGCCAATACCCAGCGCTCGGAAGAATTTGCCGCAGGGGTAGCGGGTAGTTTTGAAGATATCAATCCTTCAGAACTCTTTCAGATGTTCAATGAGAACCGGAAAACCGGAATATTTGACTTGAAGCTTTCCCAGGGGAAAGGTCAGATGGCTTTCGCCGATGGCGCTATTGTCCAAGCTGACTACGCTGGACTTACAGGCAAAGAGGCATTTTGGGCCATTCTGCGTGAGGCAAAAGGTACGTTCAAGTTTACTTCTTCCCTATCCCTTGAATCCATGGGGACAAAACCCATCGGCAATTTCCTTGGTCTTCTTATGGAAGGAATGCGTATTCTTGATGAGCAAAACGCCACAGCGGAACAAATGGCTGAAAAATAGTTTTTTTTAGCCAGAATCCAGAACGTCTATCTGTTTTCCTGGAGCAGGCGTACCAGTTCTTCTGTATTAATGGCTGTCCCGGCGGATGTCCCGTTCAGGAGACTGGTGGCCAGTTCCTTTTTGTCATGATGCAGGGCAACGATCTTTTCCTCAATGGTATTTGTTACCACCAACCGGTATATCGTTACCGGATGGACCTGGCCAATGCGGTGGGCTCGGTCTGAGGCCTGATCTTCCACGGCCGGGTTCCACCACGGATCCATGTGAATGACGTAATCTGCGGCGGTAAGATTGAGTCCAACCCCCCCAGCCTTCAGGCTGATGAGAAATAGATCTCCCTCGCCGGCCTGAAAGGCCTTGACCCGTGCGGCACGTTTTTTTGTGGGGGTGTTTCCATCAAGATATTGATAGCGGATGTTCTGTTTGTCG
This sequence comes from Deltaproteobacteria bacterium, assembly GCA_024277655.1. GTDB lineage: Bacteria > Desulfobacterota > Desulfobulbia > Desulfobulbales > SURF-16 > JAJRUT01. The sequence goes on along the minus strand of JAJRUT010000047.1, from coordinate 11,747 downwards.
AGGTATTCCCGGATCAGGGCCAGGTGGCTGGTGAATTGGCTGAAAACCAGGGCTTTATGCTTGTTTTCCAGCAGGTCTGTGATGACTCGGCTGAAGAGGGCAAGTTTTGAGCTTTTTATGGTGGCGGTCGGGGTCACGAGACGTGGATGACAACTGGCCTGTCTGAGCCTTGTTATTTCGGCCAGGATACGCATGGGACGTGAGCGTGCTACGCCTTCATTCTGGATATTTGCCAAGGCTTCCTGCCGGAGTGCCTCATAAAAAGAGCGTTCATCATCGCTCATCTCCACCTTGAGAACAATTTCTGTTCGGGGCGGAAGTTCTTCCAGGACCTGACTTTTTAGCCTTCTGAGAATAAAGGGGTGGACAATCTTTTTAAGGGTCTGTCTGGCCTTCGGGTCATTGTGGCGCTCGATGGGGGTGGCAAAACGGCGGTTAAACTGGTTGTGGTTGCCGAGGAGGCCAGGATTTATAAAATTAAAGAGATTCCACAGTTCGCCAAGGTGATTTTCAATAGGTGTACCCGTCGTTATAATCTTGAACTTGGCCGAGAGGCTCATGGCGGCCCTGGAACGTTTGGTGGCAATATTTTTAATGGCCTGGGCTTCATCCAAAACAATGGTACACCATTCACGGGAGGCGAGGAGTGCTTCTTCCTGTTGTAGAAGGCCGTAGCTTGAAATCAGCATATCAAACGGTTTTAGGTTTTTGACCATATCTTCCCGTTGACTCCCGCCGAAAATAATGGGGGTGAGGGATGGCGCAAAACGGTGGGTCTCATCCAGCCAGTTCAGACAAACTGAGGTTGGGGCAACGATGAGACACGGGCCCTCAGATGCCCGGGTAAGGAGTACGCCTAGGGCCTGAATGGTTTTACCAAGGCCCATGTCATCGGCAAGACAGGCTCCTCCCCCCCAATGGGCAAGGCGCATGAGCCAGAGGTATCCATCCTCCTGGTAGTCCCGCAACTCGGCCTGTAGGGTTGATGGAAGTTTGGGATGGATGGATTGTGCCTCCTCGATGAGGGAAAGCTGTTGCTTCCAAACCTCATTGCCCGTAATCTCTGCTCCTTCACTGGCAAAGTCGGAGAGGATGTGGCTGGTTAAGGGGTGGATACTCAGTTCTTTTTTAGTGATGTTGCTAATGGCGGCAAGGTCGTCCACTCGACTTTTTAATGACTTTGACAGGGCCACGAATTGGCCGTTTTGCAAAGGGATAAATCGGGATTGTTGTTTATTCACAAGCTGAATCAGTTGCCGCATATCCATGACCTTGTCCTGGTCAATCTTTATCTTACCTTCAACACTAAACCAGTTGCCCTTGTTTTTGATGCCAATCTTGAGATTTTTAAAGTCAATGGAGTTTGTCAGGCGCAGTTTTTCACCCTCTGGCCATTCGATGCGTACCATGTCTTTAATTGCATCAAGTTCTTCAAGGAGGGATAGACAGCTCTCTGTATCATTCAAGTAGTACTGATAGTCTGTACATTCCAGGTGGCTTAGAATAGAGCAGTGCTGAATAGTCTGGTTGCAGCCCCGGAGTTCTTCGGGGAAATGGCGGGTGGTTTGTAGTCGTTTTCCGGCAATATCGGCAATGATTCTGATGGGGCCGTGCCCCGGTTGTACGTAAGGGCCATGGATACCAAAGGGGCGGACAAGGATGGCCAGGCGAAAGCCATTACCAACAGGAGTGAGTTGCACAATCGGAGTGGAGTCTGGGGTTACTTCCGGGATATCCGAGGCAGGTTGGCCTATCTCCGAGTGGATGGTCACAGAGGAGGATAGGGCACCCAGGGTCTCCAGGACCTGATCTTTGCCGGTTTTAGGGATGGTAAGCCCCCCGTGTCCAAGGATTTCAAGGATTCGGTGGTGCTCTGGACTGACCTTTATTATTTTGAAGAGGTGTGGCCCCTTCTGCTGGACAACTACTTTGGCATTACCCAGTTCTGGCGAGAGTTTTAGGCGAATGTCTTTGCCCTGTTCCTTGACGATAAGTTCTGGAAATCCTTCGGTGATTTCCACAGCAACATCAGGGTTACTCTGAAGGAAGACATGGGGGTGACCAATAAGGGCTGGCAGGGCGCGGGCCGGATCGAATTCATATTTGCTGGTTCCCTTATATGTCTTCTCCTGTAGGGAACTGAGAATTTTCTTGTCCTGGTCGGTTAGGAAATCCATATCTGTCTGTTCGAAGAGGCGTTTGTATGAGATTGATCGTCCCTTGGACCAGGTTATGCCCTTACTGTGCTTTTGCATCTTGGGGGTAATGCTCAGAGTTTGGCTGGTATAGCGCACCAGCCAGATTAGCCTGGTGGATGGCTTGAGCATTTCGGTAAGTTCATCGTCTTTTACTGCTGTAAGGGCGTTTAATGCCTGTTGCCATGATTCCTCAAAGGGGATGAGACTGGCGAGACTGTCAGGTGTTTCCTTGATCTGTTGAGCATGGTCAATGAGCTGCTTACATTCCTTGGCAATCCAGTCGAAATTAGTTTTTGTAGCTTTCCTGGCCACCGTGTCGAGGGAGATGATGGCCTCTTCCGGTAAGGTTCTGTTGAGCCAGAAGGTGCAGAGGTTGCTGATTAAAATTTCTAAGGGGTGCTTACCCTCTGGAAAGGCGGGCAGGGTGGAGTATAAGCCAAATGATTGACGTCTGAAAAGAACAAATTGATCGAGAACCTTATAACAGCCATAGAGGGGGTTGTCCTGCTGACTTGCGAGAAACTGACGGATATAATTTTGGATGGTGGTCAGATGGTTAAACTCCCCTGTTTTAAGGAGGGCGAAGATGTAAAAGATACCTTCAGGGCCTGGATAGCAGAAGGTTGCCCCCTGGCTGAGTCGTAATTCTTTTAGTTCGCTAGCAAAGGTTCGACAGGCCTGGTCGTTATTGTTTTGCAGAAAGAGGAGCCAGCCGCTAATGCCCATGCTGGTGGATTCCTTGGGGAATGATAGAGCGTTGACATGCTCAAGTCTACTCTTGAGAAGCCCGCCCACACCTTGCAGATATAGTATCGAGGTCTGGCCATTTTGGCCCAGCTTCTGCCAATGTTCCGGATCTTCAAGAAAGGCGATGGTCTTATTGATATTCAACAGTTTTGCCAGCGAGTCTGTAACAATATGGTGCATGGCATGCACCAGAAGATGTGGCGGCAAGGTTTGCAGTGTCTCGGCTGAGAAGGGGTTGTTCAGGATACGGGTAAGGGGAGAGAGGGGGGGGGTGCTATTTATCTCGTAAAACCTGAGGAAGTAGGTGTTGAAATGCTCAATGTCGCCAAGGTACAGGCCAAAGCGCATCTCCCTCAGGCAGATTAGTTGGGATGAGTGATCTAGGGCTGGGAATGTTTTTTGGATGGCACGAACCATTTTAACAAAAGGGGCTTTGCCGATAAGGGCGCGGGTGAGGGGCTCACGCAGCAGGGCATGGCACTGGTTTTTTTCGGTGATTAGGCCTTTTCTTTGTAGAAATTCAAGAACTTGGGATAGGGGTGTTTGTTTGAATTGCGCCACATATAATTTGCGCCAGTGAGTAAGCGCAAGTTGTAAATCGGATTTAGAGACCGGGGTGTAGAGGACGGCCAAAAAGGATAGAATGGTGCGGGCCGGTTCCTGGAGGTCTTTAGCTTCTTGCTGAAGAATACGTCGAGATGGCTTGGGGCGGTTGGTCATATGAGATTGGCATACATTTCTAGGGTTGAAAATCGGCTACTATACCATACTCTGATCATTCCATCTGCAATCCACTTAAAAAAATAAGATTATTGGCGATTAATATATTGGTGGAGGTTAAAAAAAGAACATGATTACCACCGAACTGATAGCCTCGTAAAAAATCAATGTAAAAATTGTTTTTTTCAACCGTTTTTGCGGTTGGTTTTTATGTGTTACGTGTCTTGTGTTTTCTCAAATTGAAAAATCAGTTGGGTGGTAATCAGAAAAAAGAAATACACCCGTTGTGTCAGTGGTGGTAGGGTGGGAAAAGTTTGGAAATGAAATAAATAAAATTCAGAGGTATTTTGGCAGGATATTGGATCTGTTTTCCAGTGAACTGCAAGTTTCTAAATAGATACTGCTGAATAAAACTAGGTGAATGCGAGTGGCTGAAGATAATACGGAGAATGCCTTGGTGATCCAGGGCCACAAGGTGGTGCAATGGGCATCGTGGTTGCTGGTGGTTGTGCTGTCCACCATAATTTTAAAGAACTTGGGTTTCCTGTTTATCCCTCTGTCCATTGCCTTGCTCTTTGTCTACGCCCTTGGTGTACCACTAAACCTTATGCAGAAGTTGAAAGTGCCTAACGGTTTGCGGATTGTCCTTGTGGTGGGTGGCGTCCTGGGGGTGATGTATTTGTTTGGGCGCCTGATTTCGATAAATGTGCGTGAATTTCATCAGCAACTTCCCCTGTTTGAGGCAAAATTTTGGGCGTATGCCGAACAGATTCTTGAACTTGCTGGTTTGTCGGTGTCTGAAGCGAGGGAAATTTACGGTTCTTTTATTGATAGTTTTGGCCAGGATGGTCTAAAACCCGTGGGGGCTTTTGTTAAAAGTGTCAGTGGCTCTTTTTTTTCTTTTTTGGGTAATAGTATTTGGGTTCTTCTTTTTATGGCCTTTATTATGGCTGGTGCTGACGGTTTTTCGGCAAAGGTTATTAGCGCCTTTGGCGAGAAGGAGGCGGCTACTATTCTTGAGGCGAGGAAGCGGATTAATACAGCGGTGCAACATTATCTGGGTTTGAAAACGTTAATTTCAGCTATTACGGGGGGCTTGGTGTTTATCGCTCTTGTTCTGTTTGGCGTACATTTTGCCATGCTCTGGGGGGTGCTGGCCTTTATGCTTAATTTTATTCCCAATATCGGCTCTCTAATTTCAGTGGTTCCCCCCGTGGCAATTACCCTGTTTCAGACAGGGTCCATTGGTAAGGCGGTTGCTGTGGCTTGTGTGTTGACGGGGATCCAGATGGTGGTTGGCAGTGTAGTAGAGCCTAAGGTAATGGGTGATGGCCTTAATCTCAGCCCACTCGTTGTGCTTTTGTCATTACTGTTTTGGGGGTGGGTATGGGGGATCCCGGGTATGCTCCTGTCTGTTCCGCTAACCGCTACGTTGAAGATTGGTATGGAGCAGGTTGAGGCAACAAGGCCATTTGCGCGGATGATGTCGGCCCAATGATGTCTGGCTGGCTACTTGGCCCTAAGGGTGTACAGCGTTTGTAGATAGGCCTCTTTTTTTACGAGGAGATCTGTTGATTCAATGTCTGTAATGAGAGAGATGATATGGGGTCTGAGGTCTGTGTTGTATTGATCGATATGGGAAGTTTGGGCCGCTTTGATAATCTGTACCGCGTAAAACCTGGTCAAGAGGCTTGTTGTGGTGTTTCTGCGGCCTAGGTAATGCTGACCATCTGTAGAACCAATGAAGAACAGGGCGTAACGGTAGAGCTGGTCAAGTTGTGGTCGGATGGCGTAAGTGCGGTTTGGGCATTGCCCCGTCAACTGTGACCATTTGTAAAAACTTGCAAAGATATCTTCTAGTTTGTCTGGCTCATTCTTAAGTATTTTAGCTAAAATAAGTAGGTTTTGGCCGCCAATAATCTGGTAGAGGTAGGCCCCTTTTTTGACTTGATTGATCACGCTCTTTGTGCCCTCTGGGGTGGGAGGGTGGGAGAGGGCTTTGTTAATCACGCTGGCAACAAAATCTTTACTTCCATCTGGGAATTGATACTCTTTGATGTAGTCTTGGGTGTCAAGATAGGCAAAGAACGTATCCAGTTCCTTTATGGTATCAAGGCAGGGATCAGCTATTATAGCATCCATTGGGGCTTTTCGGTAAAGCCCGGTATCGCTAGCATTTGCGCTGTCGGTATTTCCCTCTGGTTCTTGCAGGGGTGCTGTCTGGTTGATGAGCTCTGGCTGGTCTGTCTGTGGCAGCCCGGGTAGCGGTGTCTGTCTGATAGAGTCATTCTGTGGTTTGAAAAGAAAATAAAGCCCCCCTGCAATGATGGAGACAATGATCAGAACCGGGATAAGCGATGATGTTGATGGCTTTTGCATGGTGATGCAACCTATGTGTTTTTGATGATTGTTTTAGTATGTTGGTACTGTAACGTAGTCATCTTTGCTGGTCAATGTTACTGAGCTTGAAAAATATAAGAATAGCTCTTTGTGATCCTAGGGTGATTGTATACACTAATATTGATTTTTTGATTGTAAAGAACCCGTGGGTTTATTTTTTGGGGGTGCTAGATGAACTTTAAAGATATAACAGTCCTTGTTGTTGATGACTCCAATGTTATGCGGCGCATTATTTTAAAGCGGTTGCACAGCATGGGGTTTGAGAAGGTGTATGAGGCTCCAAGCGGTAAAATGGCTCTGGCTCTACTCGCCGAGGATAAATCTGTGGATTTGATTTTGTCCGATTGGTCCATGCCTGGTCTTTCTGGGCTTGATTTGTTGAGAGAGGTGAGAGCCGACAGAGCAACGCAGGATATCCCGTTTGTCTTATTGACTGCCGAGGCGCAACTATATACTATTCTCATGGCTTTTAAGGCCAGGGTTTCAAGTTATATGACCAAACCATTCACTTCCGATTATTTTAGCTATATTGTAACCCGTGTACTTAAGGAAAAATATGCAGGATCTTGTTAGAATTAAGGCGAAGCCTGTAGCCACGGGTTGGTATCTAAGATATCTGCCCTTCGTTGCCAGGCCTATGCATCTGCAGGTGGAGTGGCTCAGGGCAGAGTGTAAAAAAAATAAATTGGCTAAGGATGAATTACGGCCCTATGTGCGACTTCTTTTTTCAGTGGATAGCGATGATGATCAGGCTGTTCTTAAAAAGCTAATTGCCCAGCTTGATGGGGATGTGATCTATAATATTGTCGATGCAGCTGATATTTATACGGTCGCCCGGGTTATTGATTTGATTCCTGAATTGAATGATGGTCTGGCAGAGGTTATCCTTTTAAAGGAGATGCCTCCCTATGAGCAAAAACCCCAGAAGATTATGGATGAGGTGTTTTATGCCATCAATAATCGGGCGGGAGGTCTACTGGCAAAGGTTGTTGCATCCCTTACCGAAGAGGGGAGGGCTTCTCCTGGGGTTAAGAAAAACTACAAGCGGTTTAAGGCAATCCTTGCGGATGAGGAATTTATTCGCAGCCACTGGCCTTCAGCAAAGTAGTTGTGGGACATGTAAAATAAAAAAAGCCTGCTATTCCCATAGCAGGCTTTTTTTATAAATAGAACTATTCCCGTTAGGGTTAATTCCCTCGTTTTGCGGCCTTCAGGGGGTTGATTTTAACCACTGCAGTTTTAATTTCAGGCTTCTTGTGAGTCGCAAAGTTGCAAATACCAAGTTTCCACTTTGCTTCCGGGAGAGCGCATGATTTGCAATACTTGTTTGACTCGACTTCTATCATTCTCTCACACCCTTCACATTGCTCCGCAACGGGTTTGAAGAAGCCACTGCTATAAAGTGGAGTGTTGTCCTGAATTGTGTCTGTTGTCTTTTGAGCCATGGTCGGCACTCCTGTTAGCTAGTATAAATTGATAAAAAGCCAGATGGTCAATGTTATCAAATAGTTGACGTTTTATAATAATTTAAGTTAAGGTGGTTCATTAAAAGAAGTACCTTTTATATGGTCTGCTGTCCATTGTCAATAAATAATTATGAGGGAGAAACATACTTGAGGTAGGAAATACGTATGGGTGGTGTGTTCACCTGGGGGCAATGGGTTAGAGACGGTCATCGAGGGAGTATTCTTCTTGTGTTTGCTGAACATTTTGATATAGAATCTCTCTGATAACCTTAAACGAGTTATGATTTAAAAAGTTTTGGAGAGAAAGGTCTATGCCAGTTTACATATGGAAAGGGGTAAACTCTTACGGTGAGAAGCGTAAGGGGAAAATCGATGCTCCCAACGAAGCCGCTGCTGAAGCAATGCTTCGTAAAACCCGCATTACGGTAAGTGTCCTCAAAGAAGCCCCCAAGGATATTTTTGAAAATATAGCCATCTTTCAACCCAAGGTAACGGGTAAGGATGTGGTTATCTTTACCCGCCAGCTGTCAACCATGATTGATGCCGGCTTGCCCTTGGTGCAGAGCCTTGAAATCCTGGCGAATCAACAGGAGAACCCAACCTTTAAAAGAATTCTCAATGAAGTAAGAATGGATGTGGAGACAGGCACCACCTTTGCTGATGCCATGAAGAGACACGAAAAGGTCTTTGATACCCTGTACTGCAATATGATCGAGGCTGGTGAGGTTGGTGGTATTCTGGATACCATTCTAAGTCGTCTGGCGTCTTTTATGGAAAAAAATATGACCCTCAAAAAGAAGGTGAAGGGGGCTTTGACGTATCCTGTTATCTGTTTGGCCATTTCTTTTGTTATCACCGCTGTTATTCTTATTTTTGTAGTACCTGTTTTTGAAAAGATGTTCGCCGATTTTGATTCGGCATTGCCGGCCATGACCCAGGTCGTTGTTGATATTAGTAGTCTTGCTAAGACCTACTGGTACGTTGTTCTTGGCTCTCCCTTTGTGATAAGTGCAATCGTGAAGAAGATTTATGCAACGGATAAGGGGGAGTTTGCTATAGATAAAATGTTATTGCATATGCCAATCGTTGGTATTTTGCTACGGCGTATTGCTGTAGCAAAATTTACTCGTACCTTGGGGACAATGATTCAGAGTGGTGTGCCAATTCTGGATGCCCTTAATGTTGTGGCGCGAACGGCTGGTAACAGGATTATTGAGCAGGCGGTTTTTCGGGTTGCCGACAGCATCACCGAAGGACGAACTATTGCCGAGCCGCTAGAGGAAACAGGGGTGTTTCCCAGTATGGTGGTGCAGATGATTAATGTCGGTGAGTCAACCGGTGCCTTAGATGTTATGCTGGAGAAGATTGCCGATTTTTATGATGAAGAGGTTGATCAGGCCGTTGATAACCTCACTGCTGCTATTGAGCCACTGATGATGGTCTTTCTTGGTGGGCTTATTGGTGGTCTGGTTATTGCGATGTATTTACCAATCTTTAAGTTGTCGTCGGTGGTTTAAGTTTGGGGAGGGTAGTTTGTTTCTGCTGCGATTGGAAAACTATTTTCTTGCTGTTCCTGATAACGATATGTATCCTATTATTGTGTGAACAATAAAGACCGTTGAACGAACACCTTGATAAAGGCAACTGAGGACGATAAATGACTCTTACGAAAGCTGATCTGGTTATGGAAGTGTATCACAAACATGATGTGACAAAGGCTCAGGCTGCGGAAACGGTGGAGACCTTTCTGCGAGTAACCAAAGGTTGCCTTGCCAGTGGTGAAGACTTACTGATTAGCGGCTTTGGCAAGTTTAATGTGAAGGCGAAAAATGCCAGGCGGGGTAGAAACCCTCAGACTGGCAAAGAATTGATTCTTGAGCCACGCAAGGTTGTTACTTTTAAGCCTTCTGGTATTCTTCGTGACAGGATTAACTCCGGACATTAATTAGGCCATCTGTTGTGGCATAGCTGTTTTAAAGCTGGATTCCTTTGATTAGAAGGGGTTCAGCTTTTTTTATGGTTTCGGGGCGTTATTATGGTTATGTGCTAGCCTCCTAAGGGTCTGGCACAAGTTCACTCTTTTCAAAATAGCCACAACTTGGTAAGTAAATCCAAAGACTTGAAAAAGTCGGTGCTGTGCGAAAATGAAAATATCATAAACTTATCTTCTTTTATGGAGCTATACCAATGCCAGAAGTATCCTCTGTTGAAATTCAGGAAATAATGCGTCTGCTTCCCCATCGCTACCCGTTCTTACTCGTTGATAGGGTTTTGGATTATACCAGTGGTGAGCAGTTGCACGGCCTGAAAAATGTGACCATAAATGAACCTTTCTTTCAGGGGCATTTTCCCATTGAGCCTGTTATGCCTGGAGTTCTAATTATAGAGGGGCTTGCCCAGGCCGGTGGTTTACTCGCGGCCTTAAGTCTTGATGGGGAGGCGAAAGAGGGCGGGTTGTTCTATTTTACTGGAATAGATAAGGCAAAGTTTCGGCGGAAGGTTGTGCCTGGGGATCAGCTTATCTATGATGTGAGCATAAATAAACGGAAGGGTAGTTTTATAAAAATTTCAGCAAAAGCCTTTGTGGGAGACGAGTTGGCCGCTCAGGCTGAACTGACCGCAGCCCTTGCGTAAGGTGTTTGTATGTATCTAAGGATTGCAATGCATATAATTATAGAGACGGGTGTTTGATGAGTAAGCCCATAGGTATTATGGCTGGTAGCGGTAAGTTTCCGCATCTTTTTTGTGTGGCTGCGCAAAAGGCTGGACGAACAGTTTTTGTTACGGGGTTAAAAGGAGAGACAGCACCTGATCTTGAAGAACTTGCGGATAAATTTTGTTGGCTTAAGCTTGGTCAGCTTGGCAAGGCCATAAAGTTTTTTAAAAAAAATAAGATTGAAGAAGTTGTTTTTCTGGGAGCGATAACGAAGACCCGAATTTTTAAGGATATTTTCCCTGATCTGCGGGGGCTAAGTCTATGGAACAAGATTGACATCAAGCAGGACGATGCGATCCTTCGTGCCATTGCCGGAGAGCTTGCGAAAGACGGTATCACGGTTCTGGAGTCAACCTGTTATCTCCAGGAGTTGTTGTTTCCTAAGGGAGTCTTGTCAAAGAAAAAACCTAGTTCTAGTCATTTAAAAGATATTCAGTTTGGTTTTGAAATGGCAAAGGCTGTGGGGAAGCTTGATATTGGTCAGTGTGTGGTTGTTCGGGAACAAACAGTACTTGCTGTGGAGGCCATTGAGGGGACCGATGCCGCCATCCGCCGTGGTGGTGCTCTTGGCAGGGAAAAGGCCGTGGTGGTCAAGGTGCGTAAACCAGGCCAGGACTTTCGTTTCGACCTACCGGCAATCGGGGTGCAGACCATTCTTACCATGGCGGAGGCTGGAGCCAGAGTTCTCGCTGTGGAAAAGGGGCAGGCCCTGCTCTTTGATGCTCCGGCAACGATTGCTGCCGCGAATAAGGCTGGGATCTGTGTTGTTGGTGTTGAGCAGGGCGATAATGGTGAGGTTGGTTATTGATCCGCATCCTGTTAAACCCGGTTAGGGAGAACCGCCCATGAAAGCTATGATTCTTGCCGCAGGCCTTGGTACGCGGTTGCAACCCTATTCCCTTGTCCGCCCCAAACCTCTCTTTCCCATCCTGAATACTCCTCTGCTGCTTCATACCCTTCAGCGTCTTAAGCTTGCCGGTTTTCACGATGTGGCGATCAATTGTCATCATCTTGCTCCGCAGATTAGAGAATGTGCCGGTGGTATTGAGGGGGTACAGCTCTTTTATGAAGACGATGTCCTTGGTACCGGTGGTGGCTTAAAGAATGCTGTAGCCTGGTTTGACGGTGATCCTGTTTTGGTGACAAATGGTGATATTTACCATGATCTTGATTTCATGCAGATCATGGACCACCATCTACAGCATAAAAATATAGCTACCCTTGCCTGTCACTCCTATCCACGCTTTAATAAGGTGAGTCTGGGTAAAGATGGTGAAATCCTGCAGTTTTCGCCCTGCAGTGAGGCCCATAAACTCGTGGCCTTTACCGGGGTTCATGTTCTTGAATCACATGTTCTGTCTGCTGTTTCTCCTGGTTTCTCCAGTATTCTGGATTGTTATAATGCCTGGATTAAAAAGGGGACACGGGTGCAGGCGATGATGGTGCGGGATCATTTCTGGCTGGATATGGGAACTCCTGCTGACTATCTTGATTTGCACC
>JAJRUT010000046.1 GCA_024277655.1 Deltaproteobacteria bacterium | reverse complement strand
GCAAACTGGAACATGAGGGGTACCAGACCAGTTTAGCTGGCAGATCAACCACCCTGACGCCAGAAGAAATGATTAACAAGGTCGATGTGGTGATGGTCTGTGTGCCCATATCAAAGACAGCCGAAACCGTGGCTAAATATGGGTCTTTACTCCAGGACGGGCAAGCCCTGATTCTCCTTGCCGGTGAGGCCGAGAACACCCTGAAAACCGCCCTTGATATCACCAATGAGGGGGTGGAGATCATGCTGGTTCATAACCTGTGGGGCCCTGCCGCCATCACCATGAAAGATAAAAATGTTTCGGTGGTACGCACCACCAGAAGCGGGGTTTTATGCTCTGAGTTTGAGGCATTTTTATATAAACATGGGGCCGCAATCTATCATGATACTCCGCAAAAGCATGACCTACTCATGGGGGTCGGCCAAAAACTGCCCACCATGATTTCAGTGGCCCTTGCCATGGCCCTGGACGACAATAATATTGATGTGAATGATATTTCTCCCCACTCAACCCTGACGTCACTCTACCCAATCCTCGCCATGGCCAGAGTCCATAATCAAAATGCCAGAACCTATGCCGAAATAATGTCCACCAAGGGCGAGGGGCGAAAGATTGTCCGCAGTTTTGCCGAGAATCTCCTCAAGATTATTGACTCCGCCGAAGCTGAGGAGATTGCCACGTTATGTGCCCAGATCGAAAATTCCGGTGAGTATCTATCAAAAAGCTTCCTGTCATCCTGCATGACACAATCCCTTGCCGTGGACGAAACCCTCGGTAGAATCATCAACACCTGACATGCCCAGCCACCCCACCTTCCAAGAACGCTATGAACAGGAAATTACCCCATGGGAAACCCACCGGGTTGACCGAGCCCTTGTACAGTTTATTAAACAAAGCAAGCTTGCGCCCTGCACCGTTCTTGATGCTGGATGCGGCACAGGCAACAATGGTATTTGGCTTGCCAAGCAAGGTTTTGACGTAACTGGGTGGGATTTTGTTATAAAGGCTATTGTAGAGGCAAAAACAAAGGCCGAACAGGCCGGAGTAACATGCTTATTTGAGCAAACCGATCTGTTCAACCTTCCGCCAAACCAGAAACTATTCGATTTTATTTTTGACCGAGGACTCTTTCACTGCTGCAAGTCCAGCAACCAGCTTGGAAATTTCGTAAAAATTATCGCCAAATTGCTTCACCCAAATGGCCTTTGGTTATCCCTTATTGGTAATGCCGACGAGATAAGGAGTGGTGATGGGCCACCCCAACTCACAGCAAGCCAGGTCACCAGATTAACAGAACCTCTATTTTATATAGAATCTCTAACCGCATCGTTCTTCGATTCAGACCAACAGCCACCACCTAAAAACTGGATCTGCCAAATGCGCAAACGCTAATAACACCCCATAATATTCGCTTATAAAACTACATGGGTATGAAGTAGATAAAATGTCCTAACCAAACATTATTAAATAACACCTCTTATTAAAACAAAAGCACCGTGAAAAAACATGCCCCTACCACTAGCCTACATAGCCCCGCCCCTCGTCGGTTCCTTTATCGGTTACATGACCAATTATGTGGCCATCAAGATGCTCTTTCGCCCCTTGAAACCATGGCGTATCCTCGGCATCCGTGTCCCCATGACACCAGGTGTTATCCCCTCGAAACGCCATGAACTGGCGATTAACATGGGGGAGATGGTGGGTGACCACCTTCTTACCTCCGGTGATATTGGTCGGGCCATTGAGAATGAGTCCTTCCAGAGGGATCTGTCCAGACTGATCGACAAGAGAATGGAATCTCTCCTAAACAGAGACTTGGGCTCCATCACCGAGGTGGTACCGAAACGTTTTCATTCCTACCTGCTTGCCTCAATAAAGGTTATGCGCTGGCGATTTATCGACCAACTCCACAGCTATCTTGACTCACAGGAGTTCCACGAGATTATCAGTGCAACCATCCAGACCAAGGTAGACACATTTTTACAAAAGCCATTGGGAGAAACCTTGCCAGATAAAGATCTGGAACATCTCTATGCCTACCTGGATGGAGCGATTAGCGATCTTCTAACAAGCCCCAAGCTTGCAATTTGGCTTGAGGAGTTTCTAAACCACAAAATCGACCAATTTATCCATGATGATAAAGCACCAAGCGATCTGATCCCCGCTGATATTATTGAATTTATCTGCACAAAGCTCCAGAACGAGGCCCCGGCAATTTTAAGTAATTTAGCCAAAGTGGTGCAAGAACCGGAACTGCAAAACAATATCAGCGAGGCCATCTGCACTGCCATCAACGACTTTACCACCTCCCTCGGCCCACTGGCGGGAATGGTCAGTAGTTTCTTAAGCCCCGATCTCATTAAAGACAAGGTAAAGGGATTTCTCACCGACAAGGGCGATGAAATTGGCGAGTGGCTGGCCAATGAAACCATCCAGACCAAAGTTGCCGACATTCTGACCACCAAGGTCCGTGAGTTTTTAGATACCCCGCTCTCAAACCTCCTGAGCAATGTCAGCGCCGAGAAGAAGGCAGCGTTAAAATCGCAACTGACAGAGAGACTAATCGACATTCTCCAACAACCACAAACGGCTGAAAAACTCACCGAGCTCAGCAAACAACTGATCGCCAGTCAAACAGGCCGCCCCCTGAGCAATATTCTAACCGACATCCTCGGCAACGAATCCATCAGCAAGGGTAAACATTGGCTGGCCCAGAATATTATAGACAACCTCCGCTCAGCCAAAATCAAACAGCTCCTTGACAATCTCATTGTTGAAAAGATTGAAAAAAAATTACTTTCTCACCCCATAGGACCTTTAAAGGACATGCTGCCTCTGGATGTCCAAGTTTCGATCAATGAGTACAGCCGGGCAAAAATCAGCGATCTTCTCATCCGTGAAGTCCCCAATCTTGTCGATTGCCTGGACATAAAAAATCTGGTCGCCCGAAAAGTTGACGGCCTTGACCTGATGCGCCTTGAAAACCTCCTGATGTCCATCATGAAGGAGCAGTTCAAATACATCAATATGTTTGGCGCATTACTTGGTTTTTTGATTGGCTTGCTTAATTTATTATTTTTACAGATATAATCATATTCAAATTTGTTCGGACAGACTGGAGTAAAAACAAAAAAAGCAACCACCGGAATAACCGATGATTGCTTTTTACTATACTCCAGGTGGAGATGGAGTCAGGGTCTTATGATTTCTTACCTGTTGGGGTTTCGGGCACATCATCACCATGGCATTCCATACAATTGAACTGTCCTGTTATACCATGCTCTTTCGGAGCGCTGAAGGTTGAGGTAGACTCATAGTTACCATCCTTCCAGTCGTTAAGCATTTCCACCAGGCGATACGCTGTACTAGCGGCAACCCGGGCACAACGATCCTTTCTTTCCTTGCTCTTTAAGGGCAGATTAGCAGCCTTCATCCATTTTCCCACAGAGATATGGCAAAGAGGAGACTCACTCACGGTATGAGGAATTTTAGCGGGATCAATCCGGGGCTTTTTAGGTGTAAACACAGGCATTGAAGCCTCGGAATACCATTGCATAATGTCGGTGGACATATGATGCCCATCGGGTGAACCGGCAATACGTGGGCCAATGATGAGGTTTGCGACTATATTGGCACCAGCAGGTGAACCACAGACAGTCCCCCAACCCACCTGACCACCTTCGAGGAAGACAAAGGCATCACTGGGAAAAGAGGCATATGGTTCACCAATCTTCTCTTTAAGCTGCATAAATACGCTATTAATCACCGCACAACCACAGAATACCCGGTACCACTCCTCATAACAGATCTCCGCAGTCTTAACGGGATCAAGCTTCTCATAGGGCCAGGGCCAATCGGTTGCAGATGCCGTTTTTGCCTCAGCAGACGGCATCAAGCCACCCAGTTGTCCCAGGGCAACACCAGCGGCAAGAACACCTCCACCCACTACGATTTTCCTTCTAGATAAACCTTTCTCGTCTAATTGATCTTGTGCCATTCTCTTTTCTCCCTTGTATTGAGGTTAGACAATTCATAAGACATTTACCATACCACCCTGTAACATATCCAGGTGATTTAAAATGATCCTAGCATGCATCAGCAAACAAGCCAACGTGGCAAATTGTCACCTCTTCTTAGGCACTTAACTACTTTCTTACGGAGGATAGCTGACACAACCCAAGCCTTAAGAATATTCAAAAAAAAGAAACAAAACAGAACCTTACATCACCTTCTTCGAGACAGCTAAACTCACCCAAAAGCACCTAATTTTACAGTTTTTTTGAGCGAAATACTCACCATAAATCAGGCAGCATCTTCAGCCAACTTATCCAACAATCCATAGCGGGCAATTTTACGTCTGAGGGTATCCTTAGAGATACCAAGATCCCGACAGGTCTTCATTCGCTTCCAGTTATTAAGCTTCAAGGCATCAAAAATAGCCTTTTTCTCAAGTTCCTCCAGGCGCATTGGTTGCTGCTGACTGCCACTCAAATGTCCCACGCCACAATCAGGACGAAGCCCACCCACAGCAAGTGGCAGATGCCCTGCACTAATCAGTCCTCCCTTACAGAGAATAAAGGCGTATTCAATAATATTTTGCAGTTCCCGGATATTCCCTGGAAAATCATACTGCATAAGGATTCGCAGGGCCTCGTCATCAAGCCCGCCAATATCCATGGATCTTTCGGTATTGAACTTCTCAACAAAATGATCCACGAGGAGTGGGACATCCGCCATACGATCCCGCAGGCTGGGAATTTCAAAACTGACAACATTGAGACGATAAAAAAGATCCTCCCGAAACTGGCCCTCCTTCATCAACTCCTCAAGATTGCAGTTGGTGGCCGACAAAATACGAATATCGGCCTCAACGGACTCATTTGAGCCTAAGGGTTCATAGCATTTTGTCTCAAGAACACGGAGCAATTTAACCTGCATGGCAAGGGAAATCTCACCGATCTCATCCAAGAAGAGGGTGCCTCCCTCTGCGGCGGCAATACGGCCAATTCGATCAGCCTTTGCATCTGTGTACGCTCCAGCCTTACAGCCGAACAGCTCAGATTCTATCAAGGTGTCCGGCAATGCCCCGCAGTTAACTGTAACGAGAGGCCCATCATTACGATCACTAAAGTAGTGTAACGCCTCGGCCAACATCCCTTTACCTGTACCAGACTCTCCAAGGATGAGAATATTGCTACCACTCTCGGCAACCTGGGGTAAAATTTCAAAGATACGCTTCATGGCAGGACTGTTGCTGATAATACCACCACGCTGTTTGGCCTGACAGCAACTGTAAGAAAAGAGCTTACTTGGTCTGAGATCACGGAATGTTTCCACCCCGCCAATCAAATTCCCCTGGTTATCGTAAAGGGGTGCTGCCGAAATACTCACGGGAACCTGCTCCTCATCGGCGTTACGAATATGGATACAACGATTCCCTTCAGGTTGACCACTACTTATACTTGAGGCAATGGCACATGATTTCCCACAGATGCTGGAATGGAATATATCACTGCAATACTCACCAATGGCATTTTCCCGTGATACCCCGGTGATATCCTCAGCCGCCTTATTAAAGGAGGTGATACGCCAACTGGTATCAACGGTGAAGACGCCATCGGCTATATTATCGAGAATTACAGCCCTGCCAAGAAGTGAATTGGCATCCCGAAAGACCTGAACTCCACCGACAATCTCCCCGCTACTATCCATAAGTGGCGTGGCACTTATGGTGGCTCCAATGCGCTGACCACTGGCATGGGTAATGAAAACAGAGCGATTCTCCACCGGTTCCCGATTCTTTATACTCTCAGCCAGGACACACCCTTCACCACAGCAATTTGACTTAAAAACGTCATGACAATAAAGACCAAGGGCCTCCTCACGTTTCCAGCCAGTCAATTTCTCTGCCGCCTTATTAAAGCTGGTAATACGCCATTTTGTATCTACACTGAAGACTCCATCCACCATGGCATCTAGAATAAATTGCGATGGTCCCTCTGTCTGCTTACCCACAGCCATCTTTCCGGTTAAAGTTCCCATGGGAATAGCCCAGTCTATTTTGCGTTTAAAGGCGATACCAAAGGTGTTTTGCTTGGTACACTTATTTTGCCTTGCCCACACCACATCACCATGGACATAATAGCTCCCCTCCGCATAATCCCTGAGATCCATGCGTCCTTCATCTTCCGGCCACAACTCAACACGCATACCGGTTTCAAGCGACGCCTCAGTTTTAATTTGAATCCCGCAATTACTGATATCACAGCTCTCAGCACCAAAGGAGTGGTTCTCAAAGCTTTCCCGTAAACGAAACTTCAGATTGAGGGGGATGCGAATCTGATCCCGGCGGTTGGCTAAAGTATTCAGAGCGATTCTCCTGACATTGAGGTTCGTGGTGAAAATGACAACGACCTAAATAACCTTTGTGAGTGTTTGCGTGGCCTTTGTGATTAAAAAAACACCGCACACACCCTTCACCAGAAGTGATTGCAAGAAATGATCCAATCTAAAACAATCAGCAGCACTAGCAGGAACAATATCGCTATTTTAGTAACATAGAGGAAACACCAAACAAGATAAAAAAAGAGAAGAAGACAACAGGAGTGAATACTTATTGACGGGAAAAAGCTAAAACCTGGTGATGTGTCATCTTGCCACACCCCTAAATTTTAGCCCCACACTGACGACAAACTGCCACACCAGCAGAACAGGCAATGCCTTTGAGATTTTAAGAATATATTGAAAATTTAGATGCTACAGAAGTCGCACTTCATTTGCCCACCTACCCTTAACAAAGACCAGCGAGAAGAAAAAAGCGCATCATATCACGGTTTCAGGCGACAGGTGAGGTGATACAATGGGAAAGGTGATACAAAAAAGTGCCCCACCCAGGACGTGATTCTCGCCCATAACAGAACCGCCATGATACTCAACGATTTTTCGCACATTGGCCAAGCCAAGACCAGTACCACCCTTACGGGTTGTCATAAAGGGCTGGAACAAACGGTGCTGCTTTGCCTTATTTAACCCAGGACCAGTATCACGCACCTCAATAACAGCTAGGTCACGGGATTCAATTCCAGTACTCAAACGGCTTGCAACAAAGACCTTGCCACCAACAGGCGACCACTGGATAGCATTTAAAATCAGGTTGGACAGGGCACGGGTCATTAACTCCCTGTCCATATCGAGGGGCACAGATGCAAGATTATCTACAACCTCTATGGAGATATCCCTATCCAGCCTCTCCTGTTCAACCGCCACCAAGGAACACTCAAGAAGCTTGGCAAAAGTGGTAAGACCCATCTGGGGCGTAAGGGGCTTACCATAACTAAGTAGGTCATTGAGCATCACCTCAAGGCGCAATGATTGATCCCTGGCGATACTAGCAAGCTCATAAAAGGCAGGATTCACATCGCCCAGTTCCCGTTCAATGGTTCGGATATTCATCTTGATGGAGGATAACGGGTTCCGCATCTCATGGGCGATACTTGCCGTAAGTTCACCGATCCTTGCCAGTGAAGCCGTTTGCGCCAAGGCCCGTTCAATCTCATTTTTACGCAACACCTGCTCTGTCTTTTTGCG
>JAJRUT010000045.1 GCA_024277655.1 Deltaproteobacteria bacterium | reverse complement strand
TATCCTTATTGATTACCCGCAAATCAGCCAAGGTGGCCAGGCGATTGGCGAGTATGTCGCGGATACCCTCCTGTAAATAGGCTACATCTTTGGCAGCATTGATTTTTAGAGGCAGAATAGCAATGTTTTTTGGGCCAGCTAAACTGGTTGTTGGCGAAATAATGCCGACAAAAAGTAAACAAAATAAGAGAATTTTACCGGGAAAATGCAGCTGACAAAAAAAGGACATAAGTTAGATCTCCTGGGTGGATTTTGTAACCTCTGGTTTGGTATAGATAGAGCCTACAGATGAAGGTGACCAAAAGCAATAAATAGTATTGCACTAGGTAATGTTTAAAACTCAACGTTACCACTTGTGTTATATTTATGGCTTATCGTCGTTTTATGCTCTTTTTTTGGCTTGAATAATATTGGAATTCAGGATTCAGAAGTCAGCACAATATATTTTCTTGCATTTGGCTTAAATTCTGGCTCCTGAATCCTGGATTCAACATGACCGACTTTGGCTTAACCCGTTAATAACCTCACAATTACTGAAATATGCATTACGAGGGAAAGTTGAGTTTTAAATTACACAACTTTTTTTAATTTGTTTTCTTATCCTCCAGGGCCAGATCAATAAGCCTGTCAAGCAGGGCCGAAAAATCAAGCCCGTACTCTTTTGCCGCTTGGGGCAAGAGGGAGGTGGGTGTCATACCGGGGATGGTATTGGTTTCGATGACAAAGAGTTTATTTTCGCCATTAAAAATCATATCGGTACGACTGTATCCTCGAAGTTTAAGGGCCTTGTGCGCTCTTAAGCCGTACTCCTGCGCCTGGTGCCAAATTTCAGCTGGGACCTTGGCCGGGCAAATCTCCATGGTGGCGCCGGGGGTGTATTTGGCCGTATAATCAAAGAAACTAAAGTCTTCTCCAGGGATAATTTCCACTAGTGGCATGGGGGTCAGTTCATCGTTGCCCAGCACGCCCACTGTAATCTCGCGGCCTTTGATAAATTCTTCCACCATTACCTCGGTATCGTGGTTGAAGGCCAGTTTAATTCCTGCGCCTAATTCCTTAGCGTTATGGACGAGACTCATGCCGAGGGAGGAGCCCTGGCGAATGGGTTTTACCACTAGGGGAAAGCCAAGGTCTTTGGCGATTCGTTGGGGATCTTTGATGTCAGCCTTGCTTGCCATCAGGTATCTGGCAATGGGCAGTCCTGCTTCTCTGTACATCTTTTTGGCAATATCCTTATCCATGGCCATACTACTACCTAGAACGCCCGCACCCTGATAGGGTAGACCGAGGAGGTCGAGCATCCCTTGCATCGTCCCGTCTTCGCCCAAGAGCCCGTGCAGAAGGATAAACGCCACATCAAG
The DNA here is from genome assembly GCA_024277655.1 of Deltaproteobacteria bacterium. Classification (GTDB taxonomy): domain Bacteria; phylum Desulfobacterota; class Desulfobulbia; order Desulfobulbales; family SURF-16; genus JAJRUT01. Next base: position 10,331 of record JAJRUT010000045.1, on the reverse strand, counting down.
TTTGCCCGCATCTGTATCTGTGGCAAGTTTTGCAAGGTCGCAGGCTGGATCATAGCGCAAGACATCGTATTTTGTTGGGTCAAGGGCCTGTATCACCCCCTTGGCTCCTGCCAGCGAGACCTCACGTTCGCCGGAGTTTCCTCCGGCAATAAGTGCTAATTGTATTTTTTTTGCCATTTAATAACCTGACCTGCTAGAGAGGAAATGAATTTTTGTAACTGTTCTGTAATAGTTTGGTGGTTTCAGGCCACCGCAGGTGCTTAACTTGGCACCACGGGCTTAATCTCGCTACTTTAAAAGCAATTGCCCAAGTTCTTGTTTTTTATGACAGACTTTCAGGATTAAGGCACGAAAAAATATGTTTCGGGGCCGTTGTTTTTGCTCCTTTAAGTTAACTTTCCCATATATGCCACGAAGCACTTTACAAAAACAATCTTTTCCTTCGTGCGCTTTGGATCTTCGTGGTAAAAGCCAATCCTGGGTGGGGCGTATTATAAGTGGCAGTCAAAGGGTTAAATTTCAAATTATAGTCATGACAGAGGAAAACCATGAAAAAAACGATATGCACTCTTGTTATAGCCCTCTTTACTTCCGGGTTATTTGCGGGGATAAGCATGGCAAATGGTCTTGATATTTATCTAAATTCGCCAGAGTCCTCACCCCTCTTCAAGTTGGCCTATGGCTATGCCTTTTTTCCCAATGTTGGCAAAGGTGGTTTCGGGATTGGTGCCTCCTACGGCGAGGGTACGGTGTACCGGCAGGGGCAGAAGACCGGAACCGTGACCCTGATGAAGGCCTCCATTGGCCTACAGGCCGGTGGTCAGGCCTTTAGTGAGATTATCTTCTTTCAGGATAAACGGGCCTACGATGAATTTACTAATGGTCAATTTGAATTTGATGCAACCGCGTCAGCCGTCGCCATCATAGCTAGTGTCCAGGCAACTAGCGGGACAAAGGGTTCGTCAGCAAGTTCAAGTGCCGGCCCAACCACGGGCAAACAGGCCAAGTCAGAAGCCAAATTCCAAAAAGGAATGCGCGTTTTTGTTCATGTCAAGGGTGGCCTTATGTATGAAGCAACGGTTGGTGGGCAGAAGTTTAGCTTTACGCCAAATAAGTAACTGAGAGCAAGGGGGTACGGAAGAGCCCTACTTGCCCATGGGATTCACAAAGAAGTCCTCGGCATTACCGATGATCTGATCTTCAGCGGCGGGGGCTGGCTTAGACTCAGGCTTTGTCTTGGTGGCCTTCTTCTTGGTACCCGCCACAGGCCTTGATTCTGAACGGCTCTTTGCGCCCGCCTGACGGTATTCAGCACAAAGGGCCGGAAACCCTCCCGGAATACCACTAAGATTACCCACCACCACAAGATACCATTTTGGCCCGAGACTACAGAGGCAAATGGCTGAATTATTGGCCTGGAGCAAATGATCCAGAGGGGTATTGATCTTGAGACTGGGCGGGAAAAGTTTAACCATCTCCAGACAGGCAATAAACCTCTTGTCCAGCTCAGGATCTGAGAAACCAAACTGATCGTAAAGATGCAACGTCTCGCCGTTTTCATGTACCAGTCCCATCTGACTAATGGCACTGGCCTGTTTGAGAAGTTTACTCAAAAAAGTATCAAACTGCTTGTCACTGCCTAACGCGGGCCACATGGGGGATGAAGTCATAACGATTCCTTGATAATGCTTGAAGTTAGTATAAGCAACCATTGCCCCATTAGGTTGTCGGTTTTTAGTTAGTGTAGCCCATATTTATTTTAGAAGCACAAAAAATATTACGTTGGTGCCAGTGTTACAGTCTGTTCGGCTTAACTGGTATCTGGCCATAAATGGCCTGTTTACTAGACAGGTATTAACAGGTTAAACCCGTTGCTCCAGCAACCTCTTGATTTTATAGCCTGCTGGGGGTAAGATTTAACTTAGAAATAACATTCATATTATTGATATTCTTCGGGATAAATGCCCAGCCTTTTAAACCTTACCGTGAGGTGTTCCTATGCTTTTTAAAACATACCTGGCCAAACTTGCTGTCCTCCTTATTCTTGCCTTAATCCTGGCCGGTTGCTCTATTTCGGTTAGCTCGGATTCAATTTCAACAAGCTCAGACTCTGTTTCTACAATCCTAACCTCCCCTTCAACAGCAAGTGGCAGTAGCAGTAATGGTGATGGCGGCGATGATGAGGAAGAAAAAAAGGTTGAACAGGCAACGAGCCTTTACGAAGAAGATATTGCTACCCTTACTGTTTTGTACCTGAAACAGGAAAAAAATGACGGCGAATTTAAACGGCAGATCGCAGACATTGCCGCCACCCACGGGATCAACGACTGGGAGCAGGAAGAATCAACCTTCAAGGCCATGGGTATTGGCTTGAAACGAGCTGGAACCAGTGAAAAGGTCATTCGGGAAACCCCCTACTTTAAAACTCTCGCGACATCAAACTATAAACTCGTCATGGAAGGTTACTAAGGACTAAATTAGGCCAGGTATAACCGCCATGCGGCTCTGTTTCTTTCTGCTCCTCGTGGGCATCCTGCCCACCTCTTTTCGGGTTTTGGCAGCGCCACAAGTCGTAGAGAAGGTCAGTGTTGACTTTCTCTACGTCAATGCCAATACCGGGGGGGGGGCCGGGGGCCATACCGCTCTGCGGCTTGGCAACACCATTTACCATTATCAGTTTTTTTCTGACTCCACCTTTTTACTGGTCAGAGACCACTGGACATCCTTCTATTTTCTCTATAACGAGTTGCATAATCGCACTATTTATGTTGCCTCGGTACCCATCAGTAAAGCCTCTTTCATGGCAATTAAACGCCATTTTACCGAGCTACTTATCGACCAGCAGCAACGTTTCAGCTCGTTGCAAGGGTTGCGGGCCCAGGTGGAAATCAGTAGGGCTATTGTTAATGGTAAGGGTAGTGTCAGTATTGCCGGTCTTGGTTTTTTTAGTAAGACCACGGACAATCAGCTAAACTCAACCACCAGGCTCCGTTATAAGATAGAAAAAAAACTTGGGCCCAAGGGGTTGCAAGAAACGCTAGAAACAGACACCAAGCAAACACTTCTTGAAACGTTATCATGGCAGGAATCCTTGAGAGTCCTGCAAAACAATTTTAGCCTCGATCCCACCGCCGTCATTGCTCCCATTCCGGGTGAGCCTGTACTGGTTTCAAGCGAACTTCTCATCCTCAAAAGATTTCACCATAAACAACTGCAATCCATCCTTGCCCTGTTGCAATCTTCGCGACCCGATAAGGGGGAGGCGTTACTTCTGCAAACCGCGCGTTATCTCGTGGTGGAAAAATCCCTTCAGGCTAAACAATTCTACACCCTTGACCCGTTTCCAGATGATGTCAAAACCGTCAAACTGTCAGCCGAGGAAAAGGCGCAGTCTCGCTCTCAGGTGCAAACCCGTCTCCTGCAGCAATCACGTCAACGAATGACACTCTTTTTCCGGGAAAAGACCCATCAGGAGGTCGCCTACTCCTTGCTGGAAACAAGTCGGGCGAGGGTCTCGGAGTTGCGGTTGGCGGGCAGCAGGCAACACGAAGTGCGCCTCCTGCCGAAGGTGCAACTGCCCTCACGCTCAAGGAGGATCACCTTAAAGCCAACGACCGGTAGAATGGTCAGCCAAACCTCTCTGGAGGAGATGGAGGAAGGGCTTGGCATCTTGGAAAAAGAGGTGGCAAATAGGTATAATTACAATTTAGTCTTTAAAAATTGCGCCACCGAACTTGTTCGCTCCCTCAATACCACTTTTACCAGCAGAGAGGACGGCACCCGGAGACTCGGGGGATGGCTGGAGGCCGACAGCAACCTTGTCTTTGTCCCATTTCTTCTCTACGACAGGAGTGTCACCGCCTTTCCTGTCCAGGATGAACAGATCTTAACCTCGCGGCGTCTGCGCCATCTTGAGCGCCTTTACGCTCGGGAAAATGATCTCTTAGTCTGGCTCAGGGAGTCCAACACCCTGTCATCTACCCTGTATAAACCACGCAGTAAAGATACCTATTTCCTCTTTTTCACTGATGATTCATTACTTCTCAGACCTCTGCAGGGGGTTCTCAACCTTGGTTACGCTTCACTGCATGGGGTTGCTGGGGTTTTCACCCTGCCCTTTGATGGCGGTGAACGCATCCAGCAGGCTGGGCGGGGGATATTTTATAGTCTGCCGGAGATTGTCTTTTGTAATATCAGAAAGGGGAGCTATGCCACAGGTGAGTCCAGGCCAACTCCACCGGGATCAACGGTTAAATTGGCCAAAGAAAAAAATAGTTCCCCGTTATTAGGTGACCTTCGTGCAACTGTGGCACCTCGGTAGGGCAATGGTGAATACCGTTCCCCGCCTTGGTTCTGAACGCACAAACACCGTACCGTCATGGGACTGAATAATGTGTTTTACAATGGAAAGTCCCAGTCCCGTACCCCCCTGTTTTCTGCTCCGGGCCTTGTCCACCCGGTAGAACCTTTCAAAGAGACGTTCCTGGTGTTCCTGGGCAATTCCTTCGCCCTCATCCTCAACATCAATAAATACTGTTTCATCCTGCTTGCGAACACGAACCGTAACCTTCTGACCACTGGTTCTGGAGTATTTTAGACCATTATCCACCAGATTAAGCACGGCAAGTTCGAGAAGGGGTGGATTCATCTTGACCATAATATTCTCATCGCAGTGACAATCAAGCTGTAACCCCAATTTTTCGGCTTTATAGCGACAGGATGTTTCCACTGTCGCTAGAAGTGGGGCCAGGGGGGAACAGCTTAAGTCAAGATCCTGCTGTCCCTGCTCGATACGTGATAGGGTCAATAAATCTTCAATAATAGCGCCCAGGCGCATGGCTTGTTTTTGAATAATAGCTAAAAACTCCCCGGCATACTGTGGGTCATCCATGCCGCCATCGAGGAGTGTCTCAACAAAGCCCTGAATAGAGGTGACCGGAGTTTTAAGTTCATGGGAGACATTGGCGACAAAGTCACGTCGGATGGCCTCAAGTCTGCGGAGCTGTGTTACGTCATGGAGGACGATTAGTGCCTGCTGTTTTTTGCCCACGATCCCTTTCAACAAAACGCCGTGGGCCTGAATCTGGCGATCACCTCTGGCCAGGTGGGTTAAGCTCAGATCCTCCTCAACCCCGTCTTTTGTCTGCAATGCTCGCAGGACAAAGAGCTTCAAATCGGAATTGCGGACAACCTCGAGAACCGTCTGCCCGACAGCTACTTCCTGTGAGGTGTCGAGAAGAAGACAGGCCGCACCATTAATTGAGGTAATATGTTCCCCGTCATCAACGGTAAAAACCCCCTCGACCATGGAATTGAATATGGCCTGAAGTTCATTGCGTTGACTGACAACGGTTTGGATTTGCTGGTCTAGGCTACGCGCCATACGGTTCAAGGTGCCACCAAGGTCGATTAATTCACTTGGACCTGAAAGGGATATTTTCTCACTGAAATCGCCTGCGGCAAAACGCCTTGCCCCACTTCGCATGGCTATAATGGGTCGACTAATCTGGCGGGAAATAAACCAGGTAACAACAGCAACCAGCAGGGCCAGGGCCAAGGTTCCATAGGCAATTTGCGATTGGATCAAACCCAGAGGCACGTCAATCAGGGTGCTGGGCACGGAAATACGCAGGCAACCACGGATGGCTCCATTCTCCTCCTTGATGGGGATCGCCACATACATTAGATTTTTCTGGAGAGTATAGGAAAAGCGGATGGAAGAACTAACCCGCCCCGCAAGGGCCGTTGCAACCTCGGGCCGTGTTTTATGGTTATCAAGACGACTGGGATGTTCCTTGGAATCAGCTACAACCACCCCGTCATCCCTAATTACCGTCAGCCTGGCCTCTGATTTTTCACCATAGATCAGACAATACCTGTTCAACTCCTCTATTTCGCCCCGTAGAAAGAAGGGGGTCAGGTGTTCCTCAAGGAGGCGGATTCTGGTTTCAAGATCAGCACAGGTCTGTTTATAGTAAAATTCCCTGATCACCTTGGAGGTGAAAAGGGTGGCAACGAGAAGGGCACATAGGGTAATGGCAAGATAAAAAGAAAAATAGAGAAAGAGTCTTTTCTTATTCATAGCGGTACAACCTGTAAGGCGTGGGCAGAGGTATAAGAGTGACTCTGGAGACGCGGCTACCAGCAAACCAGTGGACTGCTGGTAGCGTTACCCTATGCGATTCCTGCCCCAGGGCCGCAGAGAGTTTATTGCTAGTCAGCCGGGATGGCCGGTCGTTTGTTTGGTCAAAGAGTAAAAACATGCCATTGGTTGTAACGCGTCCGCCCTATAAATAGCAAGATGTGGTTTATAAAAACTTGTGATCTCGACCGTGACAGGATACTTACCAATATTATGAATAGCAACCGATCCCAAGGGTATGATAAAGAGCCGGAAGAACTGGTCATTATTGTTGATGATGAGAACCAGGAACAGATGGTGGTGACCCGTTCTATTATGCGGAAACAGAACCTTACCCATCGCTCATCCTTTACTGCTGTGTTGAATTCAGCCCGCAACATTCTTGTTTTGCAACGCAGTCAGAACAAAGATCTTTATCCGGGTATGTATGAAATTGCCTGTGCCGGGGTAGTTCACCCCTATGAATCTTTTGAAGAATGTGCCCAGCGGGAATTGCAGGAAGAACTTGGTGTCAAAAGACCGCCATTGACCTTCCTTGATCTTTTTTTTGATGAAAGTGAGGAAAACCGGGTGTGGGGGGCGGTGTACCAAATCCTTTGGGATGGCGAGTTGCGCTTCGATGAGCGGGAGGTCGCCTGGGGAACTTTTTTGGATTTCAAGGAGGTGGAAAGCTTGATTCTCCAAGGGAAATGTACGCCTGAAAGTTCTTTTATTCTCGAAATTCTTTTAAACCAGGTGGCTGTGGATAAATAATACCCTGGCCCTTGTTAGGGGGGGCTGGGGTGAAATTTACTCTGCCGTGTTTTTTGTCTTTTGCTACCCGTAGTTGGGGGTCTACAGGCAATCATGTTGCAGAGAGAACTATGGACACCTGTGCCAGCAATTCCTTTGCTTCCACGGGCTTTTGAATTTTTTTAATGGGAGAATTTTTAACCTCTTCGCTATAACCGCTGATGAAAATAATTTTTATTTCTGGGTGCGCTTTTTTGGCTCTGGTGGCAAGTTCATGACCGTCCATCTCCGGCATAATGATGTCGGTGAGCAAAAGATCAACTCTGTTTTTTGCTAAAATGGCCAGGGCCTCCTTGCCACTTGTAGCTGTTAACAGCTTTAAAAAACCATTCTGGCTGAGAATTCTCTTCGTTAAAGAGCCGAGCAGCTCTTCGTCGTCAACAATTAAAATAGTTGCGCCATTCCTTATCTCAGATGAAACCAGAGGGCTTTCCTTCGTCTGTTCACCCTGTTTGCTCGCGTTCTTAGGGAAGTAAAGTGTAAAGGTTGAACCAGCACCAGGGGTTGAGTTAAGTTTAACGGTACCATTACTGCGATTGGCAAAACCATACACCTGACTAAGCCCAAGACCTGTGCCCAGTGCGCCTTTGGTAGAAAAAAATGGATCAAAAACCTGGCCCATGGTTTCTTCATCCATGCCGATGCCAGTATCTGCAATCAAAACAGTGACATAATCACCGGGTGTCACGGTAAGGCGGGCCGCCTCTTCAGGTGCAACAGTTTTATTTGCGGTGGCAATCTGCAAGTGACCACCATTTTCCATAGCATGTCCGGCATTAATGCAGATATTAAGCAGGGCATTGTCGAAATCCTCCACATCGAGGCGAACAGGCCAGAGGTCTTTGCTAAGTTTTAAGTCAACCTTGACGGATACCGTAAGGGATTTCTCAATGATCTGTAATGAATCTTGAATGGCATAATTAAGATTGACACTATGAACATTTTCAGGGCTACTCTTTGAAAATGTCAGTAGCTTTCTGGTCAGTGAGGCTCCACGTTTGCCTGCCTTAAGGATATTTTCGGCATATCCAGCAAGTGGTTCCTGGCCGCTTACCCCTCCTTGCAGCAATTCAGCATATCCGAGGATAATACCGAGCATATTATTGTAATCGTGGGCCACGCCACTGGTTAATTTGCCAAGGGCATCCATTTTCCGGCTACGACGCAATTGCTGTTCCTGCTCTCTTAGCAGGGTTATGTCGCGGGAAATACCAATCAGACCAATACTTACCCCCGCTGATGTGTAGAAAGGTGTTTTTAGGGTATTTAGTAAAACGCGTCTGCCATCAGGATACTTGACCCACTCTTCATTTTGCTGGGGTCTGGCATTTTTTAATGCTATCTGGTCTTTTTCTTTAAAAAAGTCAGCCATATCATGTGAAAAAAGATCATAATCTGTTTTGCCGATAATCTTAGACTCTGGACGGCCAACCAGTATTGCAAAGGCATTATTGCACCCGAGGTAATGCCCCTGGAGATTCTTATAAAAGACGAGGTCGGGGATGGAATCCAGTAGTCCGCGCAAGAGGGCCAGATTTTTAGCCAAGGCTTTTTCCTTATCATTGATAATGGCGAGCATGGCATTAAAGTCCCGGCCAAGAACACCGAGCTCATCATGACGATCCACCTCACAGTGTACATCCTGTTCACCCTTTATCATACGATGGGTTGCCTGACTCAATTGGCGTAATCCTGAGGTTAACCCTCGGCCCATAAACCAGGCAAACAATGTGCCGATTAAGATGGCGGCAGTGGTATAGATAAGGCCGTTTTGAGTTACATGATTGATGTTTTCGGTAATACCAATACGACTTATGCCGACTCGTGCCCAACCAATTTGCTGGTTCTGGGCATATATAGGGGTGGCAATATCAATAAAGCCGGAATGGTCGATCAGGGTAGTGGTTGCAGGTTTTGCTGTAAAAAGTGCTTTGCTGATCTCGTCATTTATATATTTGCCCACCTGCTTGAGATCTGTGTACGCCAAAACCTTGCCATCTGTATCGAGGTACATGGCATATTTCAATCCGGGAAAACCGGATTGAGAGTTAATAATCTCCTCCATTCCGATGAAATCCTGTGCCAAGACCCAGGATGTGCCGTTGGTCGCCAGTGTCTCAGCAAGGCCGATGGCCTGCTTACGACTCAGATCCACCAGAAATGATTTTTCCCGGGCCACAAGATCAATGACAAAGATGGTCATAAGGACCGCGTGAACCAGGGCGATGCCAAACATTAACTGGCGGGCGATGGATTTTGTCCATATTCGGCGCAGTGATTTGATCATTACTGTAAGGGCCTCACTTCATTGGTAAACTTTTTGAGGAAATCACGGACAACGAAATAGGTTTCATTATTTGCTGGAGTTACTACGCCGGAGAATTCAGAACGCCAAAGCATATCCATCCCCTGTCCGTGTTCATCCGGGGTGGTAAGAAGATCAATTACCTGGCGGACAATATCCTCCGGCACGCCTGGTCTGGCAACAAGACCAAGGGCCACCAGGGGGGCTGTGGCCCAAATTATCTTGAGTTCTCCAGCTATTTCAGGCCGCTGTTTGACAAATTCATTCCAGGGCGGCGGCCAGGTTCCAGCCGCCACGGTCTGGCCGAGATACACATTCATCATGGATGACTCCTGTGACCCGACATAACGGTTGTCAATCTCCGTCATCACGTCAACCCCATGGGACTGAATAAAGTATTGTGGCATCATGGTTGCCGCCAGGGCTGATGGGGCCGGGAAACTAACTGCCTTTCCCCTGAGGTCTGATACCTCCTTAATGGGGCTGTCCTTTCTGACCAGAATGATTCCCCTGAAATTACTATCGAGCCCTATTTTACCGAAAACCTGGTACCCTCGGTTAATGGCATTTATGGTTTGAAAGGGGTTGGGTAGGGCAAAGTCAAATCTGCGTTCATAAAGCTTCTGGTCAAAAACTGGATAGTTACGTGAGGCCTCGAGTTGAAAGGACACACCGTCAATATTTTCGGATAGATAGTCCATCATGGGGTCAAAAACTTCAAAAAGTCTTTGGGGGTTGTGGAGGGGGTGAATGCCAAAGATATACTCGACCCCTGATGTTTGCACCTCTGTTGTAAAGGTAGGTGCATAACTATCATCGGCCCGATCACTACAGGCCGTAAGTGATAAAAGTATTGAAAGGGCAAGCAGACGCCATGGGGTGGATATCTTTGCCTGGAAAATTTTCATTGGACACCAGCTGATTTTTTTTTAGAATCGTAACACTTAAAGAGGTAAGCGTCAAATCATCCCCACCAAAAAAATATTACTTGACCTTCTCAATCAAGCCTGACTACATTTAGGGGCAATAAATGTCTTAGTCTTTAAAAAAAACTTAGGAGAAGGGATATGAAAAAAATCTTGATTTTTTGCC
>JAJRUT010000044.1 GCA_024277655.1 Deltaproteobacteria bacterium | reverse complement strand
TCTTTAGAATAGGGCAAGATTGTTGAAAAGTAATGTTATTAACTCAACTTCCCCACTTGGTATATAGTTAAGTAATTACGATGTTATTTACGGGTTGAGCCAAGGTTAATCATGTTGAATTCAGTATTCAGGGTTCAGAATTCAGTAGAATGGCAAGAAAATATGTTGTGCTGAATACTTAATTCAAATAGGTAGGCTCATAATAAGATTGAAAAACGACGTTAATCTAGCACTATGTGTTAAGTGGGGAAGTAGTGTTGTTAACAACTGGAGAATAAAATGGAAGCCCTTGTTGAAGAGGTGAAGAAAATGATCGCCTTAAAATCCACCACAGATATTGGTGATATCATTATTATGATTATTGAAAAGCCCCAGACCCTTGTTTATGGGGTGGTGACTGATATTGAGCGTGACGAGAACAAGAAGGGTGAATGGTGGCATGTGTCCTTGACCCTGCTTGCCATGCCTCCGCAGAAAACCACGATTACCCTGCGGACTACGCAATTTACCGGTGGTGAGATTTTTACCATGGGCGGTGAAAAGCGCTTTATTGCGGCGGTTGATCTTAGTGGCCCGCCTCTGGTTGGTTTTCCCGAGGAGTCGCCAGCCGCAAAGGCGAAAAAGAAAAGGCCTGTATTGCGTGTGGTCAAATAGGAGCGGGGGTTATGGCTCTTGATGGTTGTGAGGTTAGCCTAAGGCAGGGGATTGGAGTTGCTCCGGGTGTGTGTGTTGGCCGCGCTGTGGTGCTTGATGATGCGGAGCAGAACGCTAATCTTGGGTCTGAAGCAGTTGTCTTGGTGGCCCGTACGTTTAGCCCAGAGGATGTCCTGTCCATGGATGTGAAGCTGGTTGCAGGCTTTGTTGCTGCAACAGGTGGCCCGACGGCTCCAGCAGGAATTGTTGCCGCAGGTGCTGGCCTCGTCGCTGTCCTTGCGTGTCGCAGTTATGATGAGATTCAGACGGGGGATCTCCTTGTCCTTGATGGGGCTACGGGTGATGTTGTCGTGAATCCTTCGCCAAAGACCCTTGAGCTGTACCAGAAAAGGGGTAGCCAATATAGCCTTGATAAGGAGTATCTGCAGGGGGATGACTATCTTGCTGCTGAGACCAGGGACGGGTTGAAGATTGATCTTTTGGCCAGTGTCGATCTGGTCGATGCACTTCCCCACGCCATAACAAGTGGGGCAACCGGTATCGGCCTTCTGCGCTCCGAATTTTATTATCTCACCGATGATGGCCCCCCCTCAGAATCATTTTTAACGGCCCTGTATCAGCATGGACTCTCTTCTGTGGCTCCCCTGCCTGTAACAATTCGTTGTCTCGATTTGCATGGAGGGGCGCAGGTTGCTGGTTTTTCACCGGGGTCTTGTCAAAACCCGGCATTGGGTCTAAAGGGGGTGCGTTTCCTGCAGGCTTATCCGGAATTGTTCAAGACGCAGTTACGCGCCTTGTATCGCGCCTCCGCATCTGGCAAACTGCGTATTCTTCTACCCATGATTGGCTCACTCGATGAACTGCTTGCTGTTAAGGCGCTCCTTGTTGAGGTGCAAGACGAGCTTTGTGGCGCTGGGGTTATGCTTGGCGCTGATGTTGAGGTTGGCATGATGATTGAGGTGCCATCTGCGGTATTTATGGCACCATATCTGGCCCGTGAGGTAGATTTTTTTGTTATCGGTAGCAATGATCTCATTCAGTATGGACTAGCCCTTGACCGACTTGATGGCGCGGTGGCCCATCTGTATGATCCGCTACACCCAGCTATACTCCAGATGATAGAGCAGGTTGTCAGGGCTGGGCATGGGGCAGGGATTGCGGTTGGCCTTAGTGGTGAGATGGCGGCTGTTGGCCTGTATACGCCACTCCTTGTTGGTCTTGGTCTTGATTGGTTGTCCATGCAGGTGCAAGCACTGAGCCTTGTGAAAAAAATGATTCGGACCTCCCTTGCCGGTGAATGTACAGCGCTTGCCGAGCATCTTTTAGGCCAATCATCGGCGCGTATTTCACGACAGTATTTACAGGAATATGTTCAGGATAATTATGCTGATGTCGGCGTATTTGTGGCGTAAGGAGTCCCATGGCTGAACTTGATTTTATAACATCCCTTACCCGTCATAAGCCTTTGAGCCATCATCCGGAGTTGCAACTCTCTATCGGTGATGATTGCGCTGTGGTTAAAAAGGATGACCAGATAAGCTTGCTGTACACCATGGACAGTTTGATTTCAGGGGTGCATTTCGACCTTGCTTTTCACTCGCTGTATCTTCTGGGGCGTAAGGCTGTGGCAGTGAATATCAGTGATATTGCCGGCATGGGTGGTACGCCTAAATTTGCCTTGTTGTCCATCTGTTTACCGCCCTCGTTTACCCCGCAGAATCAGCAGGAGTTCATGGCAGGTTTTTTTTCCATGTGCGATGAATTCGGGGTTGTTCTTATTGGTGGCGATACCGTTAGTGGCGAGTGTCTGGCTATCACAGTAACCCTTATCGGTTAAGTGGCGACGGATATAGTTTGTACCAGAAACGGGGCCAGAATTGCAGATGAAATCTGGATTAGCGGCTGTCTTGGCAGTAGCAGTGTTGGTCTTTGTTTACTGCAGACAGGCCATGGCGATTTGTTTCCGGAGCTTGTGAAGTCCCATCTCGACCCGGTTCCTCAGATTGGTTTGGGGGGGGTACTTGCAAAAACCGGTCTTGTCACCAGTATGATGGATAGTTCTGATGGTATCGCCACTGATCTTGCCCATATCTGCACGGAAAGCTCCTGTGGTGCCGTGGTTTATGGCGGTTTACTGCCCATTTCTGCTATGGTGAAGGAGGCTGCAGTCTTGACTGGCCAAAATCCGTTGCAGCAGGCTCTTTTGGGCGGCGAAGATTATGGTTTGGTCTTTACCGTTAAGGCTGGGCAGGGTAAGGGGCTTGCCCGGCGCATCAAGGCTGATATTGGCCTTGATATCAGCTTGATCGGTGTTATTGACTCGGGGCAAGGCGTGCGCTTGTCTGCTGGTGACACCATGACGGATATCAGTTTTCAGGGTTATGAACATAAATAAGGGGAAGTAGTGATTATGGATACAGGATTACAGCATTTTTTTGAACTCCACCTTCCAGGTTCCACGGTGCAGAAGAAGCAACTTATTGCCCCCTGTCCATTTTGTCAGAGTCGGGGCCACGAGGGTGGTCGAATTGTGGTGTCGCTCAAAAAAAGTGGTTATTTTAGTGGATTTTTTCGCTGTACAAACCGCTGTGTCCCTGCCGGTTTTGCCCCCCATTTTGCCAGGCTCGCAGGTCTTGACCCTGAGGGTGTACCTGGTTTTGATCCGAATTTTGAACCGTTTGTAAATGCGCTTGATCTACCCCTTGAAAATATTAATCAGGATGTGCTGAAATTTCAAAATTCAATGACCCGCGATATTCGTAAATCCTTTGCCGCACGTGGGATAGGTGATGCGGTACTTACAGAGATGAAAATAGGTTTTAATGGCCGGTATATTGTCTACCCTTATTATCAGGATAATGGCTGTGCCTATGCGGCCCATTGTTTATCCCCTGCGGGTGGGGCTGAAGAGTTCTGGTTTGGTAATGAGGGGTTTTATGCTGATGGCTTTCGTATATTTAACCCTGCTGATATTGGCCATTGTCAGGGGGGCACCATCTTTGTGGTGGAGGGTGAGGAGAATTTGCTTTGCTTGCGGGAGCTTGGTTTCCCTGGTATTGCCGTGCCTTCAGCCTCTGATTTGGCTTTTCTTGACCCTGCTCGTTTTGGCGGAATTAAAACGGTGTTTGTTGTGGTTCGGCATAGCCCTGAATCCGACGCTGAGGCGCGGATGTTTGCCTCCCGTCTGGGTTTCAAGGTGCGTTTGCTCCGCTTTCCAGCCCATGCTAAGCGGGATTATGATCTGGTCGCAATGGCAGAGGACAATTCGGAGTTTCGTAGTCAGGTGCTGGAGATGGTGGCAGGTTCCAGGGCCTTTTCGCCATTTCTTACCCCTGAACAGGAGTATGTTTCATTCCTGGGTAATCTTGAGCACCAGACCAGTGAAAGTTACCTTTCTTTGAAAACTGGTTTCCCATTATTTGATAAGGGCCTTGCCGGGGTACATGGCATAAATATCATTGGTGGTGCGCCAAAGGCGGGCAAGTCCTGCCTGGCCATTCAACTTGGGACCATGCTTGCTGAAAATAAGGTGCCGGTGATCTATTATGACTTTGAAAATGGTCGTCAGAAGATTTATCAGCGCACCCTTGCGCGCTTGAGCCGAATTCAGGTGGATAGGTTGCATAATTGCGATGATCCGGCTGAGAAAGAACGGCTTGCAGGGGCACAAACCATCTTAAAAAACATGATGGAGCATTTTCGGGTGGTTAATGACCGATCCATCACCCCTGAAATTATGCGGCGGCATGTGGATTTTATTCGCCACGAAACAGGCCGGGAGGACGCCGTGGTGGTGATTGATTCCCTCCACAAGCTACCATTTAAGGATTTTTCGGAGCGGCGCACCGGTATTGACGCCTGGCTCCGGGAGCTTGAAGCCATCCGTGATGAGTATCAAGTGGCCTTTCTGGTGATTTCAGAACTGAGTCGTCAGGAGGGTGACCGTTACGATGGTGTGCCCCACATGGGCTGGTTTAAGGGGTCTGGCGATATTGAATATACGGCAGATAATGCCCTGGTCTTTGCCCCGGACTGGGATCCGGTTAATTCCAGCATGGATAGTCGGGTGAATTCCCTATGGCTTGTGGCCAGTCGTGAGCATAGCCCCGGTCTGTTGGCCAAATACCACCTTGATTACCCTTACTGGGGCTTTACTGAGCTTGAGGAGTAGTAGTAGTTCTGCTTTTACCTCTTGCGAAGAGACATGATAACGGCTCGGTCTTTTCCCCTTTTAGAACCTACACCTTCTTCAGTAATGTCTTGAAATAGGTTGGCATCTTGGTGCTAAAATTCATTTTTTCCCCTGTATATGGATGGATGAAGTTTAGCGCGACCGAGTGCAGACATAGGCGTTTAATGCCCTTCTTCTGGCCATATTTTTTATCTCCGGCCACAGGGCATTTGCGGTCGGCCAGATGCACCCTGATCTGATTCTTGCGGCCGGTGAGAAGTTCAATTTCAAGCAGGCTGAAATCTTTTGACTCCTGAATAACAGTGTATTTGGTTTTTGCAAGTTTTCCCTTTGCGGGGTCATCGGTGGAGTAGACCTTAAAGATACTGTTTTCAGCCAGATATGATGAGATGATGTCTGTTTCCGGTTTTATGTGACCACACACCACCGCCAGATATTTTTTGTCGAAATTGGGCCAGTTATCCTGGAGGAAGCGTTTGGCCTTCTCATTCTTGGCAAATACCAGCACACCGGAGGTGTCCCGGTCAAGGCGATGGACAATAAAGACCCTATTGCGCGACTTGGCGTTGCCTTTACGCACATAATTATTGATCCGAAAATAGGCGGTATTGTCTTTTGTCCGATCGGTGGAGACGGTGAGAAGGCCACTGATCTTGTCCACCACGATGATGTCGTGGTCTTCATGGAGGATGGTGAGTCCTCTGGGTTGAAAACGCTTTGGCGGGGCCTTGAATTTTTTTTGTGGTGTTGGCATAAACAGTTTTTCTCGTTAAAGGGTGAGGGACATTACCCTCCCAAATACCATACATTATAGCTGAATACCAATGAACTTCATAAAATATAAACTCAACTTTCCCACTTATGTTATGGCGATATATTATAGTCATTTATGCTGCCCTTGTGCTTCAAGTATTATTTGAGTTCAGGATTCAGGATTCAAAAATGCTCTACCTTATCCCTTCCACAAAAAATAACATCACAGTCATTAAGCTATAGATTGAGCGGGAAAGCTCAGGTGTAATAAGTTAAACAAACCATGCCAAAATTCACTCTCCACTCCCCCCATGAACCCGCAGGTGATCAGCCCGAAGCCATTGATCTCCTCAGTGCGGGTATTCTTGCCGGCGTGCGTGACCAGGTCCTTCTCGGGGTGACCGGTTCCGGCAAGACCTTCACCATGGCCAATATAATCGAAAGAACCCAACGGCCTGCGTTGATTCTTGCTCCGAACAAAACCCTGGCTGCACAACTGTTTGCCGAGTTCAAAGAACTGTTTCCGGATAATGCGGTTGAATATTTTGTCAGTTATTATGACTATTATCAGCCTGAGGCGTATATCCCCCAGTCGGACACCTACATTGAAAAGGATTCGGCCATTAATGATGCCATTGATAAGATGCGTCACTCTGCCACCCGTTCTCTTCTGACCCGTGACGATGTGCTGATTGTTGCCTCGGTGAGTTGTATTTACGGTCTGGGTTCGCCCGATGAGTATAAAAATATGCACCTCCTGCTTAAGGTGGGGGAGGAGTATGCGCCTGAAGAGGTGCAGCGGCGGTTGGTGTATATGCTCTATGAACGCAATGATGTGTCCTTTCATCGGGGTACCTTTCGGGTGCGGGGCGATGTGCTTGAGATTTTCCCGGCCTATGAGGAGGAATTCGGGGTGCGGGTGGAGTTTTTCGGCGATACCGTTGAGGCCATCACCCTGGTTGATCCTTTGCGGGGTATTGTCTTGGCCGAACATAAGGAGATCACGGTGTTTCCCTCCTCCCATTTTGTCACATCAAAGGATCGCTTGAACCAGGCCATGGAGACCATCAAGGTTGAACTAAGGGAGAGGCTTGAGTTTTTCCATCGGGAGAATCGTCTGGTGGAGGCTCAGCGCCTTGAGCAACGGACCATGTTTGACCTTGAGATGATCAGTGAGCTTGGCTATTGTAACGGGATTGAAAACTACTCACGTCACCTGACTGGGCGCGCCGTTGGCGAGTCGCCGCCCAATCTTCTCGACTACTTCCCCGATGATTTTATTCTCTTCGTTGATGAATCCCATATCTCTATTTCCCAGATTGGTGGAATGTATAAGGGGGATCGCTCGCGCAAAAAAACCTTGTGTGAATTTGGTTTTAGGCTCCCGTCGGCCCTTGATAATCGCCCGTTAAAATTTGCCGAGTTTGATGCCCGTATCCATCAGGCCATATATGTTTCAGCGACCCCCGGTGATTTTGAGATGGAGCGTTCAGACGGCCGGATCGTTGAGCAGCTTATTCGCCCAACTTGGCTCCTTGACCCGGAAATTGAAGTGCGTCCAGCTACCAATCAGGTGGATGATCTTCTCCATGAAATTCGTCTGCGGGCAGATAGGGGAGAGGCGGTGCTGGTGACGACATTAACCAAGAGGATGTCTGAGGATCTCACCGATTACTACGATAATCTCGGGGTTGAGGTGCGCTATCTGCACTCGGACATCAAGACCCTTGAGCGCACGGAGCTTATTCGTGAACTGCGGGAGAAAAAATATCAGGTTTTGGTGGGGATCAATCTGCTGCGGGAAGGGCTGGATATTCCGGAGGTGTCTCTGGTGGCAGTGCTGGATGCAGATAAGGAGGGTTTTTTAAGGAGTCGCCGCTCACTGGTGCAGACCTGCGGACGGGCGGCAAGAAATGCCCAGGGGAAGGTTATTCTTTACGCCGACACCATGACTGGCTCCATGGCCCAGACCATCGAAGAGACCAACCGCCGGCGGGAAATTCAGATGGCCTACAATAAGGAGCATGGGGTCACTCCGGCAACTATTACCTCATCCATAAAGGATGTTATGGGCACGGTGTACGAGATGAACCCTGAACTCTTGCCCGAGGCGGCTGAGCCTGGGGTGGTGTATAAATCTGTGCAGATGATTCGGGCGGACATCAGGAAGAAGGAAAAACAGATGGCGGAGGCGGCCAGGGAACTGGCCTTTGAAGAGGCGGCTTGCCTGCGGGATGAGTTGAAGATGTTGAAGGAAATGGAATTGTTGTGGCTGTAGTTGCCGGACATTCCCTTCAGGTATTTCCTTTGTCGTCATAAAAATGACGCTTCTTGGCCTGACTGTTTTTCTTTTGCTGGGTAAAGATTGCCTGTAAGGGATGTAGCCCTCTGCTTGATCTGGTGCTCCGGTAAAATAAATAATAAATTAAACCTAAGTATATTAGTTTGTTGTTTGTGTTTGTAAGTGTTGTCGCCGGTAAACACTGAGGGTGTCATATGTGATGGCACGAAATTCGCTACTTATCTTAAGTGTCAACTTATTGAGTGTTTAGAATGACCTTTAGGAGATAGTAATGGAACAACGTTTAGTCGATGACAGCAAGGCCATGGCGCCGGGCGAAACAGTGTTAGATGTACCTCTCTTGCTGGAGGAGTTGCAACGGGTTAGGGCCAAGTCTGAGCGCCTATTGCTGCTTAATGAACTCCACCGCCGTCTATCCAGTGCCCTCGATCTATCCAGCATGATCGATGCCTTTTCTGTCTGGCTTATGCCACGGGTACCCCATCAACTCCTGGCCTTTGATGCCCCCCAGGATAATAAGCGTCATCTCTGTTGCTCCTGTCACGGGCCCCAGCGTCTCGAGGTTATCAAGATAGCGGAGAATTTGTTTTCTGATGCCAAACGTTTTGCCGTGATGCAATCGTGGCGTGAAGGTGAGTATTATATCCATAATTGGCAGCTTAACTTTTTGGCCTCAAGCGGTCTGGTCCTTATCCTTACGGAAAATCAAAAGTTAACCTCCCCTGAGGAAGAAATTATTGCCGAGTCCCTAACGGTACTCTCCGAGCCATTGCAACGGGCCATTGCTTATGAGGAAATCTTTGTCCAGGCTCAGCAGGACGCCTTGACAGGTCTAGCCAATCGCCGGGCGTTTGATGATCGTATCGGCCCCCTTATGGATAGTGCTAAGCGCTATGGACATAAGTTGACCTTGGTGAGTATGGATCTGGATCACTTCAAGCAGGTCAACGATAATCTTGGGCATGCCGAGGGTGATGCGGTTCTGAAACGGGTGGCGCGTACCTTTGCCGACATGATTCGTTCCACCGACATTTTGGTGCGTATCGGTGGCGATGAGTTTATGCTTGTCCTGCCCGATACTGATGTGGTTTCAGCGCGCATTTTGGCCGAACGCCTGTGTCGAGCCATTGACGGTTTGGGTATTTACTCATCTGATACGGAAAAACTGGGTGTCTCCATCGGCCTTAGTCAGTGGCAGGACGACTGGTCCTTGGAGGAGTGGCTACAACGGGCTGATGAGTTGCTTTATCAGGCCAAGGGGCAGGGGCGAAATAGGGTTTGTATGTATAATCATTGACAAAACAGGGCGTTGGGTGAAATGATACAGGAGCAGATACCAGATGGTATCTGCCCCTTTTTTTATGGGAACCAGTCTGGGTTAAAATTAAAGCTAGGGGTCACAGAATTCCCAGAAGGGCACGGGTAAAACTTCTGGGGGGTTCTGTGGCAGAAAAAGAAATTAACGGTAAAATAGTTAGGTTAAATCAATGTCTTGGGGTTTTTTAGTATGCGCGTTAAACTTGTTGATACTATTGCCGAGGAAGGTATTTCCCTGTTCCCCCAACATTTTTTGGTTGGGGCGGAAGAGCAATCCCCCCATGGGATTGTAGTTCGTAGTTCCCTGATTGACGTTAGGGGATATGATTCCCTCCTTGCTGTGGCCAGGGCTGGCTCTGGCGTCAATAACATAACTATCAGGGAGGCTACCCGCCGGGGGATTTGTGTGTTTAATGCGCCGGGTGCCAACGCCAATGCCGTGGCAGAGCTTGTTATGATTATGGCGGGCATGGGGGCGCGCAATATTTATCATGGGATTAATTTTTGTAAGGGCCTAGCTGGCCTAGCCGATGCTGAGGTTCATCGGCGGGTCGAAGGGGAAAAAAAGCTATTTAAAGGGACAGAGCTTTCGGGCAAGAAGCTTGGGGTGCTTGGTTTAGGCCAGGTCGGCGTATTGGTCGCCAATAAAGGCCTAAGCCAGGGGATGGCAACGGTGGGCTATGATCCTGCCCCAGCGGTTGACAACATTCACCGGCTCTCCTCCGGGGTGCAACTGGTCAACTCGCTGCGGGATCTCTGTGCAGGTGCCAATATTCTAACTATCCATGTTCCCCTGAACGATAAGACTGAGGGGATGGTGGATAGGGAGCTGTTGTGGGGCTTACCGGACGGAGCGGTACTTCTCAACTATTCAAGGGGGCCGGTTGTGGTGGTGGACGATGTTCTGGAGGCCCTTGAGTCTGGGAAGTTGAGTATGTATATCTGTGACTTTCCCTCGGCCAAGGTGGTGAATCACCCGCAAATTTTGGTGACGCCACATCTTGGAGCCTCCACGGCGGAGTCTGAAGAGCAATGCTCCCGTATGGCAGTCAAAGCCTTGGTTGCGTATCTTCAGTACGGCAATGTCTCAGGGAGCGTCAATTTTCCGACGGTTGAGTCGCTTCCTGCAAGTGGTGTGCATACCCGGCTTATCATGATTAACCATGATAAGCCGGGGATGATTGGGTCTGTCTCCCAGTGTTTGGGGGGGCATAATATCAATATTATGAGCTATGTAAATGAAAGTAATGGGACGATTGGTTACAACATAATTGATCTGTCGGAGTCGGTTCCGCAGACAATTCTTGCTGATATTTCCCGGATGGATGGGGTTATTCGCGTTCGTTCCATTGCGGTTGGTGGCAGAGGTTAGGGTATGGACGTAAATGGAATAGTGGATCTTGTTGTTGAACGGGTGGGCGATTGTTATGAAAACCATAAACTTTGTTGTTCTGAGTCGGTTATGGTTGTTCTGAATCGGGCCTTTACGGGTGGGCTGAATGATTTGACCGCCCTGCAGATGGGAGCCGGCTTTTGCCAGGGGCTTGGTGGGGCAGGGTGTAGTTGTGGAGGTTTGACAGGGGCGGTGGCTATTGTCTCTTTGCTGATCGGGCCCCATCAGAAAAAAGGATTAGTCAAAAAGGAGTTTCGCGCTATTGTTAAGGGACTACATGACGAATTCTGTCAGAAATTTGGCTCGACCTGCTGCCGGGTTCTTCTGGAAAAGATTAAGCATGACAAAGAGGCAGTTAAGCGCAATTGCCTCATGCTCACAAAGGGGGGCGCTGCTCTTGCTGCCACTAAGCTTCTTGTGGCCAGGCCTGATTTGCTTGATATTGCCGATATGGATTTTCTTTACGGTCGCACGCATCCTGTGGAAAGTTATTCACCCTCCTCATCGGCCTGACGCATTCCTTCCATCAGGATCATCATGAAATTACCAAGTTGGGGTCGTTTCTCATCTTCTTTAGCCATGCCAGGTTCAAAGTGAAAGGTGCCATCCGTTTCAACTAACATCGCAAAAATTGCTGGCAGACCACTTTGTTTTTTGAACTTGGCCTGGATAAATTCACCATCTCTGAAAATGGCAAAACCGGTGGTTTTGCCAAAATCAAATTGGACAATGCCATTTTTTTCACTAATATTAATGGATTGAAATACCTCTGTTACGGATAGGGCCTTTAAGTTGCCCTTCATGCCGGTGAGTATTTCTTCATGGGTGGGAGGCGCTGTTTTTTTGGATTCAAAATGGGTGTCGTCACATCTTTTGAATTTGATAAGTCCGGTGCATCCTCCACAACCATGTAAGACAGTGGCCTTTGGGGCATCTTTACCCAGGAATTTAAAAAGGAGTTGGGTGAGTTCTCTGGTGAGAATAAGGCAGGTGGCTTTATCGCCTGGGAATTCAACTGCCTTGTCGTTTAGTTTAAACAGGTCCCCCTTGTCGTAGAGAGGGCAGTTCAATTCGTCAACAATTTTGAAAACAGCAGAGAATGGGGGCATACTATTCCTGTGGGTTACAAGTGTCTGGATTGTTGTTGGTGAGGCAAAAAGAGGGAAAAAGGCTCCTAACGTTAAAATAGGGTGGCAAAAAAGACTGATAATAGTAATAGTATCATGAAATTGGGTCGCAATAAAAATGTTTTCATTCTATCGTAACAGTGGCAAGATGTTTTTCTTTCATGGGTATAGAAAAATAACAATTTTTACCGGCTTTAGGCCCATGCAGTTGCTTGGCCGGACACCAACGGGAAGTTTTATATCTAAATAGGGTGCAATTATATAATGAGTGAGAGTTCAGATCGTCTTGAAAAAGAGTTTGCTGAGATTACCCGTAGCTTTGCTGAGCATCCGCAAATAGCCATTGTTTCCACAGAAGGTTCACCTGTTAGCCAGTACGTTATTGAGTATCGGTTGAACGGTCTTGTGCAATTGGATGATGGTGAAATTGTTCAATCTGATCAGCATCGTATTGAATTGAATTTATCCTTTGGTTTTCCTCATTTTCCGCCAAACTGTAGACCCCTGACCAAAATTTTCCACCCGGATATGGATCCGTCAGCCATTAAAATTGCGGAGTTTTGGGCTGAGTCTTCTTCCCTTGTTGAGCTGATCAGCCAAATCGGCAAAATGATTTGTTGGCAGGTCTATTCGTCTGAGGATGGTTTTAACCAGGATGCTTTAGATTGGCTTGTGGCAAACAAAGATGTGGTGCCAATGGATACGTTGCAGGTCAGTAGTGGAGCTACTCTTCCTGACGTTGATCTTGATCTGGGCCTGGCAGATGAGGACGCCGCCACTTCTACTGGTCTTGATTTAGGTCTGTCTGCGTCACAAGAGGATGGTTCCTCCTTTGTTTCTGATATTGATTTTAATTTTTCTGCCCCTGATGAATCGGCAGACAGTGGAGGAGAATCAGAAAAAACTGATTTTCCTCCTTCTGATAATGGCGGAATAGAGCTTTCCCTAGATGAATCGGCATCTCCTGAACTGGATTTGGGGCTTGAGTCGCCAGCGGCCTCAGAGTCTCCATTTGTTTCTGATATTGATTTCAACTTTGAAGTATCGCCTCCGGCAGAAGAGGTCGAAATTAGTCTTGGCGAGTCTACTTCTGCAGGCGATGCCCCCTTGGAACTTAGTCTGGAAAATGAGAGTATTAAACCGGTGGAGAAGGAAAGTTTTTCCTTTGTTACGGTAGGTGATGACGTTCAGAATGATGGTGCCATCGGAGATATTGTCGTTGATGAAGTTGCCATTGATGAACTAGGTCTTACACCCTCATTCGTTGAGGATGACGGGATTGATGGAGGTATAGATCTGGATCTTTCGGTGGTGGATGTTGATTATGATATTTTGAAGGGCATGCTTGATCAGCGAAATTATGTTGCGGCCCATACAAAGCTGACAACCATGCCATCTGAGAATATCAGCAAGGCTTCAG
>JAJRUT010000043.1 GCA_024277655.1 Deltaproteobacteria bacterium | reverse complement strand
TTGATGGAGGTATAGATCTGGATCTTTCGGTGGTGGATGTTGATTATGATATTTTGAAGGGCATGCTTGATCAGCGAAATTATGTTGCGGCCCATACAAAGCTGACAACCATGCCATCTGAGAATATCAGCAAGGCTTCAGCCGTCTTGTTGCCCATGATTGACCAGCGAATCAAACAGGCCGATGGGGTGCATGGTCAGGCGAAAAAACTTGAGACTGAGGGTCTACTTGAGGATGCAGCCAAGAAGTTGGAAGCGGTCATGAACCTTGTGCAGGATTATCCCAATATCGAAGCTGATATGAAACGGGTTCGTGACGCCTGGGCTGGGATCGGTTCTGCCGCTGAGCCTGAAGTGGTTGAAGTGGCTCCTGCCCAGGTTCGGGATACGATGCTCACCAATACAGTGGTGGCCGGGGAAGATGCAGGATTTGGATCTGGAGAACCAGTAGGGCAGAAGGTAAAGAAAAAGGCTGTGGTCAAGAAGGATAAGGGGTCATCCTTTGAGAAACGGGAGCAGAATAAACCCCTCATGTTTGTGGCATTAGGTCTGATTTTGCTGCTTTGCCTGTCGGGGTGGACCTTTTACGAGTGGCGCTCCTACTCTAAGGCTGAACAAAAATGGGCTGGAATTAATAGTCTCCTAGAGAAGAAGGAGTATCAGAAGGTTCGGGAGGAATGTCTTGCTATCCGGGAACTGCTTGGTGGGGTGAAAATTATTATGGGAGGGGGCAAGAAGGAGCTCCTGGCCCGTGTTGATGGTCTCCTCCAGTCCGAACATCTGCTTGAAGGTCTTGAGGGCAAGGTGTTTTGGCAGGGGCAATATATATCCAAGAGGGCATTTCGGGCCTATGATGAGATTAAAGATCTTGTTGAAGAGGCCGAACGGCGTGGGGCGCTGTCAAGATGGCAGGAATCTGCGGATCTGTATGCTAAGGCCTTTAAAATTGCCCAGGATAATAAAAAACGTTTAAACGAAAAGTTTTACGCGGCCCTTGAGCTTGATGTCAAGAATGCCAGATTTGCCAACCTGGTGAGTCTGGGCAAGTCATATTTTATTGGTGCCAAGTGGCCAAAAGCTATAGAGTCATTTGAGGCGGCCTTAACCTTGGCCAGTGAGGATGGGATTGCTGATCCGTCAATTAGTTATGATGTGAATCGCTATCTGCAACGGGCCTGGTTCTCCCAGTATGTTATTGATGGTGATGAGGCCTTGCGGGCGGCCGACTTTCGTACCGCCTCTGAAAAGTTTACTAAGGCCTATGCTATTGCCAAGGATCCAAACCTGATTGACGAGCAGAACCGGGAGCAGGTGCTGGTTAAGTTAAATCAAAGTTCCTTGATTAAGATAATTGATGATGCCGAGAGGTATGTGGCTGAGAAGCAGTGGCAGGCGGCGGTGACGTCCTATCGTCAGGCCAAGCAGTACACCATGGATGGTTACCCCCTTGTTGATATGGGCGTTGCTGAGTCCCAGCGCCGGGTGGAGGGGTTACTGGTGTCGGCCGTTGTTGGTTTGGAGCGGGAAATTATTGCCCGGAAACGGAGCGCGCGGCAGTATGCTGATGTTGAAGAGGCTTACGCGCGCATTATTGCCACGATTGACGACTCCTCTCTGCGGGACGAGCCGGTCTTTCAGAAGATTAAAAGACGGGCGCTGGCAGAGAAGCAAGAGGTGCATTTAAAAGCAACTGTTGATGCTAAGGTCGCCTATTTAAAGAAGAACTATAGAAAGATTATTGTGGATAATTTTACCGGGGTTACTCCTAAGGCTCTGTCCAACGTCAAGGTGGAATTCCTCGGTGAGGAGAATCGGGCGTTGCAGTTTAAGATTCAATGTCGGGAGCAACGGGAGTCAAAGTTTTACACCCTGGAGCTTATCTATCAATATGATATTGATCTCGATCAATGGGGCTTTCCTGAGATGTGATGTAGTGCCCCTAAATAAAGACCAAAATAAACCATCCTGTCTATCCATGTAACTACCTGTAAATAAAAACAACTGACATGGATGTTCAGGATGTCTTATGCCCTAGGTCTGGTTAGAACAGAAGACAAAAAAATCATATTCAGGTGAGTAACTCATAGTTGGGTGAAGCTATATCCCTGCTGTTCCAGTAGGTCAACTACACTTCCCCGGCCAACAAGATGGGCTGCACCCACTACAATTAAGGCCGTTTCGTTCTGCTCATGCAGGGCCTTTATCTTGGAGATCCAGTTGCGATTGCGTTGCAGGAGTAGACGTTCGTAAAAATCAGGGAAATTGCTAAAGCTTTCATATAAAAGGGTATGTAGCCTTGTTGCATCACCTGTAATCCACGCCTCTCCCATCTGTTGCATCATGTCGGGCATAAGGGATATTTCGGCCAGGGTTTGCTTTAGGAAGAGTTCCTGTTCTGCCAGGCTCTGGTCAAAGAATAATTTGATCTGGAAGTCGATGGTTTCGAGGGTAGCGATTTTTTTGCCATCTGTCCTCGCCTTCTTATTGAAATATTTATCCAGGCCGTATTTTGCCTCAAATCCCAAGCGTTGCATCTCCATAATGGTAATGGTCATGGCGCATAGGGGTGGTTTCATGCTTCTGAATAATGCGGCACTGATCTGGATGGTGGCGAGATAGTGCTGCAGGTCGGCAAAGGTTTCCCCTGAGATATTTTCCTGCAGGGTTTGGCCGTTTTGATACATGCCTGCCTGCATAAAGAGCTGTCCTGTTGACTTTGATTCACTTTCACTGATGTCAACTTCAAAGGCGACAAGCTCGCTATCGGCATAGGCAGCCTCCATGGCCTGCGCCAGAGGGTAATGGGAGGGCTTTAAGACATGTATTGAACCCATAATGTAGAGGGTGTGGCCATTGTTTTCCGTTTTCCACAGTATTGACTGACTAAAGGCTGTGGCTGGAGACAGGAGGAGTAGGAGTACAAAGATAGTTAGGCAGAATCCTCCGGCTGGGTGTTGTCTTGTCACTGGTCTGGTTCTATTTTCCATAGATCCTCTTGGCTGAATAATGTGGCTGTAATCTTCTGATAGTTAGCAATAGTTCGGGTTTTTTGTATCTTCTTTAAGTGCTTCTT
>JAJRUT010000042.1 GCA_024277655.1 Deltaproteobacteria bacterium | reverse complement strand
ATAATTTTTTCAAGCAATTCCTGGGGGATATCAAAATTGGAATGAACATCCTGCACATCATCGTTTTCTTCCAACGTATCGATAAGCCGGATTAGGTTTTTGGCATGTTTCTCTTCACTCACCTCAACCGTATTTTGAGGAATCATCGCCACCGAGGCGTCCACCATGGGAATCTCGGCCTTGGTAAGTGCATCCCGAACGGCTTCAAAATCATCAGGTTCAGTGAGAACCTGAAAATTCTCGTCTTCCTCAATCACATCCTCTGCCCCGGCATCAAGGGCAAGATCCATCAAGGTCTCTTCATCGGTATCTTCTTTTAAAACAATGATAGACCCTTTACGGTCAAACATAAAACCAACACAACCGAATTCTCCAAGATTACCATTATTCTTGGTAAAGGCATGGCGAACCTCACCAGCGGTACGGTTACGGTTATCGGTCATGCAATCAACAAGCACCGCAACACCACCCGGCCCATACCCCTCATAACGAATTTCCTCATAGGAGTCACCATCAAGGCCGCCGATCCCCTTTTTAATGGCGCGAGCAATATTATCTTTAGGCATATTTACAGATTTTGCCCCGGCAATGGCAGAACGCAGTCTAGGATTCGCTTCAGGGTCACCACCGCCAAGCTTTGCCGCCATAGTGATTTCCTTAATATGACGGGTGAAAATCTTACCGCGCTTCGCGTCCTGAGCACCCTTGCGATGCTTGATATTGGCCCATTTGGAATGTCCTGACATAGTATCTATCTCCGCTAAAATTCGTATATAAGCTCAAAAAAAACGAGCATTACGAACAAATATTATTTCCTATCACGACCAAGAACAAAAACTTCACGACTTTCAACCCGTGAAGATTTTGGCTTAACCACCTTAACCTTTTTAAAAACTGTTTTAACTTCAACAACATAATCCGGAAAATCTTCCCCCTGAAAGACCTTACAGTAAAAATTACCACCCTTAGGCAAAACATTCCTGGCTATCTCCAAAGCCCGCCTCGACAACTCAAGAGATTTCAGATGGTCTGAAAATTTATGCCCCGTAGTTTTAGGAGCCATGTCACTGAGAACAACATTGAACTCTTCGCCTGAAAGATTAGCAAATAGGGCGTCATCATAAATATCACCACAGACAAGCTCTATCTTGGCAGCACCGGCAAAGGAGTATTTCTGCGACTTCTGTAAATCAATACCAATAACCTTGCCAGAAGTCCCAACCATCTTGGCTGCATAAATCGACCAGCTCCCAGGATGACAACCCAAATCAAGCACAGTATCGCCCCGAGAAAAAATAACAAAACGCTTATGGGCTTCTTCTAATTTAAACACCGAGCGAGCCGGATAATTTTCCTTCTTGGCTTTTTTATAATAATGATCTTGTACTTTTTTCATTGACCGTTACTCGAAGGGAAAAGGCTAGCGGAGATTTTGAACAAATTTGAGAATGGTCGCAAGATAGCGTATATATCGGGGTTTTTCAAGGGGGAAAGCAGATGGAGAGAACCGTCATAAAGAGGGCAGCAAATCACCTCTTACCCCAGACACGTAAACCATGCTCATACACATCGGACTTCGACAGACCAAGATCCTTTGCTATCTTTTTCACTGCATCTTTCATGGTCAGCCCCTGCTCTTTTAATAATTCCAGCAGAGCCACAGGGTCATCTAGGGTGAGGACGTTGGCATCATCACCATCAACCACCACAACAATTTCACCACGAATAAGATCCTTTTTGGCATAAAGATCAATAAGGAATTGCACCTTACCAACCTGAATCTCTTCATGGAGCTTGGTCAGTTCCCGGCCAAGACAAATCTTGCGCTGGGGAAAAAGGTCTTTGCAAACCTCAAGGGTCTTTAAAATTCTCCGGGGGGATTCATAAAAGACAACCCCTCGGTGCTCTTGCTGAAAAGAAATCAGTGTTTTAGTTTTAGCGGATTTTTTGGATGGCAGAAAACCAATAAAGACAAACCCATCCTTGCAAAGACCTGAACTACTGACAAGGGCAACTACAGCAGATGGACCTGGAATGGGTACGACCTTGATACTATTTTGATGACAGAGTTCAACTAGAATTTGCCCAGGATCAGAAATTGCGGGGGTCCCGGCATCAGACACCAGACCTATATCTCTACCGGCACGTAAAATTTCAAGAAACGCTTTGGCTTGTGCCAGTTCTCGGTCTTTATAATGACTCTTTACGGGAGTCTGAATATCAAAGTGGTTTAATAATTTCCGGGTTACCCGGGTATCTTCAGCAGCAATCAAAGAAACTTCGGAAAGAATACGTACAGCCCTATAGGTGATATCTTCGAGATTACCAATGGGGGTTGCAACAACATATAAAACACCGGAACCCATGATTTATTTGGGAATTGTTACAATAAAATCAGTCCATTCACCATCCATCTCATAATGGATGGTGGCACCGATTTTATTACAGATTTGCTGACATAAATACAGGCCAAGCCCGGTTTGACCATCAATGGTCGTAACAAAAGGATCGTAAAGGGTTTCACAAACCTCCGGATCCACCCCGCCACCGTTGTCCCGCACGTGAACTCGAATATGAGTATCGTCCTCATTACAGATAAAACTCATCTTGGGTTCATCAACATTAGCAAAAACCAAGGCAGTAATTGAATTTTGAATCATGTTTTGTATGACAAGGCCTAACTCTGGACAAAAGGAGTCCACAACATAGTCTGACCGCAACTCTGTCGTCACCCTAACTTTATGCTTAAAATACATATCAGACTGATAGAAACCGACGACATTCTTAACTAAAAATTGTAACGACAGGGACTCTCCTTCAAGGGGACGCTGACAAATATTCTCTGTATTCTTAATTATTTCCTGGCTATACGCGATTTTATCAACCATTGGCCCCAGCATCTTTTCACGCTTAGCCACCAGTTTTAACACCGCATTCAGGGACTCAACAGCTGGAGGGGTAAGTGACTCTTCAAAAAGAGGCGTTAGCAGCTTACGAAATTTGGAAAACATAAGTTCAAACAGCTCTGTCTGCATCGAAAAAGCCTGCACAACACCGTTTAAGTTATGTACTGTACCTTTGAACACTCGACCAATATGCCCATATCTGGACAAATGCATATATGCATTTTCCCATGCTGCCAGTTTCTCTTTATCAGTCATGTATTGCCCCTTGGAAAAGTAGTGACGAGTAATATATACACATACAATATATTGATATTACAAGAAAAAACAGGGAACCAAAAGCATAAAAAAAAAGAAAAGGGGTTAATCACAATGTGATTAACCCCTTTTTATATAAATAATCTGGCAACGACCTACTCTCCCACACAGTCACCCATGCAGTACCATCGGCGCTAAAGAGCTTAACTTCCGTGTTCGGAATGGGAACGGGT